>DASPKO010000251.1:0-4822 GCA_035628055.1 Phycisphaerales bacterium
TGAGCACCAGCAGCACGTTGAGGGCCAGCTCCATCGGTTCAGTCTCCTGTCCTCATGCCCACGGGGTGTGGACTCGCACCCGGTGGGCCGGGGCACGACTTCCCAGCCTAACCGACGGCGTCAGCTGACCCGGTTCTCAACTCCCGCGTCGATGAGTTGACCCCGTCCGTCCGTCCGTCAGCTTCCGCTCCTCGGTCGCCGGCGCTCCCTGCGGTGCTCCCGACGCTGTCAGCTGACCCCGGCGGTGGCGACGTCGTAGCCGCCGTAGGGCTGCATGACCACGCCGTTGCGCAGCCGCTGACCGGCCAGCAGCTGCACCCGGGTCTCCGCCAGCGGTACGTACGCGTCGGTCGCCTGCACCGCGTCGAGCACCTGCCGCCAGGCGTCCGAGGCGACAGCGGGGTCGGTGGCCACCCGAGCGGTGTCGACCAGCGCGTTCACGGCAGGGTCGTTCAGCCGGGCGTAGTTCGTGTTGCCCACCTCGCGGAACTCGCTCCCGAGCTGCTCGAAGTCGGCGCCGACGAGTTCGACGACTCCCGCGGCGTGGCCCTGTGGGGGCTGGCGGGCACGCCCGCGCTGGCCCGGTCCACGTCGCGCTGCCAGCACGTCTTCCTCAACGGGCGGCCCATCCGCGACCGCACGCTCCAGCACGCGCTGCGCGAGGCCTACCGCGGGCTCATCGACCCCGCCCGGTACCCGACCGCGGTCCTCCTCCTGGAAATGGACCCGGCGATGGTGGACGTGAACGTGCACCCGCAGAAGACCGAGGTGCGATTCCGCGACTCGTCGCTGGTGCACTCGGTCGTCCTGCGCGCCGTGCGCGACGCGCTCCGTCGCGCCGACCTCACGCCCCTGGCCGGAACGGCGCTGGCCGGCCGGCCCGCTGGAGACCTGCCTGGCAGCGGGATCGACCCGTTGCCCGCAAGGGGCGCTCCGCCGGGGCACGTCGAGGCCGAGGCGCTCGCCAGCTTCTTCCGCGGGCTGACGCCGGGGCGCGCGCGCCTTCAGGACCTGGAGCCGCCGGGCGCCGCGACAGAAGCCGCCCGGCACGATGGGGCGCCCGGCGTGTCTCCCGCGACGTCCCTGCCGGCGGCAGGGCCGGACGGAACGGACGGCGCGCGGGGCCCGACGGTGGCGGCGGTCCCGGGCCAGGGCGAGCTGGGTGGCCCACCGACCCCGACGGGGCGGCTCCTGCAGGTGCACAACTCGTACGTGGTCACGCAGGACGAGCAGGGCATCGTGATCGTCGACCAGCACGCGCTCCACGAGCGGGCGATGTTCGAGTACCTGCTGGCCCGCGTCAGCCGCGGCCCCCTCGAGTCTCAGCCCCTCCTGGTCCCCGTCGTCATCCCGGCCACCCCGGCCCAGGCCGCTCGGCTTGCCGAGCTGGCCCCGCTGTTGGGGCGGCTGGGGATCGCGGTCGAGCCCGTGGGCCCGGCGGCGGTCGCCGTGCAGGCCTTCCCCACCCTCCTGACCGAACGGGGCGTGGAGCCCGAGTCGCTGGTGTCGGGGCTGATCGAGCGGGCCGAGGCCGACGGCCTGGCCCCCGGGACCGAGGCGGCCCTGCACGAGGTGCTCGACATGATGGCGTGCAAGGCGGCGATCAAGGCCGGCGCCCATCTGAGCGAGCGCGAGCTGTCGGCGCTGCTGGAGCTGCGCCAGTCCGTCGAGCGGTCGAGCAACTGCCCGCACGGGCGCCCGACGTCGATCCGCCTCACGCTCCGCGAGCTGGACAAGCGCTTCGGCCGGTCCTGACGTCCGGGTCTGCCCGGCTACTCACGGGTCTTGGCCTCGGAGGGGAAGAGGGGCGCCGTCGTGTAGACGTTGTCCGCGTGCGTGCCCGGATTCCCGTCCGCGCCCACGGAGTAGAAGTACCCGCGCCCGCCGGCACTGGTGCCCTCGTCGCTGTCGCCGACCGGATTGGGAACGTTCGGCGGGGCGTCGGGATTGAACGGATAGGTGCTGCGCGAGAAGGCCGCCGCGGGCCGGGCCGGCTGGCCGGGGACGGGGGGGGCGGGCACGTCGATGTCCGGGCGGTCCACGCGGGTCCAGGGACCGCCGTTGTCCTGGCGGTAGATGGCCCCGCCGGGCCCGTCGAACCGCGGGTGGCTGAAGCGCAGCGGGAACCCGAAGCCGTCGTGGATCACCGTCCCAAGGGGACCGTTGCTGCCGGTCCCGGGCCCGAAGGCGGCGATCGCCCCTCCCGCCTGGGGCCAGCCCCAGGCCGCCACTTCTTCTTTCTTGACAAGGTCGGGATCGATCCCCTGGAGGAACTTGCCCGAATCGCCCGCCGCCTCCGTGAGCAGGAAGACGCACAGCGAGAGGGCCGGCTGGGACGGATCGGCGACCCGATCGAAGGGCTTGGTCGGCGCACGGGTCGCGAGGCGGCCATCGACCAGGGGGAACGAGTTGCCCTCGGGGTCGGTGTAAAAGGCCGGCAGCCCGCGGTCGCCCGCTTCGTGAGCGGCCAGGGCCTGGTCGAGCACCTGGATGAGGTTCTTGGTCAGCCGCTCCTTGCCCCCGACGGCGACCCGGTTGGCGATCGCCAGGGCGAGGGCCGCCAGGATGCCCAGGATGACAATGACGATCAAGAGCTCGATGAGAGTGAACCCGCGGGAGCGTCCGCCGTCCGGCCCACGCACGCCCGAACCAAGCCTGACCTCCATGCGGACTCTCCTAGTGACCACCGTCGCAAGCATACCACCCGCCCGCCTATACGCCCCGGCAGGCGGCCGGATTCGTGGGGGGCCGGCGGCACATGCGGGACAAAGAAAACCGGGGCGCGCGCTGGCACGCGGCGCCGCGGGACCACATGTTTATCTGCGCCGGCTATACTTGCCTAGCTCGCGACGGCCCCTGACTTGGAAACAGACAAGACCCCCGGGTCTCCCGGCGCGGTCGGTTCGGAGACAACACGCAATGCTGACTCACGACGCGGAGGCGCCGGCCTCCATCGCACTCATCCCCGACGGGCGCCAGGTCACGGACCTGAGCTTCGTCGAAATCGCCGAGCGCCTCGACCAGGTGACCCGGCTCATCGAGGCCCAGCGCGTGAGCGAGCGCCAGGCGCGCGCCGCGTATCGGGCGGTGGCCGACGAGGCCGAGAAGAACATCGCGGCCATCCGCGACCAGGCCCGCGCGCTCGTGAGCGAGCAGCGCCGGCGCATGGCCTCCTTCGACGGGATGCTCTCGCCCGAGGCCGCGGGCGCCACCTCCACCCGCCCCGCGAGCAACGGCGCGCTCCGCGAGGTGAAGCCGAACACGGGGCGCGGGGGCAAGATGAGCCTGACCGACGCGATCCTCCGCGTGTGGGAGGAGGGCCACCACGACGCGCCCCTCACCACCGAGGAGATCGCCGGGGCGCTGCGCGATGTCGGCTATTCGACCAAGGCCTCGGCCCGGTCGCTCAAGAGCACCATGAACCAGGCCCTGGCCAAGCTGTGCCGGGACCGCAAGCTCAAGCGCTACCGGATCGACGGCACCGAGATCAGCACCACCGACACTCGGTCGCGCGCCCGCCGCTACATGGCCAGCTAACCAGGCCCACGTGCCGGCTGGCGGAGCCCCGGACGCGGAAACCATCATGAGCCCCGGCGGGCCGTCCCGCCGGGGTCCTTGTCGGCAGCCCGAGCGGCTAGGCGTCGGCCTCGGCGCCCGTTCCCTCCCCCGCGCCCGTTCCGTCCCCGCCGGCCGGTGGCCTGCTCAGGCCCTCCCCGGTGCAGACCCCGTCGGGGCGATTGCAGCACTTCTTGTACTTCCGGCCTGCCCCCTGCGGGCACGCATCGTTGCGACCGTAGCGCTTGGCGGCTTTGACCACCGTGCCCGCCGGCGCCGCGGCCGGGCCCACCGCCGATGACCTCGGAGGGGTGGCGAGGGGACCGGCGGCACGCGGCGCGGGGGGGGCGGCAGCCGGTCTCTCCGCGCCGGGAGGGGGCGCCGGGGACGAGACCGCGCTCCCCGCGCCGTCCACCGGACCCAGCCCCGGGCCCACGATCATCAGGCCGGGCCCGGCGATGGTGGGTGCCGGCAGCACCGCCGCCGTCGCTCCGGGGGCGCTCGGGAGGGACCCCGGCGTCACGCCGGGCCCCGCCCCGCCCCCCGGCGCGGGAGCGACGGAGAGGCGCACCTTGAAGATCGCGTCGGTCACGCGGTCGCGGATGCTGTCCATGACCTGGGAGAACATGCGGGAGCCCTCGCGCTTGAACTCGATGCGGGGGTCCTGCTGGCTGACGGCCCGGAAGCCGATGGCGCCGCGGAGCTGGTCCATCGCGTAGAGGTGGTTCCTCCACAGCGGGTCCATGGTCTCGAGCATGATGGTGCGCTCGAAGAAGATCAGCTCGGCCCGAAGGATCGACTCGACCCGGGCCCGCACCAGGTCGTCGCGGTCCGGGCCGGGGCGGAGCCTGCGGATCATGGGCGGGAGCTCGGCCCCGTAGCGCTCGCGGAAGTGGGCCTCGAGCTCGGGGAGCTCGCGCAGCGCCAGCGCCTCGCCGATCGCCTTGGCGAGCCTGTCCTCCTCGACGAACCGGCGCGAGGCCTCCAGCAGCGCCTGCCGCGCCTGGGCCGGAGGCAGGGTGCGGAGCGTCTCGGGGGTCCAGCCCATCGCCAGGCGCTGGTTGGCCCAGGCGATCAGGTACTGCATCGCGTAGCCGGGGTTCTGGCGGATCAGCGACATGGTCAGCTCCATGACGTGGTCCACCGGGTACTCGACCTCGCGCCGCCCCAGCAGCTCGCGGGCCTTGTCCAGCAGGAGCGCGTTGACCGCCTCGATCCGCCCGCGCTCCTGGGCCGCCACGATCTCCGCGGCCGGGACCGTGATCCC
>DASPKO010000252.1:0-6365 GCA_035628055.1 Phycisphaerales bacterium
CGGCGGGGGCCGGAGACGCGAGCATCACCGCCCGTCCCTGGCTCACCCGCGCCCGGAACGATTCCTTCGATCCCTCGACGCGGAACGGCACCTCTTCGCCCTCGCGTCCGTCGCTCAGGGCCCGGGCCCGCACGCGCACGCCCACGCTCCCGCTCAGGCAGTGCACCCACAGGGTCTGTCCGCGGCGGACCGCGATGGGCGTGGCGATGTCGCCGGCGCCGATGACGGCCCCGGCGGCGATGCGTCGCACCGCTTCGGACCCGCTCACCGCCGCGGCGGGCGCGGGCGCCTTGGACGAGGGACCGACCCAGCGCTCCTCGATGAGGAACGACCCGGGCCCGATGATCTCCTTGCGGTCGATGGGGCCGGCGGCGATGGCGACCTGGCGGCGGAGAGTCGGGGCCACCGTGACGGTGCGCGACTCGGCCAGGCGGGCGCTCTCCGCCGTGCCGCGATAGACGAGAACGCGGACGGGCAGCCGCCCCGAGGTTCCGGTTCCCACGGGCTGGAGCTCGACGCGGGCCGCCGGGTCCAGGGCGCGATCGACGAACTCCGCGTCGCTCTCGGAGATGCTCAGGCGCAGATCCGCCGGGTCCACCGCGTAGAGGTCGGCGAGGCGCCGGTGAACCGCGTCGCGGATCGTGGGCAGTGTCGGCGCGGCGGCGGGAGGCTCGGCCGACGCGGGGGCCGGGGCAAGGTCTGGCGCCGCGGCGGGGCCGGCAGCCGAGCCGACCGTGCAGGTGCTCCCGCTGATCGTGACCGTTCCCATGGCCACGCCGTGCGCCGTGAGCGCGGCCCGGACGTCCGCGGTGGAGAGTTCGGCGAAGCCGCGGGAGGAGGGCGGGAGCGGGATCTCCACGCGTCCGAGCCACTCGGCGTCGGGCCCCGCGAGGCGGGCAACGTCGGCGAGCCGGAGCGGCGCCTCCGGCGCGGCGGGGCGGCCGGCGCCCTTGAGCTCGATGGACGTCTGGGCGTGCGCGGCACTCGCGGCGGCGCCAAGGAGCAGGGCCAGCACCAGCAGGGCGCGGCGCGGGCAGGCCAGTTGGCTCATGGTCCGGTTCCCCCTGGGCCTCAGCGGCGGAGCTGGGCGATGGTCCGCAGCGACTCGTCGGCGGCGCGGATCGTGTTGGAGTTCATCTCGAAGGCCCGCTGCGTGCGGATCAGCTCGATCAGCTCCCGCGTCGGGTCCACGTTCGAGCCCTCGTACTGCTTGGACTGCACCTCGCCGAAGTTCTCCGTGCCCGGCACGCCGCTGATCGGCGGCCCGGAGGCGGCGGTCTCCACGTACATGTTCTCGCCGACCTGCTTCAGCCCCGCGGGATTGACGAACAGGGCCAGCTCGATCTGCCCGAGCTCCTGGGGCTCGGCCTCGCCGGGCACCAGCGCGAACACGCGCCCGTTGCTGTCCACGGAGACCTCGGTCGCGTCCTCGGGGATCGTGAAGCCCACGTCCAGGCGCCGGCCCTGGTCGTTGGCCATGACGATCTCGCCCTCGGCGTTCTTGGTGAACTGGCCGGCGCGGGTGTAGGCCAGGCCACCCGTGCCCAGCTCGTCCTGCACGCGCACGCGGAAGAACCCCATCCCGTTGATGTACATGTCGAGGGGGCGGCCGGTAGGAATGGGCGAGCCGACCTGGAAGTCGAGCTGCGTTCCCGAGACGCGCGTGCCGAGCCCGACGTAGAGGCCCAGGGGGCGCTGGTCGCCGCTGGCGTTCTCGACGCCGGGCTGGGACTTCTCCTGGTAGAGCAGGTCCTCGAAGTTGGCCCGCGAGGCCTTGAAGCCGGGGGTGTTGACGTTGGCGAGGTTGTTGGCGATCACGTCCATGGAGGTGTTCAAGGCCGTGAGCGCCGAGGCCGCCGACTGCAGGGAGACGATCGCCATGGTGCCGTCCTTGGGTGCGAGGTGGCGCTAGCCGACCCGGCCGAGGGTGGAAATGGTGCGGCCCATCAGCTCGTCATAGAGCTGGACGAGGCGGGAGTGGCTGGTGACCGAGCTGGCCGCGCTGGTGACGTCCATCATGGCGGCGATCGGGTCCACGCCCGAGCGCTCGACCGCGCCCTGGACGACGCGCGTCGCCGGGCTCGCGGGCGCAAGCGCCCCGTCCGGGGCCGCGTAGAGGCCCTGCCCCAGCTTGCTCAGGTGCCGCGGGTGGCTGACGCGGGCCAGCCGCAGGCGGGCCAGGGCCAGGCCGTCGCGGGTGATCGCCCCGTCGCTCTCGACCTTGAACCCGGCATGGCCGACCTGGACGGGCTTGCCCGCGGTGTCGAGCACCGGGAGGCCGGAGGTGGCGAGCACGAGCCGCCCGGAGGTGTCGACGGCGAGGCGGCCGTCGCGCGTGAGGCGGAGACCATCGGGCCCCTCGCCCGCGCGGGCCACGAGGAACCCGTCTCCCTCGAGGGCGACGTTGAGCTGGTTGCCGGTCTCTTCGAGGGAACCCTGGGCGAGCTTGACCCGGTTCGGGGCCAGCAGCACGCCGGCTCCGAGGCGGTCGAGCAGGCGGTTGCGCGGCAGGGACAGCAGCCCGTCCTCCTCCGCGACGCCCGCGCGGCTCATGGTGCTGGCAAAGTCCGGCTTGAATCCGACGGTCTCCAGGTTGGCCAGGTTGTTGGCGGCGACGTCCTGGCGGTACATGCTGGTGAGCAGGCCCGAAGCGGCGATGTTCAGACCGTTGATCACGCGCGCACCTCCGGGCGGGATGGCGCCCTGGCGTTCGCCCCGGCCTCCGCGAGGCGCGGCGCCGGTCGGCCGGCACGCCCGGCCTGGTCCAGGCCGGACAGGGCCAGGTGGACCGCCACGGCAAGGTTTGCCAGTTCGATCAGGCGCGCCCCGAGCGCTCCGGGGCCCGGGTCGGCTTCCGTCCCGCGCTCGGGGGCCGGGCTCTGATGGATCTGGCGCATACTTCCGGCTCCCGCGGTGGTCCGCGGAACGGAGAACAACCGCGGTGCCAGGAGGCCGGACCGCCCCGCCGGGGCATGGGATGGGTTGGTGGGCGGAGCCGCGGCGGGGCCGCGCAAGCGCTGCGGGGGCGCGGGCTCCGACGCGCAGAAGTGCGCGCCGGGCGGGCTAGTGCTCGTCGCCCGCGGGCTGGGCGGTGCGCGAGACCGGGCCGTGGTCGTGGGCCAGCTCGAGCATCTCCTCGGGCGTGCGGAGCTCCGCCCCGGCGCGGAGCTGGCCGACGATCTGGGCCTGGCGCTGGGCGGCCTCGTGGTCGGCCCGCGCCGCGGAGGCCCCGCCCGTGAGGGTGCGGGCGATGAGGAGGGCGGCGACGGCGAACATCGCCCCCGCACCGCCGAGCTTGATCCGTTCGATGCGTCCGAGCTTCATGGCAGGTCCCGCCCCCTGATGCCGTGCCGCGTCGCCCAGAAGTAGGCGGGCTGGTCATAGACCCAGGAGAAGCCCTGGGACGGGCCGTACCAGATGTTGTTCATCTCCTGGTCGCCCGGCGACCAGAGGCCCGACGGGGCATCGATCCGCCCGGGCTCGGCGACCGGTTGCGTGCTGGTGCGCGCGATCACGTCGCGCATGCGCACGGCGCGGGCGCTCCCGTCCACGCACACCACCGCGGGGCGGGCCGAGGGATGGTTCCACATGGGCCGGGTGTCGCTGGCGAACTCCTTGTTCTCGAAGAAGAGCACCTTGGCGTCGGGCCAGAGGGTGTCGGCGATGTTGTGCCGCTGGATCCAGTAGTTGTCGATGGGCCAGGAATCCGGGCGCGCCACGGGCTCGAAGCGCTCCCGCCGCTGCCAGAAGACGGGCGGGTACCAGTAGGAGCTGGGGAAGACCCAGGTGAGGTCCCCGTCGGCGGCGCGGTTGTTGGCGTACCAGGCGCGGAGCTCGGCGTCGCCCGGCGCGAAGATCATGTCGATCCGCGAGCTTCCCTCGTCGGTGGCATAGAGCGCGTGGGTGAGCCAGTGATACCCGTAGCTCTCGGTCCCGCTGGTGGAGAAGGGGATGCCGTAGGGCCATCCCCAGCGGCAGTACCGCTCCTGGTCCCAGACCCACATGGTGCTCTCGCAGTTGCCGTTGCTGGTGGTGAAGGGGTTGATGAAGGTGTCGCGCTGCTCCAGGCCGTAGGCGTGCACGAGCTGGGCGCCGCTGCGCAGGTTGGCGAGGCTCTTGGCGAGCTGGGCCGCCCGGCGCGCGTGGGCGAGCGCGGGGAGCAGGATGCTGATGAGGAGGGCGATGATCGCGACGACCACCAGGAGCTCGATCAGCGTGAAGCCCCGCCGGCCGCGCGCGGGCGCGGGAGTCGGGACCAGGCTGGCGGCCGGGATTCGTCGTGTCATGCGCGCCGTGCTCCGGGCTGGTGGAGTGTTGCTAACGGCCGAACCGGCCGGGCTTGTGGAGTTTTTGCTCGTGTCCTTCGCACCAACCCCCCAGGAGTCGGGGTGCGGCGCCGGTCGGAAAACCGCGGTAGAGGCGGTCCGCAGTGGTCGCCGGTGAAGTTGCAATAACTTGCACCGGACCAGGGCCGGGCGCGTGCGCGCGGATCGCGACGCGCAAAAAAACGCCCGGACCGGCCCGGGCGCTCGGAAACCGAGTTTGCGGAAGAAGATTCAGCGGCCCGGCGGGGGCGGCGCGGGCTTCGGGGTGGCGGGAGCGGCCGGGTTCCCGGGGGGTGGCGCGGGGCTGGGGCCCGGGGTGGACGGACCGCGGGACGGAACGGTGATGGGGTCCCGGGGGGCCAGAGGCGCGGCGCCGGTCCGCGTATAGGTTGTTTCGAGCGAGGCCATGTCGATCCCGCCCTGATCCCGGGCCGTCAGCGTCACTGTGAAGTGGTCCGCGTCGATCTCGCGCAGGGTGATCTGGAAGGCCTCCCCCTCGCCGCCGGCTCCCTCATCGACGCTGGCGTCGAAGCGAATGGACTTCCCATCGTCGTTGGTGGAGCCCTTGAGGTGCATCATGGCGTTGGAGCCGGTGTAGGTCCACACGCCCTCGTACTTCTTGGCGCCCGAGTTGTACCCGTACATCTTGAAGGAGGTGAACTCCTGGCCCATCATGGTGCCGGTCTCTTCGGCGTGCAGGAAGCGTCCTCCGAGGACGGCGCGGAGGGTGGCGGTGCCGGACTCGGGGGGCATCTTGTCCATGCCGGGCATGGAGAAAGTGCTCGACCATGTGTAGGTGCCGGCGAGCTTGGCGAGCCGCGCGTGCAGGGGCCCGGGCTCCTCGGGGGCGTGGTCCATGTCCTGGGCCTCGGCCGGGGGCGGGGTCGGCTGCGGCGCCGGCTGCGGCGGACGGACGGGGGCGGTGGCCGGGGCCGGCGGCGTCTTGGGCGGCGGGCTGGAGGCCGCGACCAGGACGGACGCGCCGGCGAGCAGCGCCAGGGCGGGAGGGGCCATCGTGCGCACGTTCATGACTGTCTCCATGTTGAGGGCGGACCGGGCGGTCACCGCCCCGAGGGGACAGGGAGCGCCGGCCGAGGCTTGCGTTCAGATCGCCCCGCCGCGGGAACGGAACTGGCGGGCCAGGGCCAGCTTCTTGCGGGCGGCTTCCTTCTGACGCGTGAGACGCTGGCGCTGGCCCGGGTCGGTGACCTGGGCCAAGGGCCGGGCCTCCGCCTCGGCCAGCTCGGCCTGGGCGGTTTGCTCGACGATCGATTCGACCGGGGTGGCGCGGGTGGCCAGCACCGTGAGCGTGTTCTCGACCATGTGGGCGAACCCTTCCTCGACGAGGAAGGACCGGGAGCCGCCCTGCCCCTTGCCGCCCGCGGCCTGGTCGGCGAAATCGATGCGGAGTTCGCCGATGCCCAGCTTGGCGACGATCGGAGCCCGGCCTGGAAGGAAGCCCATGGACCCGTCGTGAGCGGGGAGCTGGACATAGGTGGCCGGCTCGTCGAGGACCTGGGCCTCGGGGGTGATCAGCCTGGTGCGGAACGAGTTCTTGGCCATGCGCTTTGATCCCGGTTGGGCGCGCCCCGGCGCCGTGCCCGGGCCTCGGCGCAGTGTAGGCCGCGGCAGGGGTGGCGCCGGGCGCGGGCCCTAGCATGCGGGCCGGGCGCTGCGGGGCGGGGCACTGTCCAGGAGGCGGGATGTTCGAGCGGCTGAGCGAAGGGTTCTCCGGCGTCCTGCGGAAGCTCTCGGGGCAGGGGAGCATCACCGACCGGAACGTGGCCGAGGCCATGGAGGACGTCCGCCGCGCCCTGATCGAGGCCGACGTGCACGTGGACGTCGTCGACCGGTTCGTGAGCGGCGTGCTGGAGGAAGCACGGGGCCGGGAGGTGACACGATCGCTCAAGCCCGGGCAGGAGATGATCGGGATCGTGCACGACCGCCTCGTGGAGCTGCTGGGCGGCCGGGCTGGCGGTGACGAAGAGGGGGAGGGCGGGCCGCTGGCCGGGCTGGTTCCGGGCGCGGGCGCCTCGCTCG
>DASPKO010000253.1:0-17723 GCA_035628055.1 Phycisphaerales bacterium
TCGATCACCCGGGTGCCGAAATGATCGAAGGGCACGGGGATCTGGCGGCCCCACGCGAGCTGCCCGGCGGCGGCACAGTCCTCCTGGCCGCCCCCGGGGTCGGCAGGGGCGATCCGGTACCGGTACAGGAGCGTCCAGTACGTCTCCGCGCCCCGGCGGAGGCGGATGGAACGGATCTGTCCCTTGCCCGGGCAGTCCTGGAGGCACTCGACGCACCCCGGCGGGGGCGGTTCATCGGGCGGGGGGCTCTGCGGGTTGTCGAGCGCGTACTGCGTCTGGGACCCGTAGGAGATCTCCACGACGTGCCCGTAGCGGTCCTCGATCCGCGTGCACAGGCCGTAGAAGGGAAGGCCCTGCCCGGGGTTCTGGGAGAGCGAGATCGGGTCCCACCAGGGCTTGGCGCCGCCGAACTGCTGCGGGAGGAACGGGCGCGCGTGCATCGAGGAGACGCAGCTGTGCGGGTCGAGGGGGTCGTAGGGCTCGCCGACGGCCTGGCAGGGCACGGTCGAGGCGAACGTGCTCCAGATGTTCAGGGGCACGTCCTCGCGGACGACCACGAACGTGTAGGTGAGGGCGCCGTCGTAGAGCGAGGCCTTGTACCACGTCGGCGGGGTGATCCAGCCGCCCGCTCCCCACTGGCCGTTGTGGGTGAGTCCGGCACGGAACCGGGCGGGGGCCTCGTACCGGCCGCTGTCCTCGAAGCGCTGGAACGGGATGGAGTGATGGGCGTCGAGGACCAGATAGGTCGTGCGCGGGTTGTCTCCGACGATGTCGGGGACCGCAGAGTCGATGAGCAGGAGGGGCGCCTCGCTGGCCATCCACCCGTTGCCCGTCCAGTCCCACCAGGTGTCATCGACATGGCAGGCGTAGACCTCGACGCGCTGGGAGTGCGAGCGCGTCCGCACGAGCCGGAACGCGGCGCCCGCGAAGGGAAGCTCCAGCTCGCTCGTCCGCGCCAGCGGCGAACCGGTGATGAGATCGACGGCGCCCTCGTGGACCGGCCGCTGGAGCCCGCGCCACCCCGTGGGGGCGGAGGCGGCCCCCTGGGGAACCAGGGCCACCGAGCTCGCCCCAAGGGTGGCGGCGGGCGGGAGGAAGTCGCCGATGCTCGGGCTCGCGAGCAGATTGATGTTGAGTGAGTAGCCGGGAACCAGGTTGATCGGCAGGTTGCCCTCGCGGCAGGCGATGAAGAAGGTCTTGTAGACCTCGTGCCAGCAGGCCGAGACCGGCTTGGCGTTGGGCTGCGGGACGGTGTGCTCGAGCAGGCCCCAGGCGTGCGGGGCGGGAACATTCGTGTCGAGACCCCAGCGGGCCCAGCAGGGGTCCACGGGCTGCAGGTAGGGAATCGGATCGCACAGTTCCCCTTCAGCGCGGAAGGGCAACCCGGACGCCTCGACTCGAATGAGCCGGGTGTTGCAGTCCTGCGCGGTCGGGGGCGGATCGTCGCGGGGGCGATCCTGGGCCGAGGCCGATAGCACGTGGGCCCCGAGCAGCGCGGACACGCCCACCGCCCAGGCGCGGCCCCGGGCGCGTGCCGGCGAGGGGACTTCACACCCGGAGGTCCGCGTCTGCATGGGGATGCTCCCGTGGAGGGGCCAAGCCGGAAGGCACTCGGCGGCCTCGAGGCCCCGATCGCGGCCGACCCGCCCGCGCGCCGAGCATGCCCATCGGGTCGCGACGATGTCAAGATCGCGCACCGAAGAATGCAACTTATCCACCGGTCCCGACATGAGAACACCTCGGGGTCCGATTTCCTAGGCCGGTGGCACCCTCATGAGAGTGCGGCCGCGCACGCACCGGAGAGCGAACTTCGGCCGGCCTCTTTCGATCGCGCTGCGCCCGCCCGGCGCTTGGCTTGGCGGAGCATGAGCTCGAGGGCGCCGGCATCGAGTGTCGGGCTCTGCGAGTTTCGTGCCGGTGTCCGCGGGGGGTTGCGGCGTCCGAGGTGGTTGGTTAGCCTGCTCCCGCCCGAGCTACCAGGAGGTTCGCATGCGGCGCCGTCCCGGGGTCGAGCGATGTTGGTGGCTCCCGGGCCTGCTGCTCGCCGCGGCCGGCACGGTCACGGGCGCACGCCGCGCCGACGGAATGCCCCTGCCCCCGCCGGCCCCGCTGCCCGCGGCCGGGGGCCGGCTGACTTTGGCGGGCCAGGTGGAGCTGGCGCGGCTGGTCGACATGGCGGCCCAGCGCCTCCGCCTGAACATCCAATATGACGCGGCGACGCTCAAGGGCGCCGTCACGCTGCGGCTCGCGCAGGACATCGACGACGAGGAACTCTGGGCGCTTACGAACCGCGTGCTCGCGTCGCAGGGGTTCACCACCATCCGCGCGCCGGGTGCCGAGGGGTACATGGTGGTGCGGCTCGCCGACGCGGCCGCGGCGGCCCCGCTCCCGCTGGTTCCCGGGGCCGGGACGGAGCCGGCGCGCCGCCCGGGTTTCGAGACCGTCGTCGTGCGCGCGCGCCATCGCCCGGGGCGCGAGCTGATCGAGGCGGTCAAGCCCCTGCTCTCCAAGGGCGGCGCCTCGATCACGGAGCTCGGCGCTTCGGGCCTGATCGTGCTCGCGGACCTCGGGCCCCGCCTGGCGGAGATCCAGCGGGTGCTCGCCGAGCTGGACACGGCGGCCGAGCTCCCCGTCGTCGAGGAGATCCCGGCCCGGAACCTGTCCGCGGCGGCCCTGGCGGCGCTGGTCTCACAGGTCGCGGCCAAGCAGGAGGCAATCTCGGGGCGCAAGCTCATCGGCGAAGTGCTGGCGGCGCCCGCGGGCGGCTCGGTCGTGCTCATCGCCCCGGCGACCGCGGCGCCGGCCTGGCGCGAGCTGCTCGCCGAGGTCGACAGGCGCGAGGCCGTGCGCACGGCGACCTATACGCCCCGGGCGTTTGCCCCGCAGGAAGTGGCCGAGCTCATCGAGGCGACGGTCCGCCCGGCCGCGGGCGGCGACGAGCGGTGGCGGCTCGTCACCGACGAGCTGACGGGGACGCTGATCGTGAGCGCGACGGCGAGCGAGCATGAGCAGATCGAGCACGTGCTGGCGCGCCTGGAGGCGAGCGCGCCGGGGACGCGCCGGCCGATGCGGTCTTTCGTGGTGCGCAACCGGGGCGTGGGAGAGCTGCTGGGAGTGCTCAACAGCTTGCTCGGTGCCGGGGTGCTCGAGGCCGACGAGGGGAGCGGGGCGCTGGCCCCGGCGACGCCGCAGCTCGCGGTGCCGGACATCGGACGGAGCGACCGGGTGGCGGCACCGGCATCTCCTGGGCCGCCCCCGCCGCGCGCGGAGCGGCCCGGGCCGGTCACCGAGTCCTCGGCCCCGGCCCCCCGGCCGAGCGTGCCCCGCGCGGGCCCGACGGGGGGGCGCGATCCGGGGCTGGTCCTGACCGCGGACGAGGGGACGAACACGATCATCGCCGTCGGCGACGCCCGCCAGCTCGCCCAGCTCGAGCTGCTGATCCAGAAGCTCGACGTGCGCCAGCCCCAGGTGCTGCTCGAGGTGCTGATGGTCAGCCTCTCGGAATCGCAGAGCCTGAGCCTGGGGATCGAGCTCACCAAGCAGCTCGACCTCGACGGCGGGGCCCGCGCCACGCTCGCGAGCATCTTCGGACTGGCCAGTCGCAACGATGCGCTCGACCCGGGCGGCGGGGCGGGGGCGGGCTTCACGGGTCTGGTGCTCAACCCCGGGGATTTCTCCGCGGTGCTGCGCGCGCTCGAGATCCTCAACGACGGCCGCTCCAGCAGCGTTCCCAGGGTGCTCGTCGGGAACAACCAGCAGGGGACGTTCTCCTCGGTGCTCCAACAGCCCTTCGCGACGGTCAGCACCGGCACGTCCACGACCACCACCGCGTTCGGAGGCACGCTCGACGCCGGCACCATCGCGACGGTGCGGCCACAGATCGCGGCCGGTGACCACCTGATCCTGAACTACTCCGTGCAGCTCAGCGCGTTCGTGGGCGCGAGCGGGGGCCAGGGGCTCCCGCCGCCGAAGCAGACCAACAACATCCAGAGTTCCGTGATGATTCCCGACGGGCACACCGTGGTGGTGGGGGGCCTGGAGCTGCTGCGCGAGGCCGACGCCGAGAGCCGTGTGCCCGTCATCGGGGCTGTGCCCCTGCTCGGCGAGCTCTTCAAGAACCGGAACAGCAGCGTCAGCCGGGACCGGTTCTTCGTGTTCATCCGGGCCAACGTCTTCCGGCACGGCTCGTTCGAGGACCTCAAGCACGTCAGCCGGCACGACCTGGGAGAGGCGGCGGTCGACGAGGGGTGGCCGCGGGTGGCGCCCCGGGTGATCAGATGATCAGCCCTCCCCCGGCGCGGAGCGTCGCGCCCCCGCGGGCTCACGCGGGCCCCGGGGCCGAGCCGGCCCGGCCCGCCGAGGCCGATTCCGCGCCACCTTCCGCCTTGCCGGGACCGGCCCCGCCCGATCACGCCGGCCAGCCGAGCCCGGAGTTTCTGCGGTTGATCGAGCATCAGTACGCGCGCCGGCACCTGGTGCTGAGCGCCGGGACGGAGGAGGGGCGGGAGACGCTTCTGGTCGCGGAGCACACCAAGCCGTTCATCCCCTTCAACGTGGGCGTGCGGCTGGGCCGGCCGGTGCGGGCAACGGTCGCGCCCGCGGAGTCCATCGCCGCGGCAATCGACGCGGTCTACGCGCGCGGACGGCCCACCGCCGGGCACGGCCCCGACGCGGACGCTCCCCCCGTGGTCCTCGAGGGCTCGGGCGACGTCCAGACGGACATCGACGCGGTGCTGCGCCAGGCCGAGAGCGACCTGCTCAACGTGCAGGGCAAGGAGCCGGCGGTCCGGCTGGTGGACCTGGTGCTCTTCGAAGCACTCCTGCGCGGGGCGAGCGACGTGCACGTCCAGCCCGTGCGCGATCGCACCCTGGTCCGCTATCGCCTGGACGGCGCTCTGCACACGGTGCGCGAGCTGCCGGCCTCCATGGCCTCCGCGGTCGTCAGCCGCATCAAGGTCATGGCACGTCTGGACGTCGCGGAGCATCGCACGGCCCAGGATGGGCGGGCCACGGTCACCGTGGGAGGCTCGGCCGGGGAGCACGCGGGGCGGCGGGTCGATCTGCGCATCAGCGTCCTCCCGAGTCTGTACGGCGAGCGCGTCGTTCTCCGGCTGCTGGATCCCTCCAAGTCGCCCCACCTGCTGAGCTTCGCCGCGCTGGGCATGCCCGCGGAGGTGGAGCGCCGCTACCTGGCGCAGGCGAGCCGCACCAGCGGGATCGTCCTCTCGACGGGACCCACCGGCTCGGGCAAGACCACCACGCTCTACACCACGCTCGCCTGGATCACCGCGAGCCATGCCGGGGGACAGGCCCGCGGGTGCGAGCTGAACATGCTGACCATCGAGGACCCGATCGAATACGACCTCTCCGGCGTCGGCGGCGCTGGCGGGCTCTCGGTCAGCCAGACCCAGGTGGACCCGAAGAAGCAGGTCACCTTCGCCTCGGGGCTCCGGCACATCCTCCGGCAGGACCCGGACGTGATCATGGTGGGCGAAATCCGCGACGAGGAGACCGCGCGCATCGCCGTGCAGGCCTCTCTCACCGGGCACCTGGTCTTATCCACCCTGCACACCAATGACGCGGCGAGCGCCATCGCGCGGCTGCTCGACCTGGGGGTCGAGCCGTTCCTGGTCTCCTCCTCGCTGGCGGCGGTGCTCGCGCAGCGGCTGGTGCGTCGGCGGCACGCGGGCTGCGCGGGCGAGGGGTGCCCGGACTGCCTCGGGACCGGGTACAAGGGCCGGACGGGTGTCTTCGAGCTGCTCCTGGTCGACCCGCCCATCCGCGGGCTCATCGAGCGCCGGTGCTCGGCGCTCGAGATCAAGGAGGCCGCGCAGGAGGCCGGAATGGCGACCCTCCGCCAGGGCGGTGAGCGGCTCGTGCGCGAGGGTGTGACGACCGCCGCGGAGGTGGCGCGAGTGATCGAGGCGCTCGAGGAGACGCCCGCATGAGCGCCGCCGTGCCCGTGCGGGTTCTTGGGGCTGGTGGCGCCGCCGCCCTGGCGCTGGCCTCGTGGTGGGCGCTGGGGCCGCTCGGGCCGCCCCCCGGTGAGACGGTTGGCGGCAGCGCAGCCGCGGCCCCGGACCCTCCGGGCACGCCGGCGCGCCAGAGCGTGGTGCTCGACGTAGCCGCCTTCGGTGCGCCGCTCTGGGTGGCCCCGCCGCCCCCGCCGCCGCCACCGAAGGAGGAGCCGCCGCCGCCGCCCCCACCCCCGCTGAGGCTGCAGCTCCTGGCCGTGATCCAGGAGGGCCCCGGGGTCCGGACCGCGATGCTGTACGATCCCGACACGGACGCGCTGCTGATCGTGGCGGCGGGTGAGAGGATCGGGGGGCGCTCAGTGGAGGCCGTCACCGACGACGGGGTGACCATCCGCGACCGCGCCGGCGTGCGCAGCCTGTCGCTGACGACCGAGGGCTCGGGAGGTCGGCGGTGAACGGAGTTTCATCGAGCCCGAGCTGGCCCGCCGAGCGATTCTACTGGTCGGTGGTGGAGGCCCCGGGGTGGGGGCGCTGCGGTCCGTTGCCCGAGGGCGTGCGCGCGGTCTTTGAGGAAGACGCCCCGCTGCCCGGCGACGAGCTGCACGCCGTGGGCGCCCCGCTGGGCGACGGGCGCCTGCTGGTCTGCGCGGCGCGGCGCGCCGAGCTGGGTGCTCTGGAGTCCGGGCCCGATTCGCTCGTTCCCGCGGCCATCCCCCCGGAGCTCGGCGCCCGAGTGTCCCCCGAGCGGCTCAACCTGCTCGTCGGGGCGTTCGAGCCCGCCCGCTTCCGGCGCGCCCGCCAGCGCCGCCACCTGCTCGCCGCGGCGGCGCTGCTGGCGTGCGCCGCGCTGGTCTCGGTCGGCGCCGTGCGGCGCGAGCGCCACTGGAGCCGCCTCGCCGAAGACCGCGTCCGGCGGACCGCGGACGTGCTCGCCGGCGTCGTCCCGGGGGGCCGGCCCGAGCTGGTGCCCGCAGAGCTGGCGCGCGCCCGCCAGGTGAACCGGTGGTGCGCCGGCCAGGCTCCCGCTCCCGACGCGGCGCCGATCCTCGCCGCCCTCCTCAAGGCGTGGCCCGTGGGAGTGGCGTGCAAGCCCCAGGCCCTGACCATCTCGGGCTTCGCGATCGGGTGTTCGGTCGCGGTGGAGGGAGACCCGGCCCTGTTCCTTGGCGCGCTGACGCCGCCAGCGGGGTGGCGCCTCGAAGAGCCGCGGCTTCACACGGCCGGTTCGGTGACGCGGCTGACCATTTCCATGCGCCCGGCGCCGGGGGCTCCGCGATGAGGTCTTCGGTCCCGCTGGCCTGGGCCGCGGCACTCCTGGGAGGCGGGGCGGCGCTGCTCGTGACGGTCCCCCCGGCGCGATCGGCGCGGGAGCGCGCCGCCGCGGCCTGCGCCGAGCTCGTCCGCGCCGAGTCCGACGTCCGCGAGATCATGGCACTTCGTGCCGGCCTCCCCGAATGGACGCGCCGGCGTCCTTCCGACGCGGCGCTGGCGCCCAGCGTCAGCGCGGCGCTCGGCGCGGCCGGGCTCTCGGCCTCGGTTCTCTCGAGTCTCACGGTGAACGACCCGGCGGCCGGGGAGAGCGACGCGCCGGCGGCGCGCCGGCGCGCCACGCTCGCGCTCACCTCGCTGACCCTCCCGGAGCTCGGCCGGTTCCTCCGCGCCTGGCGGGAGCGCGAGCCGGACTGGGTGATCGCGAGCCTGGACATCGGTCCCGAGCCGGATCGGACGCGCCCGCGGCGCAGCGCAGCGCCGGGGGTCGCGGAGGACCTGCCCCTGCGCGCGATGATCGGGCTCGAGGCGCTCTTCATGAACAACGCCGGGGGTCTCCGGTGAGCCTCCGGGGGCGTTGCGTGGCGGCCGCGGCGGGGGTTGGCCTGCTGGTGGTCACCGGTTTCCCTGCCTGCTCGTCGACGCCGCGGGGGCCGTATGCGCCGCTCAGCGCGTCGGCCCGTGATCCCGCCGAGGCCCGGCGGCTGACCCTGCTCGCGGCCGGGCAGCCCGCGGACCAGAACGCGGCGGCCGAGCGGCTGCTGCGCCAGGCCCTCGGGCACGACCTGTACCACGGCCCGGCGCACAACAACCTGGGCGTGCTCTACCTGGCCCAGGGAAAGCTCTACGAAGCGGCCGGCGAGTTCGAGTGGGCGCGCAAGCTCATGCCCGGGCACCCGGATCCCCGGCTCAATCTCGGGCTCGTTCTGGAACAGGCGGGCCGCTCCGACGAGGCCATCGCCAGCTACCAGGCCGCCCTCGAGGTCTACCCGGGCCATCTGCCCAGCGTCCAGGCGCTCGCGCGCGCCCAGCTCCGCCACGGGAGGAGCGACGCGCAGACCGCGGCCCTCCTCGACGACATCTGCCTGCGCGGGGACCCGGTGTGGCGGGCCTGGGCGCAGGCCCAGCGTCTGCGGCCGCACTAGGCCGCCGCGCCGTCCCCCGGACCGCGGTCACCACGGCAGCGGGCTCCCGTCATAGTTCAGGAACCGGCCCGTGTCGCTCGGGGTGAGGCGTTCGAGCACCTCGAGCATGGAACGGGCGCTCTGCGCCGGGGTGAGGGGGGCCTCGGGGCCGCCCATGTCCGTTCGGACCCAGCCGGGGTGCATGGTCACGGCGGTGAAGCCCTCGGGACGCAGCTCGTGGGCCATGCAGACCGTGAGCATGTTCAGGGCCGCCTTGGAGCCGCGGTAGGCGTAGGAGGACCCGCCGGTGTTGCCCGCGATCGACCCGAGCTGGCTCGAGATGTTCACGATCTGCTTGCGCCCGCCCGCGCGCAGCGCGGGGAGCGCCGCCCGGGTCACCAGCAGGGGGGCGATGGCGTTGACGCGGAAGACCCGGGCGAGCTCGGGACCGTCGAGGTCGGCCAGGCGCTTGCCCGGAGAGCTCACCCCCGCGTTGTTGACCAGCAGGTCGAGGCTCACCCCCCCGAGTTGCCGGCCCAGGTCCGCGACCGAGGCGTCGTCGGCGACGTCCAGGCGGATCACCTCCGCGATGTCGCGCAGCCCATCGGGCCGTCCGGGCGCGCGCGCCGTCGCGAGGACGCGCCACCCTCCGGCGTGCAGTCGGCTGGCCAGCTCCAGGCCGATGCCCCGGCTGGCCCCCGTCACGAGTGCGGTCGGCATGACTTACCTCCGTGGTGGGATCGGGCCAGCCCGCGCAGATGGGCTGGCGCTGGCCTACGCCGGCGCGGCCGATGCGCCCGCCGTGACGGCGCCGATGTCGCGGCGCATCACGCGGTGCTCCCAGCGAATGAGCTCCGCCGCGTCATAGGCGCGTTGGCGGGCCTGGGCCGGGTCGTCGCCGACCCCGACGACGCTGATCGCCCGCCCGCCCGCGGTCACGATCCTTCCCTCGGCATCGCGTCTCGTGGCCCCGTGAAAGACCAGCACGCCCTCGTGCCGGGCGGCTTCGTCGAGACCGCCGATCACGTCGCCGGTGCGTGGCTTCTCCGGATACCCCCGGCTGGCCAGCACCACGCAGCACGAGGCGCCGGGCCGCCAATCGATCCGAACCTGATCGAGGGCACGGGTGCCGGTGGCCAGCAGCACCTCCATGAGGTCCGCGTCGAACCGGGCCATCAGGGCCTGGCATTCCGGGTCACCGAAGCGGGCGTTGTATTCGAGCAGCTTGGGCCCAGCGGGGGTGAGCATGATCCCCGCGTAGAGCACACCCCGGTAGTCGAGCCCCTCGCGGCGGATCGCGTCGAGCGTCGGGACCAGGATCTGCCGCTGCACCTGGTCCAGCAGCCGCTCATCCGTGATGCCCCCGGGGCAGATGGCGCCCATGCCCCCGGTGTTCGGGCCCGACTCGCCCTCGCCCAGACGCTTGTGGTCCAGGCACGGCTCGAGCACGAAGATGTTCCGTCCGTCGACCAGGGCCAGCACCGAAGCCTCGCGCCCCTTGAGCCGCTCCTCGACGATCACCTGTCTGCCGGCCTCGCCGAACTCGCGGCGCACCATGATGCGGTCGACCGCCTCGAGGGCCTCGGCCAGCGTGTCGGGAACGAAGACGCCCTTGCCTCGGGCCAGCCCGGCGGCCTTCACCACGTGCGGGCTCTCCCGGCTCTGCAGGAACCCCTTGGCCGCCTCCGGATCGGCGAAGACGCGGCCCTCGGGCATCGGCACGCTGGCCCCCCGCAGGAGCATCCGGCACCAGGCCTTGTCGGACTCGAGCTGCGCCGCCTCCTTGCCCGGCCCGAAAACCACGCGGCCCGGGGTCGCCAGCGCATCGGCGGCCCCCGCCGCCAGCGGGTCTTCCGGACCGATCACCACCAGCCCGATCCGGTTCTTCTCGCAGAAGCTCTGAATTCGGTACGGGCGGACCCAGTCGACCGGCACGTCGACCACCTGGCCGAGGGCGGCCAGGCCCGGGTTCTCCCCGTCGGTCAGCCAGAGCTTGCCTAGGCGCGGCGACTGTCTCAGCCTCCAGGCAAGCGCGTGCTCGCGGGCCCCGCCCCCGACCAGGAGCACATTCACGAGGGCGTGAGAACCGCCGAGCCGTTCCGGGGCGCGCTCGGCCTCGCGCTCCGCGGCCTCGGGCTCGGCGCTCGCCGTGCGACCCGGCGCCGTTCCGAGGTCGGCGGCTGGCCCGGGCGCCTCGTCGGGTCCGGGCTTGGTCGGCCGCGCTTGCCGTTCTCTGGCCATGCGGCGCGATGGTAGCCGGGGGCGGGCCTGGGCCCGTCGATGTTCGCGCCCGTCCGTGAACTGGCAGACCGGGGCTTGCGGGTTGTGCCGACGGTCGACTCGCGGGCTCTGGCGCGCGGCGGCGGGGGGGCGGCCCCCGTGGTCCCTCGTCCGGCACGCGCTCCGGGCGGTACGCCCCGCGCCGGGGGCCCCAGGCGGCCGAGCTTCGGGCCTCACACGGCGGGCGCGAAGTCGGCCGGACCCGCGTGCTTTACCGCGGAAGACCCAGCGCCTAGAGTGCGGCATCGACTGCGGGGTAGAGCAGCCTGGTAGCTCGTCGGGCTCATAACCCGGAGGTCGCTGGTTCAAATCCAGCCCCCGCTATTGACAGGGACCCGTGCTCGCACGGGTCTTTTTTTCTTTGATGCCAGGCCGTGGCGAGCGCGCGGCAGGCCGCGGGCCGGCCGCCCGTACGATTGCCCATGACCGTCGCGGAGATCCTCGCGGAGCTCGAGTCACTAGGCGACGAGGCCCGCCGGGCCCACAACAAGAAGGCCGGCGCACCCGCCAACCAGTTCGGCGTCAAGCTCGGCGACATCCGCGCCCTGGCCAAGCGGCTCAAGACGAATCACGCGCTGGCGCTCGAGCTGTGGGAGACTGGCAATGTCGAGGCCCAGCTCCTCGCCACGCTGATCATCAAGCCCAAGTCGCTCTCGGCCGACGAGCTCGACAGGCTGACGCGCTCCGTCACGTGCGCCCAGGTGGCCGACTGGCTGAACGCCTATGTCGTCAAGGACCATCCCGACAGGGACGCGCTCCGCGAGAGGTGGATGCGGGATGAGGATCGCTGGGCCGCCCGGGCCGGCTGGAACCTCACCGCCACCCGCGTGAGCGGGGACGCGGAGCATCTGGACCTGCCCGCCCTGCTCGACCGCATCGAGCGCGAGCTTCCGACGGCCCAGCCGGACGTGCAGTGGACGATGAACAACACCCTCGCGGCGATCGGCATCCACCACCCCGGGCACCGCGAGCGGGCGATCGCCATCGGCAGGGCAGTCGGCCTCTACCGCGACTGGCCCGTGTCGAAGGGGTGCACGCCGCCCTACGTGCCGGTGTGGGTCGAGGAGATGGTGCGGAGGAAGGGATAGGACCGGGGCGGCACCGCTCTGGAGATCGGTGCCATGGCGCACCCACCGGTCTGGAGACCCGTGCGACCTGGAAGCCCATTCGAGTCAGGCATGCCAACCATCCGGCATGCCCGAGCGGATCGAGTCGCCGCAGTCCTGGGCATCGCCCGCTTCGCCTATGCCAAGCGAGCACGGAAACTGCTGATCGAGTTCCGGCACGGGGACGTGTATGTGCACTTCAACGTGCCGAAGCACGTCTTCGAGGGCCGGCGCGCCGCCGAATCCAAGGGAAAGTCTTTGCTACGGACATTAGCCCCAAGCCCCGGTATCGCTATGAGCGGGTCGGTGGCTCGAGGGGCGCGGGAATGAGTAAGCCAGCAGCGCGGCCGGGCCGCCACCGGGTCACGCGTGCCACCGCCACACCTCCGGCACCCACTCGTACGCCGCCCCCGCCTCGCGCGACTCCTCGTCCCGCCGGCGCACGTGCCCGATCGCCGGGAAGGGCAGGTGCGCGCCGGTCACGAGCACGCGCTCCGCGGCGGCACGGTCCAGCAGACGCTTCCGGGCTTCCACCGCCTGCTCCGGCGCCGTGTCGAACGCGACGTAATACTCCGGGTGCGCGAGCTGGATCGCGGCGTTGTGGATCGCGTCGGTGATCGAGAGCAGTTGGTTGTCCCCGCCCCCGTCGATGAGCAGGCCGCAGTGACCCGGGGTGTGTCCCGGCGCCGGCACCAGCACGATGCCCGG
Organism: Phycisphaerales bacterium; assembly: GCA_035628055.1. Classification (GTDB taxonomy): domain Bacteria; phylum Planctomycetota; class Phycisphaerae; order Phycisphaerales; family UBA1924; genus DASPKO01. Next base: position 12,463 of record DASPKO010000253.1, read on the forward strand.
GCGCACCTGCGCCGCGCCGCGCAGCAGGGTGAACCGCGCGGCCCCCAGCAGCCGCTTGGCGGCCCGCACCATGCCGGCGCGGCGCTCCGCCGGGAGCGCCGAGGCGGACAGGTCCGGGTCCTCCGCGGACCAGAACGCGTGCTCGTCGGCGTGCAGGAGCAGCTCGGCCTTGGGGAAGCGCGACCGGCCGGCCTCGTCCAGCAGGCCGCCGATGTGGTCGCCGTGCAGGTGCGTGAGCAAGACCGCAGTGATCTCGTCCGGGCGGGTCCCGGCCCGCGCGAGGTTCTCGATGAGGTGGCCGGTGGTCGGCCCGAAGAGCGGTCCGCACCCGGCATCCACGAGCACCGTGTCGGTGCCGGTGCGCACGAGCAGGGCGTTGACGTGCGTCGGCACCCCCTCGGGACTGAGGAACTCCCGGCGCAGGGCGCGCTCGACATTCTCCCGGGTTCCGTTCACGGCCAGAGTCGGGTAGGCAGGACTGAGCTGGAACGCTCCGTCGCTCACGACCGTCACCTGGGCGGTGCCGACGGCCAAGCGGTAGAACCCGGCGCCCTGTCCGCAGGCGGGCCCAGGCCCGGCGCCCGGGGAGCCGGCAGGCTGGCCGGGCTGGTCGGGCTGGCGTGCGTGGGTTGTCCCGGGCTGATGCGGGTCTGCCCCAACCACGCCGGGCGCGGCCGCGACAGCGCCCGTGAGGGCCGTGGCACGGATCCACTCGCGGCGCGACAGTGAACCCGAGGAACCAACCGTGGACAGGACGGAAAGCTGGCCCATGAAGCGTTACTCCCGTGCGGCGTGAGGTCTCCACAGGGTACGACCCGGGTGGCGCGCCCGGGCGGGCACACTCGCCCGCCACGCGGACGCGGGCCGCCCGGGACCGGGTATCTGGGGCGGCGGGCCGCGACGGGCCGATGCTTAGGAGGGGCCGGACCGCTCGATGCGACGGCCCCGGAGGGACCGCCATGCCCCGCTACCTGACCGAGGCCATCGGGACGTTCTTCCTCGTGCTCGCGGTCGGACTGGCACGGGGCCCCCTCGCCCCGGTCGCGATCGGCTCGGTGCTGATGGCCATGGTCTACATGGGGGGACACGTCTCGGGGGCCCACTACAACCCCGCGGTCAGCCTGGCGATCTTTCTGCGCGGGAAACTCAAGGGCGTGGACCTGCTGCCCTACATCCTGGCCCAGCTCGCGGGCGCGGCCCTGGCGGCCGGCGTAGTGCGCGCCATCGGGCTCGAGGGCTTCATGCCCGGACCCAACCCCGGCGCCGAGACCTGGGTCGTCCTGGCCATCGAGGCGCTCTTCACGTTCGCGCTCGCCCTCGTGGTTCTCAACGTCGCGACGACGCGGGCCACCCAGGACAACTCCTACTTCGGCCTGGCGATCGGTTTCACGGTGGCGGGCGCCGCCGCGGTCGCCGGCCCGATCTCCGGCGGCGTCTTCAATCCCGCCGTCGGCCTCGGACCCGCGCTCGTGCAGGTGCTCGCGGGCGGGGACATCGCGCACGTGTGGCTGTATGTGGTCGCGCCCGTGGCGGGCGCGGCGGTCGCGGCCCTGGCGTTCAAGGCGCAGCACCTCGGGACCAACGAGCTCGCCGGGCCGCCCGTGCCGCCGGCGGTCGAGCGGGCGATCAAGCCCCCGACACCCGCGGGGCCGACGAGCCGCCCCTAGGTCAGCCGGAGAAGGCCCGGGCGAGCATCGCCGCGCCGAGCGCGAGCACGACGCCGCTCACCAGGCGCTGGAAGACGCGCGGGGGAACGTGCGCCAGGGCGCGCCGGCCGGCGATCGTGCCGAGCACGACCGCGGCCGAGAGCACGGCAATCAAATCCCACATCGCCAGCATCCGGCGTCCGTGGCTGGCGAGGCAGATCGGCAGCCGGGTGGCGTCGACGATGAGCGCGATCGCCGTCGCGGTGCCGACAAAGCGGTCCCGCTCGAGCCCAAAGCCCAGCAGGGCGGCCGAGCGGATGCCCCCCTGGTTGCCCACCATCCCACCGAGGATGCCGGAGAGGGCCCCAGCGGCGAGCGCTGCGGCGCGGCCGAACCGCAGCCGAGCGATCGCGCCCGTCAGCCCGCCCAGGCCGGCCATGACGAGCACGACCCGAACAGGCCCGCGAGCGCCGGCTCGTTGGAGCGGGCGTGCAAGAGCGCGCCGGCGAGGCCCCCCGCGGCGCTCGCCAGGCCGAACCGCACCAGCACGCGCCGGTCGACGTGCCCGCGAAGCGCCCAGAAACGCGCGAGCGTCCCGGCCAGGTGGGGAATGGTCACCACCGCGACGGCCAGCGCGACGCCCGTCTCGATCGCCAGCGCCGGCGTCAGCAGGCTGCCGATTCCGAAGCCCACCACCGAGGCGACCGCCCCCGCAACGACGGCCACCATGGCGAGGAACATCAGCATCGTGTCCCCGCCCCAGGTCGACGACCGCCGCCCATGCTACGACGCGGCCGCGCTGGTCCCCGGGCCGGCGAAGCCCCGGCTCACGTATCCTCAGACCCCGCGGTTGGCGCCGCGCCCGGCCATGTCCCACGCCGACCTTCCATTCCTGCTGCCCCTGCCCCTCCTGCTGGTGCTGTCGGCGCTCTTCTCGGCCTCGGAGACGGCGCTCTTCGGGCTGACCTATCACGAGCGGATGCGCCTGGCCCGGGCGAGCCCGCGGGCGGCCGCGCTGGCCGCGGCCCTGCTGGCCGAGCCCCGGGCCCTGCTCGTCACGCTCCTGCTGCTCAACAACTGCGTGAACGTGCTCTACTTCGTCCTGGGCTCGGTCGTCTCGATGCGCGCGGCGAGCCCGCTCGCCGCCGTGGTCTTTAGCGCCGTCAGCGTCCTGGCTCTGGTGGTCTTCGGCGAGGTCTTCCCCAAGCTCCTGGCGGGGTCCGGGCGGATCACCTTCACGCGCGCGGTGGCGGGGCCAATCTACTGGCTGTACCGCCTCCTGGCTCCGGTCCGGGGCGGCGTCGAGCGCCTGCTCATCGCGCCCCTGGCCCGGCTCGTCCGCCCCGCACGCGCCGCCGAGCCGGCCCTCACGGTCGAGGAGCTGGCGCGGCTGATCCAGATCGGCGGCTCCGAGGCCGGCCTCGACCAGCGCGAGCAGCGGCTGATTTCCCAGGTCGTCGAGCTGGGCACGCTGCGCGTCCGCGAGGTGATGACGCCGCGCGTCAACATGGTCATGCTCGGTCTGCCCGCCTCGCTCGCCCAGGTCACCGAGCTGGTGCGCCGCACCCGGCTCACGCGCCTCCCGGTGGTGCGCGGGCCCGGGGGGAACGACGTCGCCGGCATCCTGGCGACCAAGCGCTACCTGGCCGCGGCGGCCAGCGGGCCCGAGCCGCGCGTCCTCGACTTTGTCGAGCCCGCCCGCTTCGTTCCCGAGCTGGCGCGCCTGGATCAGCTCCTCGAGGTCTTCCGGAGCACGCACAGCCAGCTCGCTCTCTGCGTCGACGAGCAGGGTGGCTTGGTGGGCCTGGTCGAGATCGAGGACGTCGCCCGCCGACTCGTCGCGGAGCTGGCGCCCGGGGCCGAAGCCTCCCCCGACGACGAGGTGCGCGAGCTCGGTCCCGGCACCTGGACCGTCCCCGGACGCCTCAGCGTGCGGGCCTGGGCCCAGATGTTCGGCCTGCGCGTGGACTCCCGGGTCGTTACCGTGGCGGGCCTGGTCCAGGCGATGCTCGGCCGGCTCCCGCGGCCCGGCGACGCCGTCGAGCTGGGCAACGTGCGCCTCCAGGTCGGCGCGGTGCGCGGCCGCGTCGTGGAGCGGCTGACCGTCTCGCTGCGCCCCGAGACCCGCGGCGGTCACGCGCCCGCCGAGGGCGCCGCATGACCATCGACCCGATCGCCGGCTGGGTGGCGCTCGCCGTCGTGGGCATCGCCGGCTCGGCGCTGTGCAGCGGCACCGAGACGGGCCTGTACACGCTCAACCGGGTGCGGCTGAGCGTGCGCGCCGCGCACGCCGGTCCGGGCCCGGGGCGGGCCGCCCGCCTGCTGCAGGCCGAGGTCGAGCACCCGGACCGGGCGCTGGCGGCCCTGCTCATCGCCAACACGTTCTTTAACAACCTGGGGGCCGTGGCGCTCACCGGGCTGCTCGCCGGGGCGGGTTACAGCGAGTGGGGGCTGATCGCCCTGGAGGTGCTCATCCTCACCCCGGTCCTCTTCGTGGTGGCCGAGACGCTGCCCAAGGAGGTCTTCCGCGCCGAAGCCGACCATCTCATGCCCCGGGCGGTGTACTTCCTCCTGGGGGTCCGCTGGCTCCTGACCGCGACGCTCATCCTCCCCGCGGTGGGCTGGATCGCGCGGCGCCTGACGCGGCTCCTGGGCACGCACGCCGAGGCCTCGCTCGGGTCGGCGCGCCAGCGCATCGCGGCCCTGCTCAAGGAGGGCGCCCGCCACGGGGTTCTCTCCGAGGCGCAGACGACGCTGCTCGACCGCGCCATGGCGATGCGCGACACCACCGTGGGCGATGAGATGCTCCCCTGGGCAAGGGTCCGCACGCTCTCCGAGGCCCAGCCCTGGCGCCAGGTCGCCCAGGTGCTGCGCCAGGCCCCGTTCTCCAGGTACCCGGTGCTCGACGGCTCGGGGAGGGTCGTCGGCGTCGTCGAGCACCTGGACCTGTGCCTGGCGCCGGGCACCGCGCCGGGGCGACTGGCGCGCCCGGCGATCTCGATCTCCCCGCGCACCCCCGTCCGAGAGGCCCTCGCCCAGCTCACGCGCGCCGGGGCCCGCCTGGCGATCGTCAGCCGCGGCGAGCGTCCGCTCGGCATCGTGACGGCCAAGGACCTGGTCGAGCCGCTGACCGGCGAGCTGGCGGCCTGGTAGCTGGGCCCGCGCGGCCGCCTGCCCGACGCCCGATGGTCACCCGGGCGCCGAGGCCACCAGGTCGCTGTAGCTCACGGTCACGGGCTCGCCCAGGGCCGGCCCCAGGGCCGCGCGGAGCTCGGCGACCAGCGCGCGGCAGCGCGACATCGGCCGCGGCGTGGTCACGGGCGCCTCGAGTTCGAGGAAGGCGCCCAGCCCGTCCACGTCGTCGAGGTGCACCCTCACGCCGTGATACAGCCAGACCTCGCGGGTCTTGCGGACGGTCACCCACACGGGTCCCGGGGCCGGGCCGTAGCGGGCCCGGGCCTGCTCGGCGGTGAAGATGGAATAGCGGCTCAGCCGCGGCGCCGCGGAGTTCACGCGGAAGTAGTGAACGAACTCGACCTCGTCCGCCGCCTCCTCTGCGGCGACGGGCTCGACGATCGCGCTGCCGGCCGGCGCCTCCTGGCGAGCCGCGCGGGC
>DASPKO010000254.1:0-10980 GCA_035628055.1 Phycisphaerales bacterium
AGGCCGAGGGAGTGCAGCGCGGCGGGCGCGACGACGGCCTGCCGGTGTCGACCCGGCTTTACACGCGCCAGGTCTTCTTCCGGCAGAACAACCCGCGCAAGGGCCTCTCGAAGGAGATCGTGTTTTACGGCCCGCGCCCGAGCCCGGGCAAGTTCGTCGCCGAGCCCGACTACGAGCTCCAGAAGACCGACCCGAGCGTCGCGATCACGGCCTACGAGAGCGAGTTCTACCAGTCCACCGACATCGCGATCGCCCAGACCGTGACGCGGCCGCCCCGACGCCAGCGCCCCGACGGGGACTGGTATTGCCCGCTCGAGCGCGTCGAGTTCGACCTGAGCGGCAACCGGGTCTGGGCCGTCACCGGGCTGGTGAGGAACCCGGCGAACCCGCTGCCCGCCAACGAGGACGAGGCCAGCTCCCTGATCTTCAGCTTCGAGCTGAGCGACGCCCTGGGCCGCCCCGAGGCCGTGGTGGTGGACGTCGATCCCAGCAGCAACGCCCTGATCGACTCTCCCGAGGGCCCCAACATGACGTTCGGCCGCCCGCAGCGGCTGACGACCTCCGCGTCGGGCTGGATGCGCCTGGGGCCCGGGACGCCCCCCGGCAACTTCGCGACGGTTACGAAGTATGACGCGCACGGGGTGACGGACATCTTCTACCCGGCGCCCCCGAACCAGGCCGGGCCGCGCTTCGCGCGGCGCTGGGTGGTCATGAGCCCCCCGCCCGCCGAGCCCGGGCAGCCGCCACGGCGCTTCCCCGACGACCTCTACGTCGACGAGTATGTCCTGAACAACATTCGCCCCCAGGGAACGCTCGGCGGCCAGCCCGCGTTCGTTACCGAGAGCCCCGGCGAGCACCGGCAGTATCGGGGCGAGCGCCCGGACGGCGCGCCAACGCTCAAGGAGCGCGGGTACTTCGTCACGGTCACGGGCGCCGAGCCAACCGCCGCTCCCTTCCGCATCGACCTTCGCGGCAACCGGCCCATCGTCAACGAGCAGGGCGAGATCATCGGGATCAGCTCGGCGGCGGAAGACCAGCCCGTCCTCCCTCCCTTCGTGCCCCTGGCGAGCGTGAGCTACACGCTGGACTCGACGGGCCGGCCGCGCCGGGCGGACCTGGTGGAGCGGGCCTTCAATGGGTCGCTCTTCGCGGTGGGCAGCAGCTGGCGGAACGACCTGGTCGACGTGCTCCGCGAGCAGGAGATCGACGGCTCCATCACGCGCACCACGCGCAACCTGCTCGGCCAGAAGATGCGCACCTACACCGGGAGCGCCGACGACTCCTGGGAGGGTGACCAGGCCCTGGTCAACGGGTCGGGGCAGTACGTCAACACCGCGGGCCAGAACTCCCAGGAGGCCGGGCACCAGGTCCACGACATGGTGCTGGCCGAGCGGCTCGAGTACGGCACCGGAACCACCGACGTCCGCCTGCCGCGCGTCCACCGCCGCTACCGCTCGCACAACCGCGCCTGGGCGGACGGCTTCTACCAGGCGCCGGCGGCCGACCCCGACGGGTACGCGACCGTGACGTCCTACGACTGGATGCGCCGCCCCGTGCGCACCGACACGTTCGACAAGGGCGAACCCGCCTCGGCCCCGCTGCTGGGAACCACCCTGAGCTATCTGGACCTGGCGGGGCGCCCCTACCTCGTCGCCTCCTTCGGCGGGGACTGCGCGCCCGCCCTGCCCGCGGGCCTCGACCCGGCGCAGCGCCTGGGCACCGAGGCCCCGGTCACGGTCGCGCAGCTCGCCGGGCTCTCCTGCCGCCCGCACACGGTGGTCGAGACGATCTACTCGGCGGAGGGCAAGGCGACGCTGGTCCGCCGCCATGACCTCCCGGCCATCGCCCCGCAGGGCGAGGTGCTCGCCGCCCATGCCGAGCACCATTACTTTGGCGCGTGCGGGCAGGAGGTCTTCGCGCAGCGGCCCGGAGCGCCGGTCACGATCAGCGACATCGACGCCCTGGGGCGCATCGCGGCGACCCGCACGGTGCTGCCCGGGCGCGGGCAGAGCGCCTACGGCTACGAGCTGGCGCGCACGGAGATCACGCACGACTACGCGGGCAACCCCGTCGAGGAGCGGCGCTTCGAGCGGGCCGACCCCGCGGGTCCCGACGCGCTGGCCGACGGCGCGGGCAACGCCACCGCGGCCGGGGTGCGCACGCGCCGCGTGAGCTGGTACGACAGCGAGCGCCGCCTGATCGCCAGCGCCGACCTGGGCACCGAGACGCCCTCCTTCACCACCACGCCGCCCGCGGCCCCGTTCGTGCGCGACGACCAGGACCCGCCGACGCTCGACCCGCAGACGTTCCAGGTCGGTGGCCCCGCCCTTTCCACCGGCGCGCGCCTCTCGCTGAATCAGTACGATCCGGTCACCGGCAACCTGCGCTTCGCGCGCGGTCCCGACGGCGTGGTCACCGAGCACCGCTACGGGCGGGCCAACCGTCTGGAGCGCACGATCGAGAACCTCGCAGGGCCCGTCGAGGACCGACGCGCCACCCTGCACGCCTACCAGTGGGGGCGGCTGGCCCGGCTGACGGCGTGGCCCGGGCTCGATGCCGAGGCCGGCCTGCCCGCCGGCCAGAACGTGGCCTCGCGCCAGCAGACCTCCGAGGTCCTCTTCGGGGCCGACGTGGTCGACGAGAGCTTCCAGGTGGTCTCGCGCGCGTGCGGCCTGGTCGGCGAACTCCGCCTGCCCAAGGCCACGACGGGCCAGCCCAACGCGGCGCACCCCGCGATCCGCCTCCGCTACACGTTCGCCGGACAGGTGGCCGAGCGGCACGACCCGCGCGGCGTGGTCTTCCGCTACCGCTACGACGGGCTGGACCGGCTGGCGAGCGTCGAGGTAGGCTCGTACCCGTCACCGGATGGTTCGGGGGCCGCCTTTGTTCCCGGGTATCCGGACTCGCTGCGCACGCCCGGGCCGAGCGGGCAAGCCCCGTATGCCCCGGCCGACCGCGTCGGGTATGTTGAATACTCCTATGACGCCCGGAAGGGCCACATGACGGGCGTGCTGGCGAAGATCGCGAAGGCCGCCGCCGCCGCGGTCATCGCCCATACCACGTTCGCCGCCGATCACCACGGCAACCTGCTCTCCGAGCGGCAGGCGCACGGCAAGCTGGCCGATGCCAACACGCCCAGCGTGACCTACGCGCACGACTGGCAGGCCTCGTCCGGTGCCGGCTCCTCGGCCGCGGTCGGGCACAACCGCCTTGCCAGCATGACCTATCCGGCCCACCTGGGCCTGCCGGCGCGCTGGGTCCAGGTCGCGTACGGCGCCTCCGGCTCGGACGACGACCGCCTCTCGCGCCCGGGCGCGCTGAACACCCGCCTCGGGGCCGGCGCCTGGAGTCCCGTGGCCGGCCTCACGTACATGGGGCAGGACCGGCGCCAGAAACTCACGCTCGGCGGCACGCTCATCGAGATGGCCCTCGCGGCGCCCAGCGGCGGGGGCAGCTACGGCCTCACGGGAGCCGACGGGTTCGGGCGCACTGTTGACCTGCACTACACCACGGGCGCGGGCGCGGGCCTGCGCACGCTCTACCGGGCCCGGTACGCCTTCGACGGGGCGGGCAGCCGCCAGAGCGCGCTGGTCACGCGGGCGGCGAGCTCGACCACGAGCGAGTCCAACGCCTGGTCGCAGGTGAACCAGTACGACGCGCTGGGCCAGCTCATCGGCACCGACGTGGGCCAGCTCGACGTGGCGCCCACCCCGCCGGTGATCGTCGCGGGCACGCGCAAGCACCGGGACCAGTGGGCCCTGGACCCGCTGGGCAACTCGAGTGGCCAGCCGTGGGCCAACGGGGGCACGCCCCTGACGGGCCGGCTGACGACGAAGGTCGCGGGCGGCGTGACCACCACGCGGGCGGTCACCGACGCGACGGACAACCGCAACCGCATCGACGCCCGCGCCGAGGCGGTCAACGGCGGGGCCGCGGCCGCGACGGTCTATACCTACGACGCGGCGGGGAACATAAGAAGCGACGGCCTCTACTTCTACCAGTACGACGCCTGGAACCGCCTGGTGCAGGTGAATCAGGCCCAGGCCAACCCCGACCCGGGCCCGCCGGCCGACCCCGACGACGAGACGGCGCCGGCCCCTGAGGATGAGCTCTGGTGGCCCGGGGCGCTGGTCAAACATTACAAGTACGACGGGCTGGGACGGCTGATCGAGACGCAGAGCCCGTACCCGGGGCCCGGCGCGGGGGGTGGGGGCGGCGGGGGGGGTGGGGGCGGCGGGGGGGGTGGCGGGGACGAGGGGTACGTCCGCGCCGAGCGGTTCTACTACGACGGCATCCGGCGGATCCAGGAGCTGGTGACCGACCCGGTGATCAACCGGGCCGGGGCCCTGGCCAGCGGCGACCCCGAGCTGGTGGCGGCGGCCAGTGACGAGGGGGAAGGCGGAGGTGTGGGTGGTGGCGACGGCGCTGGGGAGGGCGGCGGCGGCGGGGATGACGGTGATGGTGGCGGCGAGAGCTGGGCCGAGGCGAGCGACCCGCAGACGAGCACGCTGGCGCTCGAGGAGGCCCAGGTGAACGCCGCGGCGGGGGGTGGTGGCGGCACGACCACCACGCGGCAAGCCGCCACGCGGCGTTGTCCAACCCCCAGTGACCCGGGCGGACTCAACCCGCGGCGCCCCGCAGCCGCCGTTCTCTGACGGCGGCGGATCCGCCCGACGTCGGGGAACCGCCTCACCACGCCAGAATCTCTCCTCAACCCTCGCTCCCGCCCGGGCGCCTCCCGCCCCTCCCCGCCCAAAGTAGCCCAAACCCGCGTGCGCCCGCCCGGACCAGCCCGAACCGCCCGCACTCGCACCTCGCGCGCTCGGAGGGGGCTGCCGCCCGCTTCAGGCGGGCCGGCACTTTCGGCCTCAACCCCTATACACGCCGGCGCGCGCCGCTCCCAAGATGCGACTCGCGGCACGCCCGGCTCTGGGCCCGGGGCCAACATGAATCGCGGCCAGCACGGAACCACGGCGCGTTTGATGGCGCGCTCTCCGAGCTCGAAAAACCACTTCCGGAAGGTCATCTCATGAACAGCAGCAACGTGAACAGCCGGCACCTGGCGCTGGCCCTCGCGCTCGCCGTGCTCGCGGGGTGCGACACGAACGAGCGGGACGATCGCCACTCTGGTCGGTCGGAGGAGGTGACGCGCGGCGCGCTCAGCACCCCCCGCTTCGTCGAGGAGGCTGCCAGCGGCGGGCTGTACGAGGTGCGGAGCTCCGAGCTGGGGCTACGCTCCGGGCTCACGGGCCGGGCCGCCGAGGCCGCCCAGCACATGATCCACGACCACACGCGGGCCAACGAGCGCCTGCGCCTGCTGGCGCGGCGGCATGGCGTGGCGGTGCCGGACCAGATGCTGCCCAAGCACGCGCGGATGGTCGAGGAACTGCGCAACGCCGGGAACCGCGACCTCAACGCCGCCTGGACGCACCAGCAGATCGCCGCCCACCACGAGGCGATCGAGCTCTTCGAGCGGGCCCGGCAGGAAGTGGACAACCCGGAGCTGCGGCAGTTCGCGGCCGAGACGCTCCCGACGCTGCGCGAGCACCTGCGGATGCTGGAGAACCTGGGACGGTAGCTGCAGTGCTTGGTCGGCTGCGGGAGAACTTTGGTTATTAGGGGAGGGGGCCTGCGCCGGTGGCGAGTAAACTCTGAGGCGGTGGCAGAGCGGAAGTCGGTGCTGGATCATCCGACCTTAGGGCGTCACCTGCGCAACACCGCCTCGGGGCCGGGCGCTTCCGGGGGCCGGGCGCTTCCCGGTCCGTCCCCCCGCGTCAGCGTGAGGATCAGCTCGCGGTTGCGCAGCCGCCCGACCGTCCCCACCTTCTCGCCGGCGGGGCTGTGAATGCCGATGCGGGCCCCGACGTAGCGCGCGTACTCGATCTCCTCGACCTCGACAGTCCCGTGGGCGCCCAGCATCTCGAAGAGTTTCCCGGGCGCCACGTACGCCTCGTCGCTGAGGGAGACCACCACCCGCGGGGCGCGCACCGCGGCGATCAGGTCGCGCAGGGCCGTCGCGTGGCGCCGCTTGGAGTTGAACTCGCTCTTGCGGGTGAGACAGTCCACCCGCTTGCACGCGACGCCGAAGGTCTCGGGCCGATCCCAGCGCACGAGCGTCTCCCAGACGTGATAGTTCCCCAGGTAGGAGTGCTGGTTGTACGGCGGGTCAAGGTACGCCGCGTCCGCCCCGTGGCACTGGGCGGCCCCGAGGGCGTCCCCCAACACGGCGAGGCCCTTGCCGGCCGGGGCGCGCGGCAGGACCGCCGGGACGCGCAGCTCCAGACGGTTGCGCGCCCGCGGGGCCCAGTCCTTCAGGTAGGCCATCTGCACGCCGGTCGTGGAATCGACGCGGTCGGCCGCCTCGAGGAGCGAGGTCAGCATCACTCCTTCGAGCTCCGGGGCCAGCCCCTTGCGGGCGATCGCCTCGCGCACCGTCTCGATGCGCGCCCCATTCTCGGGGAGGAAGTAGCGCGAGCGCCGGCAATAGGTCTCGACGAACCAGCCCGGGCCGTCCCGCGCCGGCAGGGAGTTGAACTCGTCCACCAGCCTCCGGGCGTCGGCCAGCACGTCGCCGGCATCCGCCTGCACGTAGCAGAGGGCCAGCGCGTGGGCGTAGGCGTTGTGATCGCAGGCGATCACGCGATGCCCCGCGGCCTTGAGCGCGTGCCCGACGCGCGAGGTCCCGCTGAACAGGTCCAGCACCGTGGGAGCACCCCGCGCGTCGCCGAGCGCACGGGCGATCCGGGGAAGGAGGAGCCGCTTGGAGCCGAGGTACTTGATCACGCCGGCCGCCTCGCCGCCGCCCGGTTCCAGGAGAAGGTCGCGCTGGCGTCGGGCTCGTGGATCAATCCCTCGAGCTCGGCGAGCGCGGCGTCCACTTCCCGTTCCGAGGCCAGGCCGGCGCCCACCAGCCCGGAGCGAGCGCCCCCCACGTTGCCCATCAGGTTGCGGACCCACGGTTCGTGCCGGGGAGACCCGTGCCAGTGCACCTCCGGCGCCAGGGCGAGCTCGACGCTCTCGAACCCGGCACGGCGCAGCAGCGCGAACAGTCGCCGGCCGACGAGCGCGTCGCCGCCGAGGCGCCGCTGCAGCTCCGCGAAGAGCTCCCAGACGCGCTCGAACGCGGGACAGGGGGGGTCCAGGCGCACCAGCGTGATGTCGTTCTCCTGCACGCGAAGCCGACCGCCTGGAACCAGCACGCGGAGCGACTCCCGCAGCACCCGCGCCGGGTCGGCGACGTGCTCCAGGAGGTACCGGCAATAGACCAGGTCGAAGCTTGCATCGCAGAACGGGAGGGCGCGCGCATCGCCCACGACCAGGCGCACCGGGACGGGCCCGGGCGCGCCCCCGGCCGTCTTCGCGAGCCGCGCGCCGGCCTCGATCTGTTCCGGGCGCAGCTCCACGCCCGCGACGCTCCCCCCGGGGCCGAGCCGTCCGGCGACCTCGCGGGCGAGCAGGCCGAGGCCGCAGCCGATCTCGAGGACGCGGTCGCGCGGCCGCGGGTCGACGAACGCCACGAAGTCAGCGTTGGTCAGGCGGTTGAGCCCGGCGAGGCGGGCCTGCTCGTCCGGGCTCGTGCCGTGAATATAAGAAGCGTGGGACAACGTCGGCCCCTTCATTGCCGCCGAGCTAGAACTTCTTATGCGCCTCGCGCCGCGGCGCCGGGCCCAGGCGCAGGATCGCGCGCGCCAGTTCCAGGTCCGCGCGGCGCGTGATCTTCACGTTCCCGGGCTCTCCCTCGACGACCACCGCCGGAACTCCCAGCCGCTCGACAAGCTGCGAATCGTCGGTGCTCGTCAGGTCCGCCTGGGCGTACGCCCGGCGGAGCAGCGGGGCGGCAAAGACCTGCGGCGTCTGCACCGCCCAGACATCCCTCCGGGCCAGGGTTTCCTCGACCACCCGGGCCCGCGCGGCCGGCCCGCCGGGCGCCGGCCCGAGGATCGAGGCCAGCGGGTCCGGGTCCGCCAGACCGGGCTCCGCCTCGCCCACGCGCTTGAGCGTGTCGGTGACCTCGAGCGCCGGCACCACCGCGGGATGGCGCTCCGCGGCCAGGAGCACGCGGTCGATCAGCGTCTCCGAGGCGCAGGGCCGGGCGGCGTCGTGCACCGCGATGTGCGTGATTCCCTCGTCGGGCACGAGGGCCAGGGCGGCCGCCACGCTCTGGTAGCGATGATCCGGACCGCCGCGGCAGACCCGCACGCCCAGGAGCCCGAGCGTGTCCCCGTAGCGCTCGGAAAACCGCCGGTAGGCGCCGTCCTCGGCGGGCCCGGCGACGATCACCAGCGAGACCTCGGCGCGTTTGGTGAAGAGCTCGACGGTGCGCTGGAGCAGGGGGCGACCGCCCAGGTCCTCGTCGAGCTTCGACCGGTCCCCCAGGTCGGGGCCGGACTCGGCGTAGCGCCGGGAGGAGCCGGCCGCGGGGATGATCACCGCGAGGTTCATGCCCCGAGGCTAGCGCACGCCGGGCCAAGGCGTTGCGCGCGGGGCCATGGTGCATGCGGAAGGGGTCCGCGCGGCGCCGGCGCCGCGGCCCCTGGTTGACCTTCTCACCGGCGGACTGCTCACGAGCGCCCAGCGAACAGAGGCCGCGTTCGCGCTGCTAAGAACACCGCCGTAATGTGGGGTGTTGGCATGTCGGCAATCTAACGTCGGAGAGCGGGTGAGTTAGTCTTGGCCTTGTGAAACTGCCCCGGCCCGTTCCGGACCGTGTAGGGCAGCTTCCGGAGGCAGACCACCAACGTTGAACCGGGTGTCCAAAGGCCGGTGGACCGGCCACCCCGTGCCGACACCCGATTGACCGACGGCCGAGCGCCGAAAGGAGTGAACATCGTGAAGCGTTCCTCATCCCTGTCCCGTGTCGTCATGCTGTCCGTGTTCGCGGGCGGCATCGGCCTGGCGGGGTGCGAGTCCGACAACCAGACCCGCACCACCCGAAGGGCCGACACTACCCGGACCACCTCGGCCACGCGGGCCGGCACCGCGGCCATGCAGACCGACCGCGACGACCGCGCCATGAACGACATGCGCGGCGGTCCCGTCACCAGCATGGCCTTCCCCACCGGTGATCGCGACTCCAGCGTTCTCCTGGTCGAGAAGTCCATGCCCCGCACCATCCTCGCCGGGCAGAACTTCGAATACCAGATCAAGGTCACCAACCTCACCGACCTCACGCTCACCGACGTCCGCGTGCGCGAGTACCGGCACAGCCAGTCGGCCAGCATGTCCCGCGAGGGGGCCGCGGATCGGAACCTCGACCGCAACGCGGATCGCAACGCCATGGACCGCACCGGCGGCCGCAGCGAGACCCGCATGAACGGCGACGCCGAGATGCGCCGGCGCGACCGCGACGCCAACCTCGACCGCGACCGGAACCTCGACCGCGATCGCAACCTCAATCGCGACCGGATGGGCGACGGCGCCGACGAGTCCAAGGCCGCCGAGAAGGACATCACCTGGCCCGCCCGCGACAAGCCCGCCAACAGCGACGCCTCGGGCAACGACCGCGCCCCCGGGGCCGCGCCCGGCAATCCCAACCGTGCGCCCGACGCCGCCCCGAGCGGCGACCGCGTCAGCGTTCGCAAGAGCTACTCGGCCCGGGTGACGGAGCCTCCGGCCGGCGACCGCGTCGTCCGCGACCAGACCACGACCCGCGACCGCACTACGGTCACCACCACGACGACCACGCGGGCCACCGCGACCGCCCCGGCCAATGAGGTCCGCATGGGCCAGCCCGGCAGCGGGACCGATCCCAGGTCCCCCGATGCCCGCGGCCCCGCGGGCACCGGCTCCAAGCCCGCCGAGAAGGACCTGACCTGGCCCGTCCGCACCGAGGGCGGGGTTCCCGAGGCCCCCGGCGACGTGCAGGACCCTGACAAGCGGCTCGCTCCCGACCAGTCCGCCAAGGCCTCCGAGCGCGACATCACCTGGCCGCCCACCGGGCCGGCCACGATGCGCGAGCCCGCGCCGGCCCCGCGCCAGCGCGAGTTCGTCCGCGAGGCGCGCCGCGAGACCATGAACTACACCGACATCGAGCTCGGCAACGACTACGAGGAGTACCAGGTCGGCACCCTCGGGCCGCGCCAGACCAAGACCATCACCGCCCGCGCCGGCGGGGCCGCTGACGGCACCACGCTCTACTGCACCGCCGTCTCCTATCTCCCCGTGATGTGCGCCACCGTCACCGCGACCAGCCCGCGGCTGGAGATCGCCAAGACCGGTCCCGAGACCGCCAGCGTGGGCCAGCCCATCAACTGGACGATCACGGTGCGCAACACCGGCACCGGGCCGCTCGAGGGCCTGACCATCACCGACAACATGCCCCAGGGCCTCACCACCAACGACGGCCGCAGCAGCACCAGCTTCAACGTGGGCACCCTGGCCGCCGGCCAGTCCCGCCAGATGCAGGTGACCGCGGTCGCCCGTCAGCCCGGCCGCTACTGCAACCGCGTCGAGGCCCGGGCCCAGGGCATGACCGAGACCGCCGAGTCCTGCGTCGAGGTTCGCCAGCCGCGCCTCACCATCGATAAGACCGGCCCGGCCGAGGCCTACACCGGCCTGGGGCTCGACTTCACCCTCACGGTCCGCAACGAGGGCGACGCCCCGGCCCACAACGTCGTGGTCGAGGACATCATGCCCGCCGGCGCCCGCTTCGTCAGCGCCACCAACAACGGCCGCAACGCCGGCAACCGCACGAGCTGGAACATCGGGACGCTGAACCCCGGCGAGAGCCGGTCCATCACCGTCCGCATGGAGGGCAACACGGTCGGCAACTTCGAGAACTGCGCCACCGTCAGCGCCCAGGGCATCCAGCCCGAGCGCGACTGCGTCACCGTCCGCCTCGCCGGCGTCACCGGCCTCCTCCTCAACCTGGCCGACACCAACGACCCGATCCGCGTCGGCGAGGAGGAGATCTACACCGTCATGGTCACCAACCAGGGCTCCTCCGAGGCCACCAACGTCCGCGTCGAGGTCGCCCTCGAG
>DASPKO010000255.1:0-15035 GCA_035628055.1 Phycisphaerales bacterium
CGGGTCGTCGTCGCGGATGGCGGTGGTGAGCAGGCCCTTGGCGTCCGCCGGATTGCTCGGGATGGCGATCTTCAGACCCGGGACGTTGCTGTACAGGGCCTCGACGCACCACGAGTGCGTGGAGCCAAGCTGCCCCCCCGCGCCGTTGTTGCCGCGGAAGACCACCGGGCACCCCCACTGCCCCCCCGACATGTAGAGCATCTTGGGGGCGTTGTTGAGGATCTGGTCCGCGGCGACCAGGGAGAAGGACCAGCTCATGAACTCGACGATGGGGCGCAGGCCGTACATCGCGGCCCCGATGGCCAGGCCGGCGAACCCGTTCTCCGAGATCGGCGCGTCGATGATCCGGTCGGGCCCGAACTCGTCGAGCATCCCCTGCGAGACCTTGTACGCCCCGTTGTACTGGGCGACCTCCTCTCCGACGAGGAAGACGCGCGGGTCGCGGCGCATCTCGAGGGTCATGGCCTCGCGAAGGGCCTCGCGGAACTGGATCTCCCGGCCGGGGCCCCCGGTGGGGGGCGCGTCCGGCCCGGGCGAGTCGTGTGCGGGCAGGGTGGCGGTCATCGTTCTCTCGGGCGGGCACGCCGGGCGCCCGCGCGGGCTCTCCCAGTGTGGCCGCATGCTAGGGTGAAGTCCCGGGTTGGGGCGGTCGGACGGAGCCGGAACGGGCCCAAGAGCCGAGCCGAGGGCTCCGGCCGCCTACCCCTCGCCGGCTCCCGTGGTATGCTCAAGTCCAGCGGGAGCGCCCGGTTCTGTTGGCGCCCACGTCGTCGAAGCCCGCGGAGGTTCACACATGCACGATCGCACCCGCGCCCGGGGGGGGCGGCGGCCGGCTGTCGCCTTTACGCTCATCGAGCTCCTGGTGGTCATCGCGATCATCGCGCTGCTGGTGGGGATTCTGCTCCCGGCCATGCGCGAAGCGCGCAACGCCGGCATGCGGGCCGTCAGCCTGGCCAACCTCTCCTCGCACGCCGAGTTCGTGATGGCCTACTCGGTCGAGCACCGCGAGACGTTCGTCAACCCCTTCGACCCCACCCCGCCGCCCCCGGGCTCGCCCGCCTACGCCTGGGTCTGGGTGCCCGACGATCCGGTGCCCGGGTACGGCTGGGCGTACGAGACGCCGTACAGCACCAGCGGCTCGGAGTCGTACGGGTACCACGCGCTGGCCCACACGTACTACGCCGAAGACTTCGGGGGCTTCTCGCGGAACAAGTCGTTCTACGCGCCGGCCGATTCGGCGCTGCGCCACTGGCTGCGCACCAACAACGACAGCGGGGCCCAGACCAACTATCTCTGGATCTTCCCTTCCTCGTACTGGTATCCCCCGCTCTTCTGGCAGCGGCACACTCGCTTCACCGGGCCGACCCGCCCGGCCGGCACCACCTCCAACCGCTTCTTCTTTCGCCGCAACAAGGTCTCCGACGCGGTCTGGACCGACCGCAAGGTGCTCTTCTTCGAGAACAAGGACTTCATCGCCCCGGGCCAGCCCCAGTGGAACACCTCGGCGGCGCGGCCGTGCGTCGCGATGCTCGACGGGAGCGCCAGCACGGTCATCATGCGCGACATCATCGCCAACACCGCGCTCCCCAACGAGCGTCCCCCCGACCAGCTCCTGGCCCCCTCCGGCGCCTGGATCCCCGGCACCGTCGAGATGAACAACCAGATGCTCTACGGCGCCCCGCAGGGTTTCACCTGGACCTTCGGGCAACCGGCATTCTTCTGGGCCACCCGAGACGGCCTCCGCGGGCGCGACCTCTAGGCTTGTCCCGCATGCCCGACACGCCGCGCCAGGACCGACCGCCCGCCCAGCGCTGGGCCCTCATCGCGATCATCATCGTGGGCTTCACCGTGCTGGGGTGGCAGGTCCGCTCGACGTTCTTCCCGCCACGCCCGGCCGCGCCGCGCCTCAGCGCAGAGGACGAGGCGCTGCGCCGGGAGTATGAGCAGCTCGCGCCCCCCGAGGAAGAGGAGGATGCGGGCGCGCCCTCCGAAGAGGAGCTGATCAAGCCCGAGGGACGCGGACCGGTGCGCTCGGACGAGTAGCCGGCGGTGCCCGGACCGAACCGCCCGCCCGGCACGCGGCTACGCTCCGCGCCGTGGCGGGAGGACCCGCGAGGAGGACAACATGCCCGGCACGAAGGACCAGATCGGGGAGATGATCGCGCGGGGCGGGGTCCGCACCCGCGACTATGCCAAGCAGCTCTTAAAGGACATCCGCCCGGCGGACTTCGCCCGCAAGCCGGCGCTCGGCGCCAAGGCCATCGACACCAATCATCCCGCCTGGGTCTACGGGCACCTGTCCATCTATCCCGCGCGCGTGCTGGGGATGGTTGGCCTGGCTCACCAGGCAGTGCCCAACCCGCCGGGATTCGAGGACCTGTTCGCGATGGGCAAGCCCTGCTCCGATGGTTCGGCCTGCGCGTACCCGGACATGGAGAAGATCACCACCCACTTCTTCGCCGCGACCGACGCCGCCCTGGCCGCGCTCCCGGGCGTGCCCGACGATGTGTTCGCGGGGCCCAACCCCGCGGAGGGCCGGTTCAGGGAGATGTTCCCCACGGTGGGCTCGGCCGCGCTCTTCATGTTGAACAACCACCCGATGATGCACCTCGGGCAGGTGAGCGCCTGGCGCCGCTGCATGGGTCTCGGGCCCGTGATGGGCTGAGTCAGTCGGGCCCCGCGGGGGCGCGGGGGCCGGGATGGTGCGAGAAGGCCCGCGCGCCCCCCTCAAGTTCCGTGCGCGCCCCGGCGCGGAGCGCGCTGACGCGGATGGGGCCTGCCCCCGCCGGCAGCCGGCACACCCAGCGGTGCCCCGTGACCGTCGCTGGGGCGCTCCGGCCGCCGGCGTGCACCGTCACGAGCGTGCCCGGCGAGACCTCGCCGGAGAGCTCACCCTCCCCGGCGCCGGTGATGGCGAGGAAGGGCTCGCCAGCGCCCAGGGCACGCTGGTACGCCGCGAGCGCCAGCAGCGCCTCGCCCGCGACGGGCGCCCCGCCCGGCCCCGCGGCCATCTCCTCGGTGATGCGCACCAGGTCGTCGTCCGAGAGTCCCCGCGCGAATCCTTCCCCCCAGAACGACCCGTAGGGCCCGTGGCACTTGGCGCAGCTCTCTTCGAAATAGGAGATCGGCGCGAAGGCGAGGACGCGCACGACCGCCGCGGGCGGGGCGTCCGACCCCGCGGCGCGGGGCGGTCGCGACGCGCTCGGCGCGGGGCGGTCACACCCGGCGCCGGTCAGCAGCGTCGCGGACACGGCCACGGCCACCACCGAGGCGCGCGTTCGTCTAGCGCGGCGCACGGCCCGTCCAGCGGAGGCGGTAAATCCGCCCCGGCGCATCGGAGCTGAAGAGCACCGACCCGTCCGGGGCCATCACACAATCCACCGGCCGCGCCAGCACGTCCTGCTCCTCGAGCGTGCGCACGAGCTCGAGCAGGCCGTAGGGCCGGCCCCTTTCGTCGTCGAACAGCACGCGCGCGACGCAGTATCCCACCGGGACCGAGCTGTTCCAGGAACCGTGGAACGCCGCGATCATGTCGCCGGCATGGTCCGCGGGCAGGGCGCCCGGCCGGCCCGGCGCCCCCAGGCCCGCGGCCCCGTCGGCGCCGACCTCCGGCACGAAGCAGAACCCGTTGGGCGACCAGTGGGCCGGGGCCGACCACGCCGGAGGGATCGTCTGCGCCGCCAGCTCGTGGATGTCCTCGCGCTTGAGGTACTCGTACCGGGGCAGCCGGTTGCCCACGACGAAGGGGTGCCCGTAGAACAGGCCCTCCTCGTAGTGGTTGATCTCCTCGGGAGGGTTGAGGTCGGTGATGGGCTGGTTGCCGGTGGTGTCTCCGGCCTCCTTGCCGAACCAGTCCGAGCCGTGGTCCATGCCCCAGAGCTCGCGGGTGCCCGGTCGGAGCCGGAGCTTCTCGGTGTTGCGGATCCCCGAGCAGAAGAGCGTCTTGCCGGAGCCGTCGGTCGCGAACCGCCAGATCTTCTGCCGCTCGCTGTCGGTCTGATCGGAGATGTTCCCGCCGTCGCCGATCGAGGTGTAGATGGCGTCGTTCGTGACCAGCAGGGAGCGCCACCAGTGCGAGCCGCCCCGGGGGAGCTTGCCGACGGGGAGGACGTCGACGATCTCCTCGGCCCGGCCGTCGCCGTCGGTGTCGCGGGCCTTGTGGATCGACCCGGTCGTCGAGAACCAGAGCCACCCATCGTGCCAGCAGAGTCCGTGCACGGTGGGGCGGTCGGATACGAAGGCCGTCCACCGCTCGTACGTGCCGTCCCCGTCCTCGTCGCGCAGCTCCAGGATGTCCCCCATGCCGGGACGCGAGACCAGCAGCCGCCCGTGGGGGCTCATCTCCATGAACCGCGCCCCGGGCAGGTCCGCCGCGGCCACGCTCACCTCGTACCCGGGGCGGACCCAGAACCGCGCGGTCTCCGGCGCCTCTGCCGGGACGGAGCGCGTCGAGGGCCCGACCTCGGGCTGCCACGCCGCACCCGCGGTGGGCCCGCTCATCACGGCCAGCAAGGCCATCGTGCATGTGAACATGACCGCTCCTTTGGGAATCGCCGGGCGACGTGTCCTGGGGCACACCGCCGGGCGCACGTGCGCGCCGAAGAACAGACGTGAGAACTACCGGCCCTCCCGGCCGGCCCCCGGGCGCTCCGGCCCGGGCGGGGCGGACGCCGCTTTCCCGCCGCGCTCGCAATGGCGGCGCGCCCATGCGACCGCCCCGTCGATCACCAGCGGGGCGACCGTCACCGAAAGCCGTTCCATCTCGTCCTCGAACCCGGTCGTGGCCGGCTGCATCCGATGGTTCAGCCCGGCGAGCGACTCGACCCTGTGCCGCGGGCCGGCGAACGCCTCGCGCAGCACCGGCAGGTGATCCGCCGGCGGCGACTCGGCGTCGAGCTCCCCGGCGATGACCAGGGCGGGGACGTCGGCGGCCGCGCGGTACGCCGGCGCCGGGTCGCTGCGCAGGAAGTCGCGCGCCTTGGTCGAGACGAGCCCCTCGAGCCGCTCACGGACCAGAAAGTCCATCTGCCAGGGCTCGGGAGCCGTCCCCTCCCCGCGGCGCTGCTCGGCCTCGAACTCGATCTCGGCCCGGGCGGCCGCGGCGAGCCGGTCCTCGGGCGCACCGGCGAGGGCCAGGTCCAGGGCCGCCCGGCGCTTCTCCAGGCGCGCCTCGATGTAGCGGGACGACTCGCCCTCCGCGCTCAGGCGGGCCCGGTCGCGCGCCACCATCGCCTCGGCGCCCGGGAGCCCCCGCGGTCCCAGCAGGACCAGGAAGGCCGGCCGCGGCTCCGCGCCGGCCGCCAGCGCCGCCACGACGCATCCCTCTCCAAGGCCGACGAGCCCGACACAGGCCCGGTCGATGACGCCCGTTCCCGCCAGATGCTCGACCGCGGCGCGCACGTCGGCGGCGCGCACGTCGAGCGTGGCGCCATGCTCGTCGCCCGTCGAGGCGCCGGTGCCGCGGCTGTCCAGCCGGATCGTCGCGAACCCGGCGCGGGCGAACGCGTCGGCGAGCACCGCGCCGGGGCGGTGCCAGGCCGCGGCCTGATCGCGGTCCAGTGGACCGAAGTCGCCCACCAGCGCGACCGCGGGGTGCGGGCCGGGCCCGGGCGGGAATGTGGCCGTGCCGGCGAGCTGGGCCTGGTCCGCCGGGCTGGTGATGCGGACGTCCGCCAGGCGGTAGGGGAAGGGCGGCCGCGGCTCCTGCGGACGCGCCAGCACGCGCTCCAGCGCGGTGGCGCGCTCGGCCCGCGTCAGGCTCAAGGGCGCCTCGAACACGCCCCCGATCCGCACCACGCCCGTCGCCCGTGCCCCGGCACGCTCGAACTCCAGGACCGTCGGCGAGTCTCCCCCCGTCGCCAGCAGGGCACGCGCGCCCTGCACGTGCACCTCCGGACACCAGGCCGCCGAGACGACCGGCGTTGCCTGGCCCGGCGGCAGGTCCAGGATCGCGCGCCAGGGCTCGCCCGGGCTCTGCCAGAGCGTGAGCACGACCTCGACGTCGCGGTGGTTGGGATCCGGCACGTCGATCTGGCCGATCCAGTGTTCGACCAAGGCTTCGGCGGCGGCCGGTGCCGCCTCGGGCTGCGCCGGGCATGCCCGGATGCCCGGCGTGCCCGCTCCCGCGATCACAAGGGCCGCGCCCGCGACGCGCGCCAACCGTACTGGTCCGGACGATGGTCTCATGCCGTCTCCGTTCCGAATCGTTGGCGCCCGCCCGAGCCGGCCCGCCCGCGCCGCGGGAGCCGGCGCCACTACCATGTTTGGCGCGGTCCGAGCCGCGGGCGCTCCGACCCCGCACCCATGACTCGCCCCCAACTCATACCGCCCGGCACCCCGCCCCGCTCCGCGGGCGGATTCCCCGATCGCGGGTTCACCATCATCGAGCTGCTGGTGGTGGTCGCGATCATCGCCGCCCTGGTGGCCCTCCTGCTCCCGGCCCTGGCCGCCGCCCGCGAGTCCGGGCGCGTCTCGGTCTGCCTCTCCAACCAGCGCCAGAACTTCCTGGCCTGCCGGATGTACGCCGACGAGAACAAGGGAAAGGGCCCGGCCATCGGGTGGCCGTACACCACGCTCCCCAACTGGTCGCTGGTGGTGCAGGCCTACTCGGGCCGCGAGGGCGAGACGCCCTCCGAGCTCTTCAGCACGGCCTCGTCGCTGGTCTGCCCCAGCGTCGACGCCCACTACGAGCCCGCGATGACCCGGACCTACGCCATGAACGCCACCGGGCACGCCGGCGTCGAGCCGCCCGGCGCCGCTCCCGACCCCGATCACTTCGACGACCCGTACTGGCGCCCGGCGTCCCTGGGCGGACCCAGCACCGAGCCGCGCCCGGCCTGCATCGACTTCGACCGCGTGGACCCGACGCCCAAGTACCCGCTGCTGGTCGACGCGGCCTGGATCCCCGACACGCCGATCACGCGGAGCGCGAGCATGCTCGACTTCCGCCAGCCCGACCACGTGAGCGTGCGCCTCGGGCGGTTCCACGACCGGCGCACGAAGTTCAGCGCCGCCTTCTTCGACGGCTCGGCCCGCCTGGTGAGCGAGGTCCGAACCCATTGGAGCGAGCCGCTGCCGTGAGCCGGGGCGCGGTCTCCCGGGACGGGCCGCCTTCTACCCAGGGCGTCCCCGCGGCGTCGCGCCGCACGCCCCGTGCGGCGCCTGGCTCTGGTGCGCGACGCCCCCAATCATCCCGGGCGATGAACTGGCCGCTGGTGGCGCTCCTTTCCCTGGCCGGCGTGATGATGGGGCTGCTCTCCGTGCGCGGGCACACGCGCGGCATCGAGCCCTACCTATGGGCCGTGCTGGCGATCTTCGCCGCCATCGTCATCGCGCGCACGGCGGGAGGGCGGCCGTTCCTGCACGGTCTGGCGACGGGCGCGGCTTGGGGGCTGCTCAATGGCGCGGTCGCCGCGGCCCTGTTCCCCATCTACCGCCGGCACAACCCGGAGGTGATGGCGCGGATCGCCGGGAGCGGGGTGCAGCCAGGCGGACCCGCGGACGACTCCTCACGCTGGATGTTCCTGCTCGGGGCGCTGCCGATCGGCCTGGGGACCGGGCTCGTGCTCGGTCTGCTGGCGCTGCTGGCCGGCCGGGTGATCAGGGAAGCCCCGTCGCCGGGATAGCCCGCGCGCCGGAATCCGGGCGAACTCTCTCGGTTCCAGGGCCGCCGGCACGAGCGCGACCTGAAAAGCTAGGCACGCCGGTGGGGGCAGGGGTTGGCGGCGGGCCGAGCCGGCGCCGCGGCGTGGCCGATCTGGCCCGGGGTCAGCGCCGCCGTCGGGCGGCCAGGCAGGCGCCGCCGGCCAGCAGGCCCAGCGCGCCCGGGGCGGGCACGTTGACGACCAGGCCCGAGACGTGCGAGAAGCCCATCGAGCCAACCAACGTGCCGGCGCCGGTGGCCGGGTCGATGATGTAGAGCGACGAGGGGCCCGTCCCTTCGAAGCTGCCGAGCTTCGAGGCGAAGAGCGTGCCGTCGGGCGCGAAATCCAGGGCGGCCAGGAGGGGTACGCCGGGCATCGGCGATGCCACCTGCCCGGTGGCGGGGTCCATGGCCCCGAAAACGCCGGAGCCCAGGTGCGAGGCGTAGAGCACGCCCGAGGGTGAGCAGGCCATCGCGTCGATGTCGCCCATGTTCGTCGTGGCGATCGTGGTGGCGTCGCCCGTGGTGATGTTGATGGTCGCGAGCTGCTCGGCGGTGACGTCGTTGCCGGGGCTCACGGAGGCGTACATCACACCCGTGCCCGCGTTGTACGCCAGCGCCTCCACCCAGGGGAAGCCCGAGTCGCCGATGAACGTGGGAACGGCGGTGACCGGATTGATGCGGTAGAGCCGGCGCCCGCCGAACGACGGGGAATGGCTGGCGATCGCCAGCAGGTGACCCGTGGCCGGGTCGCGCTCCAGCGACTCGCAGTTGAAGAGCCCGGTCGTGCCGATCAGCGTGGCGGCGCCGGTGCTCGCGTCGATGCCGATGAGCGCGCCCGAAAAAGTGATGCCGTAGATGTCCGGGATGCCCGCGAGGGCGGGCGCCGTGGACAGAACTGCCAGCGCAGCGACGGTCGAACGCATCGGGACTCTCTCCTCTCTGTGCCCTCGTCCCCCGGGGCATGGGCCGGGCATGGGCCGGGAATATACCCGCGGCAGCGGCGATTGCAAGAGGCGAGCACGGCGCGCCGGTCTCTCTCTCTCTCTCTCGCTCAGGGCGGTCGTCGCGACCGGCCCAACCGCTGTCAAGCTGGGAAGATTCGGAAACCGTGAGCCGCGGACGGATTAGCGTCTGGCCGCGAATGGCGTCACCGCGGAAAGACGGAGCAGGTGGAGAGGGGAGAGTACTTCGAGGCGGGGGAGCGGCGAGGGGGCGGCCTTGGAGCCCCCTCGCCATTCGCGGCCATTGGATTCATGCCGATGGCAGTCAGTTGCGCGTTTCGTGATTGTCCAGAGCGCGGACGCCGGAGGGCTCAGACGCCGCCCTCCGGCACCTCCGGCTTGGAGGGGATCACGGCCCGTCAGAAGCTGTTGGAGCCGGCACTCACCTCGGGTAGGCTGGTTACCCGGGTACTCCAGCCGGAACGAGGTGAACTGATGGCCGTCCCGAAGAAAGTCTGTGAGCGCGTGGCCGCTGCGATGAAGCGCCTGCGACCCGTGATTGAGACCCAGCGCTCCAAGGACGTGGGCGAGGCCGACACGGTCACGCTCGTGAAGGACGTGCTGGCCGAGGCGTTCGGGTACGACAAGTACGCTGACCTCACCAGCGAGCTGGCCATTCGCGGGACCTACTGCGACCTCCCCATCCGCGTGGAAGACAAGATCGTCCAGCTCATCGAAGTGAAGGCGATCGGCATCTCGCTGAGCGACCGGCACGTCAAGCAGGCTGTGGACTACGCGGCCAATCAGGGCATCGAGTGGGTCATCCTCACCAACGCCGTGAGCTGGCGGCTGTACCACGTGCTCTTCCACAAGCCCATCGAGAAGCAGCTCGTGGCCGAGGTGGACCTGGCGGCACTCGACTGCCGGCGCGAGGAGGACGTGGAGCGGTTGTATCCCTTCACCAAGGAGGGGTTCAGGAAGGGCGTGCACGTCGAGCTGCGCGACCGCCAGGACGCGACCAGCCGATTCCTGATCGCGGCCCTGCTGCTGCACAACGACTCGGTGCAGAACGCGCTGCGGCGCGAGCTGCGCCGCGTGGTGGACATCAACGTGTCGGAGGACGAGATCGTGCGGGTGCTGGAGGCCGAGGTGATCAAGCGCGACGCGGTCGAGGGCCCCGCGGCCGACGAGGCGGCCTCCCGCGTCAAGCGGGCCGAAAACCGGGCACTCAAGGCCGAGGCGGTGCGCCGCGGCGGCAACCAGAAGATTGAACCGGCGAACGAGGACAGGACAGCGATGTCAGCAAGTCCACCACCTGCCAACCCATCTACATCAACGGAAGTGATGGTCGTCCCACCCAACTAGTCAGCCAGATCGAGCCGCAATGCAGGAGGTCCAAATCGCTCCGCTATTGCCGGCTCGCACTCTTCAACGACGGGGCACGTCGAGCCAACACAGCTACTGCCCAGTCTCGAATCGGATCGGTTGGCTGGCCCTGGGGGGCGCTCATTAGGATTCCGACCGCCAACTCAATCATGCGATCGTCACTGCCACGCTTGCTGAGCGCGAGACTCACTTGGCTGCATAATGCAGCAACAGCGAGCGGCATCCCGATGAGCGCGATTATTTGCGCCACGTCCTTGAGATCGGCGAGCGCCACACGCTGGTGATCAGAATCAATACTGCCGGCACTAGAGCTGCAAGCCGAGCTTCAGTGGCATGCAATGCCACGCTCCGAACCGGAACTTCGGCTGTCGAATACTTGGCATCCGGTTGTGGGAGCGTGCCACTTTTAAAGGGTGTCGCCAACCTGTCGGCTGACGGCACCTGCTTGATTCAATAATCCATGTCATCCATCCCGCCGCCGGCGCCCGCGCCCACCGCGGCCCCGCCCTTCTTCTTCTCCTTGATCTCCACCACCGCGGCGTCGGTCGTCAGCAAGAGCCCGGCGATGCTCGCCGCGTTCTGCAGCGCGATCCGCTCCACCTTCGTCGGGACGATCACGCCCATCTTGAGCATGTCCCCGTACTCGTGCGTCAGCGCGTTGTAGCCGAAGGACGCCTCCGGGTTCTCCTCGACCTTGGCGGCCACCAGGGCCCCCTCGCGCCCGGCGTTGGCGGCGATCTGCTTGATCGGGTGCACGATCGCCCGGTCGATGATGTCGATGCCCACGCGGATGTCGCCCTCGGACTTCTTGCGCAGCTTGTCGAGCGCCCGGCGGGCCCGCAGGGCCGCCACGCCCCCGCCCGGGAGGATGCCCTCCTCCACCGCGGCCCGGCAGGCGTGCAGCGCGTCCTCCACGCGGGCCTTCTTCTCCTTCATCTCGACCTCGGTGGCGGCCCCGACGTTGATCTGGGCGACGCCCCCGGCCAGCTTGGCCAGCCGCTCCTCGAGCTTCTCGCGGTCGTAGTCGCTGGTCGAGGTCTCCACCTGGTGTCGGAGCTGATCGATGCGGCCCTTGATGCTGTCCTGGGCGCCCGCCCCCTCGACGATCGTGGTGTTGTCCTTGTCGATGGTCACCTTCTTGGCCCGGCCCAGGTCGGCCAGCTCGACCTTGTCGAGCTCGATGCCCAGCTCCTCCATGATGGCCCGACCGCCGGTGAGCACGGCGATGTCCTCGAGCATGGCCTTGCGCCGGTCGCCGAAGCCCGGGGCCTTGACGGCCGCGACCTTCAGCACGCCGCGCAGCTTGTTGACCACCAGGGTCGCCAGGGCCTCGCCCTCGATGTCCTCGGCGATGATGAGCAGGCTGGCGCCCTGCTCGGCGATGCGGCCCAGCAGCGGGAGCAGGTCCTTGGCGGAGGTCATCTTCTTCTCGAAGATGAGGACGTAGGGCTTCTCGAGCACGCACTCCATGGTGGCGGGGTTGGTGACGAAGTGCGGCGAGACGTACCCCTTGTCGAACTGCATGCCCTCGACGAGCTCGATCTCGGTCTCGAGGCCCTTGCCCTCCTCCACCGTGATCACGCCGTCCTTGCCCACCTTGTCCATCGCCTCGGCGATGCGCCGGCCGATCTCCTCGTCCTGGTTCGCCGAGACGGTGCCGACCTGGGCGATCTCCTTGGAGGAGGAGACGGGGCGCGACATGCTCTTGAGCTCGTCGACGATGGCGGCGACCGCCATGTCGATGCCGCGCTTCACCTGATTGGCGTTGGCGCCGGCGGTGATGTTCTTGAGGCCCTCCTGGAAGATGGCCTCGGCGTAGATGGTGGCGGTGGTGGTGCCGTCGCCCGCGTCCTTGGAGACCTTGGAGGCGACCTCCTTGACCATCTGGGCCCCCATGTTCTCGTAGGGGTCCTCCAGCTCGATCTCCTTGGCGACGGTCACGCCGTCCTTGGTCACGGTCGGGGCGCCGAAGGACTTCTCCAGCACGACGACGCGGCCGGAGGGGCCGAGGGTGACCTTGACGGCGGCGGCGAGCTTCTGGATCCCGCGGAGGATCCGCTCGCGGGCGTCGGTGTCGTATGCGATCTGCTTGGCGGCCATGGGACGGGGTTCTCCTTGAGGGTTCTTGCGTTTCACCGTCGGAGCGCGCCGGGGCGCGGGGCCGACGGGATGACTGTCAATGACGTGTGATGGACCAGGTTCCGTGCTTCTCACAGGCCGCGGGCGGTGATTCCGCGCCCGCGGCGGGTCTAGCCGATGCGAATCCACGCGATGCGTTCGGCGTCGAGAATGAAGACGTGCTTCCCATCCGTGACCTTGATGAGGTGGTCGGCCTCGTCGGGGATGAGCATGGCGTGGGGCACGCGGCACTCGGCCATCTCGCTCCCCATCTGCACGAAGACCACGGCCAGGTCACGCTGACCGTTGAGCTCGTGCAGGGCCTGGCGGAGCTGGGAGGGGGTCATGGGGAAGGTGCCGAGGTGTCGAGGTGTCGAGGTGCCGGGGGGCCGGGGGGCCGGGTATGGGGGTGCCTTGGCCGCGCCTTAGTCGATCACCGCCAGGACCTCGTCCTCGGACATGATCAGGAGTTCCTCCTCGCTCCCGAGCCCGCCGAGCTTCACCTCGGTGCCGGCGTACGACGAGAAGATCACCCGGTCGCCCTTCTTGACCGAAAGGGGGATGAGCTCGCCCGTCTCGGTGTTGAGGCGCCCCGTGCCGACCGCGATGACGGCGCCGGTCTTGGGCGTGTCCTTGGCCTTCTCGGGCAGATAGATGCCGCTCTCGGTGCGGCTCTGGGCCTCGTCGCGCTTGATCAGGAGCTTGTCGCCCAGCGGGCGGATCGCGGCCGGGGACGCGGTGCGCGTCCCGTTCTTGGTCGGGGCGGGGGGCGTGGGGGCGGAGGTCTTGGCCATCGCTGTCAATCTCCTTCGGGGTTGCGGTGTGGTTCGGTGAGTCCAACGGGAATCGTCGGCGGGCTCAGCGCCCGGGCTGGCCGGGCGGGGCGGTCGTCTCGGGCGGCATCGTGCCGGGACCGGAGCGAAGGTCCTGGCCCGGCCACCGGTCGTGGTAGTGTCGCCGCAGCACGCGGCGCAGCAGCTCGAGCATGAGTTCGAGATCGGCGGCCGCCCGGTCGACGACGGCGAACGCGTCGCAGCGCAGCGCCGCGGCGAGGCAGCGGGAATCGTCGCGCCGGCCGCGCGCCTGGCGGATCACGACGGTGGGCGGGGGCGACTCGAGCCGGCGCAGGAGCTCCAGCACGCGCGGTCCCGCCTCGGCCCCGCCGGGCCCGCCGTGCACCGGACAGTCGTTCCAGGGAAGGCTGAGATCGACGACCGCGATGTGGACGGGGTGGGACCGGATCGTCCGCTCGGCCTGGTTGGCGCTCCGGGCCCGCAAGGCCTGCACACCCATGGGTGCCAGGAGGTGCGGGAGAGCGTCGGCCCAGGCGTCCGACCGCCAGGAGGCGCACGAGAGAAGGAGGTTCAGTCGTCCGGGACCCGGGGCGGTGGCGGCGTCGGTCCCGCCGGCCGGCTGCTCGGCTTCACCGCCTGCCGGCCGACGACCGCCGGCCCCCGAGCCGGGTCCGGCGGGCTGGCAGCAGCAGGGAGGCACGCCGTGTTGTGGCTGATCCGGCACCATCGCGTGCCGGACGGGAGGCAAGGCCGGTGCCCGGCGGGAGGCTGCGCCCCGCGGTCCGATCCGGCCGGTCAAGCCCGGGATGGTGTCCGGGGGCTGCCAGGCGCCCGACGGCCCGGAGCGGGGTGTGCCAAATCGGCAGGCTTGCGCCCGCCCCGGCGCCCGGCCCCGGCGCACCTTTCAAGCGGGACGGCGGAGCTTGGCCAGGATCCGCTCCCGCGGGGGGACCCGGATGTTGGTCGCCAGGCCGACCGCCCCGAGCAGCCTGATGAACAGGTAGCTCAGGTCGATCTCCCACCAGCGGAGGCCATGGCGGGCCGAGGTCGGGAAGGCGTGGTGGTTGTTGTGCCAGCCCTCCCCCAGGGCCAGCACGCCCATGATCGGGTTGTTCCGGCTCTCATCGTGGCTGCGGAACGGCCGGGAGCCCCAGAGGTGACAGATCGAGTTGACGCTCCACGTCACGTGGTGGACGAAGAAGAGCCGCACCAGCCCACCCCAGATGAATCCGAGCAGCACGCCCATCCATGAGAGCGTGAGCAGGCCGCCGAGGGCGGCCGGGATGGCCAGCCCCAGGACGACCCAGAGCGGGAAGAGCTTGCTGGCCCGACGGATGAGCGGGTCGCGGATGAGGTCGGCGGCGTAGCGCGCGGTGTCGGGGGACCGGAGCCCGTGCGCAAAGAGCCAGCCCATATGGGCGTGCCAGAACCCGCGGATGACGCCGCGCACGCCCCCGCCGAACGCGTGCGGGGAGTGCGGGTCCTCGGCGTGGTCGCTGTGCTGGTGATGCCGACGGTGCGTCGCGGCCCAATCGATGACCGGACCCTCGACGGCCATGGACCCCAGCGCCGCGAGGATGAAGGCCACGGGCCCGGGGGTAGTGAAGGAGCGGTGCGTGAAGAGCCGGTGATAACCGACGGTGACGCCGATCGCGGTCGCCAGGTACATCGTGCCCAGGATGAGGAGGTAGACCCAGTTGAAGGCGACACCCCAGAGCAGCGCGATCGCCGTGATGAGCCCCGCGAAGGGGACCACGACCGCGACAAGATTCACCAGGCGCACGGCGAGCTGGCGGCCCCGGCCCGCGTGGGCGCAGGCCGCGGCGGGCGTGCCGGGGCGCGGGTTGTCGTACGAAGCGTGTGACGTCGCCAGCGTGGTGGTATGGTTCATGAGTTGCTGAGCGCCCCCGGGCCGCGCCCCCCTTTTGCATGACCCGGCCCGGTGTTTGTTGGCCGGCGAGTCGTGTTCAGATAGTACGGTCCGGCGCCGGCGCCGGGTCGGCGCCAGGCCAAATCGGACAAAGACCGTAGCGATATCGAGGGTGGCGCCGGCCCGCGAGTCGTCAGCGGTCCAGGCGCGGGCCCGCCGCGTCCGCCGCCGGCGCGCGGTTCTTGTCGAGGACGGCCACCAGAATGAGCACGAAGGCCGCC
>DASPKO010000256.1:0-11141 GCA_035628055.1 Phycisphaerales bacterium
ATGACGCGGCGTGGTCGGATGAGCCGCAAGCGGGCGGCGATCACCATCATCGCGCTGATCGTGCTGGTGGTGCTGGTGCCGGTGGGCCTCGCCCTGGGCTTCGCCGCCGTCCAGGGTGTGGGGGCGACGCGGAGCCTGCAGCAGAACATCGCGGCCCTGCAGGAGGCGATCGCCGCGCCGGAGCCGGCCCGGACCGAGGCGATCCGGGAGCTGGACCAGCCCTGGAGATTCCTGGCGGAGTTCATCAAGGGCGTGCAGGCCCCGCCGCCGCTGACCGAGCCCCCCGCGGGGGACCCGCGGGCGCCCGCGCCCGGCGACGGCGCGGCGCGCGGACCACCGCCGCCGGCCGAGCCGGCGCTCGAGCCGGTCCCCACGCCCGGGGCTCCGGCCGCCACGGGCAATGGCACCCCGCCCGGGGCGGCCAGGGACCTGGATCCCAGCGAACGGATGATGGAGTGGGTGACGTCGTTCAAGAGCGAGACCGGCGTGGCGGTCGGCCAGGTCTTCCAGTATCTGCTGGGCACGGGCGGCAACGTGCTGCACGTGGCGGGGCGGGTGCTGGGGATGCTGGCCTACGCGGTCTTCGCGCTCTTCCTGATCCTGTTCTTCTTCTTTTTCTTCTCCACGCGCTACGAGCGGGTTCTCTCCCGGTTTACGGAGCTCATCCCGAAGTGGAAGCGCGAGCGCACGCTGGCGATGCTGCGGCAGATGGATGCGGTGATCGCCGGGTTCGTGCGCGGGCGGCTGATGATCGGCCTGATCCTGAGCGTCTTCTACGTCGTGGGCTACTGGCTCGTGGGCGTTCCCATGCCGCTGCTGGTGGGCGTGGTGGTGGGTCTGCTCTCGATCGCGCCCTACGTGCCCATGATCGGGCTCCCGCTGGCGGTGGGGCTCATGGTGCTCTATCCGAGCGACGTCGAGTGGCAGACTCGGTGGTGGTGGGTGCTGCTGGCGCCCACCGTGGTCTACGCGGTCGGGCAGTTCTTCGACGATTACATCTTCACGCCCGTCGTCATGGGCAAGACGACCGACATGGACGTCCCGACGATCCTCTTCGCGGTGATCGCGGGGGGACTGCTGTTCGGGATCTACGGCGTGCTGGTGGCGATCCCGGCGGCGGCCTGCATGAAGATCCTGCTGCGCGAGAGTTTCTGGCCGCGCTTCCGGGCCTGGGCCGAGGGGCGCGCCAAGGACTTCCTGCCGATTTCACGGTACGACCCGACCGAGACCGCCGCGACGCCTTCGACGACCGCGGTGGCCACCGTGGTCGCGGAGGGCGAGACCGTGCGCATCGAGGCGGCGCCGCCCGCCCCGCCCGGGCCGGCGGAGAAGGGGGCCCGCGATTAAGGCCCGCCCGGTGGGCGCCCTCAGCAGCCGCCGGCGAGCGCGGCGAACCAGGCCGACAGGAAGAGCGAGAGGTCGCCCGTGCTCACCGTCCCGTTGCCGTCAAAGTCCGTCACGAGCGTGCCCCCGGCGATGTCGGCGAACCAGTCGGAGAGGAAGGCCGAGACGTCCTGGGTGTCCACCACGCCGTCGGCGTTGTGGTCGGCCGGGCAGAGCGTGTCGATGCCGAGGTTGTCGGCCCCGATGTCCCAGAGCTGGAAGATGAAGAACCCCTCGGGGTGCCCGTAGAAGAATCGAACCTGGTCCACGTCGGTGATGAGGGCGTCCCAGTTCGGCTGGGATGGCGAGCCGGACCCGAACTGCACGAAGGACCAGCCCGCGGGGACGGCCGCGGCGTCGGAGGGAATCTCGAAGCTGTACGAGACCCAGCCCTGCGTGGTGGAGGGGATGTTCGTCGCGCCGATGCGGTAGAGACCCCAGTCATCGTTGAAGTTGGCCGGCGTGCCGTTGTCGTCGACCAGGATGAGGGAGAGGGGGCGCCCGCCGGTGGACATCGCGGCGAAGGTGCGGAGGTCGACGCTCAGCCCGGTGACGCGGCGCGCGCGGTAGTCGCCGGTGAAGACCGAGTCGCCGGTGGTGCGGAGGATGGGGGCGAAGGTGTCGATCCCGCTGGTCCGGAGGTAGGGCCCGGGGTTGCCGCCGCTGCTGGGGAAGGAGGGGGGCGGGCCGTAGGTCCAGCCGCCGATGTTGCCGGCGTCGAAGGTGGTGACGTGATCCTGGGCGAGGGTGGTGGCGGCCGCGGCGAGAACCGCGAGCGCGGACGCGGGAAGGGCGCGGAAACGGAACGTGAGCTTGATCATGGTGGTTCTCCTGGACGAGCGAGACGCAGGAACGATACCCCGGCGCGCCGGGTGGGACAGGGGCACCGGCTCCGGGGCGGGCCGATAAGTGGTGGTGGGAAACGGCCCGGCCCGGGGCCTGCCGCGCTGCGCCACCCCGTGCGCCCGGGGCCGACAGCATCGCCGGAGCTGGCGAGCGGAAGATTATGATGCGCCCCGCTCGGGCCCGTGGCGGAACGGCAGACGCGGCGGACTTAAAATCCGCTGGGGGTCCAACCCCCCGTGTGGGTTCGAGTCCCACCGGGCCCACTCACCTCGCGGCCGCTGCCGTGGACTTGCCGACCGGTGCGGAACCCAAGCGAACGGGCTCCCGGCACGCCCGGTCGCGGCTCGGTCTTCCGGAGGCGGGATTGAGCGGCCGTCGATGGCCGCCAGACCGCCGGGCTACGGAGTGGTCCGGTCGCCGACGATTGGAAGGACGAGCTTAACTGACGTTCCGGCCCCGGGCCGCGATTCGATCTCGAGCTTCCCGCCGGCTCGTTCGCAGAGGGCGTGGGCGAGGGAAAACCCCAGGCCGCTCCCCGCCACGCCGACCACCTCGGGGCGGTCCTTGGTGGTAAAGAACGGTTCGACACTGCGGCGCATGGTCTCGTGGTCCATCCCGCACCCATCGTCGCGCACTTCGAGCACAATGGCGGAGCCATCGGCACGTGCGGCGGCGCCGATGGTGATGCACCCGGTCGATTCGCGACCCGGCTGACGCCGGCCCACCAGGATCGCGTCGCGGCCGTTGTGAACGAGGTTGAGCACGGCCTGGGTGAGCCGGTGCGGCGCGATGTTCACGGGCGGCAGGCGGTCGGGGATCTCCCAGCGCACCCGGATCGAGGCGCCGTTGCCCGGAAGTGCGTTCCCGGCCAGCGAGGACTCGAACAGCCGTTCGACCCGGTTCCGCCACGGGGTGAGCAGGGTGATTCCCTCGGTGCCCTCATGGGCCGGGTCCCGTGCGAAGAGGGAAAGGTTGTTGGACATCGCCCGCAAGTGATCGATCAGGGCCGTGAGAACGGTGAGGTCTCGGCGCCCGTCGGCGCTCAAGCCCGAGGAGACCGAGAGCACGCCGTCGACCGCCATTGACAACGGCAGCAGAACGTTCTTGATGTCGTGGGCGAGCCCGGACGCCATGGTTCCCACGGCGGCGAGCCGCTGGCCGGCCGCGAGGCGTCGCTCCGCGAGCTGCACCTCGCCGGTCCGCTTCCGGAGCTCCTCCTCGAGGTGGTGTCGGAAGCGCTTGGCAAGGTCGATATCCTCGACCACGGCGGTCGCCCCGATGATCCGGCCCTGGTCATCGCGCAACGGGGCCGCGCTCACGCGCATCCAGACCTGGCGGCCTCCGTCGGCGGTGTAGAGCCCCTCCATCCCGGGGAGTACGGTCTCGCCGCGGAGAGCGCGCTGGCCCGGCCAATCGGCGCGGTCCACGGCGGCGCCGCTCTCGTCCCAGAACCGCCACCGGCCCGCGTCGTCGTAGAGCCAGGACGGGGTGGCGCCCAAGTTCCAGCGGTGCATGGCGGAGTTGGTCAGCAGCCACCGGCCGTCGGTGTCCATGACCCCGACGCCGGCGGGCAGTTGCTCGATGATGCCGCGCAGGCGGGCCTCGCTCTGTCGGAGCGCCAGCTCGTGGCGGCGGAGCGTCTCCAGCGCACCCCACATCAGCGCCACGCCGGAGACGATCAGCACGATGACCGCCAGGGCGCGGCCGGTTCCCGGGTCGTAGAGGGCGAGTTCCTCGCCCTTGGTGCGAAGCCACGCCACGAGCGTCGGAACTGCCACCAGCAGCGGAAGGACGCGCCTGGCGATGAGCGCGGCTCCGGTGGGCTCAAGCAGGAGCCGGACCGGGTTGCGCTCGGGGACGAGGGCGAGCAATCCCAATCCCAGGCCCATCAGCATGGAGGCGGTCTGGAGCGCGATGGCGGTCAGCCACGGCACGGTGTAGAACTGGCGGGCTCCGAGGCAGTAGCCGCTGAGCGAGAAGAGCATGAACGTGCAGACGATCAGGGCGAGCGGTGGGACGAGCCGCCGCGCGGCGTGAGCGGCCGCCCAGCCGCGCCGGGAGAGTCCGAGGATCACGATCGACAGCCCGATGAGCGCGAACGATGTCGATGCTGGCGGGCCGACCCGCCCGCGGGTGAGGGTCGTGGCCTGGCCCCACTGGCGGCCGAAGAGCAGTTGATGATTGAATCCGAAGTCGGCGCTCACGATGTACTGCGTGAGCGTCAGCGTTCCGACCAGCGCGATCAGCGCGCCGAGCAGAATCACGACCCGCGCGTAGCGGAGCCGGACGAGAAGCAAGGCCACCCCGGCAAGCGCCGTGAGGAGGGCGGCGTTGGGCTGGATGGACACTCCGGTCCCGAACCAGTCCGTGAGCCGCTGCACGTCCAGCAGCCACCCGCTGAACGAGGCTGCGCCCCCGATCAGGGCGTAGAGGCCCGCGTAGACGGGCACCGCCTGGGCCCATGCCGCGGGCACCGAGATCGCCGGGTCTGTGGCGCAGAGTCCTGGACCACCCATGGGGGGACCTCAGTCGCTCGGATGGATTTGGCGCGTCGCACCCGGCACCCCTCCCCGCGCCGAGTCTACCAGCCCGCGGGCGGGTTGAGCGGCCCTGGGTTGCCGGTGTTGCCGGGCAGAGTCGGCCAGCGTTCCGCGCCGACCGCGATACAATCGGTCCGCGGCTCACTCCGCCCGGCGGAAGAGGTCCAGGAAACGGTCCTCGTACTGCTTGAAGACGCCCAGACGGTCCAGCTCCTGCTTGAGCTTGAGCGCCTGGCGGCGGTCGCGGCGCGCGGACTCGAAGAGCTTCTCGACGCGCTGCCGGGTGGCGTAGTCGATCTGGGTCTCGGGGGGCGCCTCGGGGCCGGGCTCGCGGGGCGGGGCGATCGCCTCGGGCTCCTCCATGCCGGAGGCGAACTCGGACTCGGGGTCCTCCCCCTCACCGGCCGCCTTCTCCATGCGCTCGAGCATCTGGATGAGGGCCTGGTCGATGGTCTTGGCGTGGCGCGCCAGCTCCTCGAGGTCGAGCTCGAGACCGACCATGAGCCCGAACGCCTCGAGCACGGCCTTGGCGGCCTTGGGGTTGGCCACGGCGGCGGCGAAGAAGGGTATCTCTCCGAGCAGGCAGAGCCCCGCCATGCCGCGCTGCGAGGCGGCGCCCAGCAGCACCCCGTTGAGCCCGGCGATCTGGCCCTCGGGCATGAGGGCCACCCCCGCGGAGCGGAGGTCTTCCAGGAGGTCGGGCTGGGTGGCGGCGCCGAAGACCCGGGGCTCCTGCGAGGGATGGAGCTGCGAGGCCATCGAGGCGAAGGTCACTACGCGCGATACTCCGAGCTGGGTGGCGCGGTCGAGGAGCTCGTGCGCGTAGGCGTACCCCGCGGCGGCGGGCTGCGATTCGCCCAGGAAGACCAGCAGCTTGGACTTGGCCTCCTCGACCGGCGACCCGAAGAGCAGGCTGCGCGGGAGGCGGGGAGTGCTCACGACGCCCTTGTGAACCTCGACGGCCTGGATGTCGAAGTACTGCTTCGGGGCCAGCTCGCCCACCGGCTTCATGCCCAGCTTCTGGACGAGGTAGCCGGCCGAGAGCACCGCCACGTTGCCCATCCCGGGCCAGGCGGCGATCAGCCAGGTCTGCTGCTTGCGGGTGTCCATGGTCGCCCTCGGGCCCGGGAGGCCGTGCGGCGTGCGGCCTGATCAGGTCTGGAGCACGCCGGTGACGAAAGGCTTGGCGTAGTCCCAGCCGCGGGCGGATCGGAGCGCCGCCCCGATTTCGGCGCGGGTGCGGTGCGGCTCGATGAGACGGTCGACCCAGCCGCGCGCGGCGGCGTGGCGGATGTCGGCCTGCTCGGTGTACGAAGCGTGGACCGCCCGCAGGATCTGGCGGTGCGTCTCCTCGTCGATCTTCTCTCCCTTGCGCTGGCGGCTCCGTTCCTCGATCATCGCCAGCGTGCCGGTGGCCTGGGCGGCGCCCATCACGGCGCAGCGGGCGCTCGGCCAGGCGAAGGAGAGGAACTGGTCGAAGGCCCGCCCGCACATGGCGTAGTTGCCGGCCCCGTACGACCCGCCGAGGATCAGCACGATCTTGGGGACCACGGAGTTGCTCATGGCGTTGACCATCTTGGCGCCGGCGCGGATGATCCCGGCCTGCTCGCTGTCGCGCCCGACCATGAAGCCCGTCGTGTCGTGCAGGAAGACCAGCGGGATGTTCCGCTGGTTGCAATCCATGATGAAGCGGGCGGCCTTGTCGGCCGAGTCGTGGTAGATGACCCCCGGGAGCTGGACCAGGCCGGCGCCCGTCCTGGTCAGCCGGCGCTGGTTGGCCACGATCCCGCAGGGGGTTCCCTCGAGGCGGGCGTACCCGCACACCAGGGAGGGACCGTACTCGGCCTTGTACTCGTCGAAGTCCGGCGCCGGCTCGCCCTGTCCCGTGGCGCGAGCGTCGACCAGGCAGGCGATCAGGTCCCGGGTCTCGTACTGGGCCCCGGGCTTGTCGCTGAAGATGGAATAGACGTCGTTGGGGTCGCGGGCCGGGGGCACGGGACGCCGGGCCTGTTCGCGCCCGTTGAACGCCGCCTCGAGCGCCTCGGGGTCCTCGGGGTCGTCAGCGGGGCCGGGGTAGTAGAAGCGGGTGCCGGCCGGGCGCGGGTACTTCTCCATCAGGGAGCGCAGGCGCCGCAGACAGGCCGGGTCGTCGGGCTCGCGGAAGTCGATGGTGCCGGAGATGGAGGCGTGCATGGCGGCGCCGCCGAGCTCCTCGTCGGTCACGGTCTGGCCGATCGCCGCCTTGACGAGCGCGGGGCCCGCGAGGTAGAGCCCGCTTCCCTCGGTCATGAGCAGGGTGTCGCAGAGCACGGGCAGATAGCCCCCGCCCGCGACGCAGGAGCCCATGATCGCGGCGACCTGGGGGATGTTCAGGGCCGAGATCACCGCGTTGTTGCGGAAGATGCGCCCGAAGTCGTCGGTGTCGGGGAAGACGTCCTCCTGCAGGGGGAGAAAGACACCGGCGGAATCGACCAGGTAGATGAGGGGCAGCCGCCCCATCATGGCGATGGTCTGCGCGCGGATGATCTTCTTGCAGGTCATCGGGAAGAACGCGCCGGCCTTCACCGTCGCGTCGTTCGCGATGATCATGCAGTCGCGGCCGACCACGCGGCCGATCCCGGTGACCACGCCGGCGGCGGGGGCGCCCCCGTGCTCGGCGTACATGCCCCAGGCGGACCAGAGCCCCAGCTCCATGAACTCGGCCGGCACATCGAGCAGCAGGTCGATGCGCTCGCGGGCCGTGAGCCGCCCTTTCTCGTGCTGGCGCTCGATCGCCTGGAGGCCCCCGCCCTGCCGGAGCGACTGCTCGGTGATGCGGATGTGCTCGACCAGCTCCCGGAGCGGGTTGACGGGGGTCGCCTGGGGCGGCTCGGGGGTGGCGCGTGTCATGGCTGGAGCGTGCGGGGGTCAGGCCCCCGAGGCCGCCGGCTCGGCGTAGCTGGCGACCGGGGGGCAGACGCAGGCGAGGTTTCGGTCGCCCCAAGGGTTGTCCACGCGGCCCACCGCCGGCCAGAACTTGTGCTCGGCGACCCAGGGAAGGGGGAAGGCGGCCTGGCGGCGCGTGTACGTGTGCTTCCAGTCGTCGGCCGAGACGGCCGCGACGGTGTGGGGGGCGTTGCGGAGGGGGTTGTCCTGGCGGTC
Source organism: Phycisphaerales bacterium (assembly GCA_035628055.1). GTDB lineage: Bacteria > Planctomycetota > Phycisphaerae > Phycisphaerales > UBA1924 > DASPKO01. The sequence continues at coordinate 7,911 of DASPKO010000256.1, forward strand.
GAGCTGGCCGCGCTCGATGGCACGGATCTCCTCGCGTATCGCGATGAGCGCGTCGCAGAGGCGGTCGAGCTCGGGCTTGGGTTCGCTCTCGGTGGGCTCGATCATGAGCGTGCCCGGGACCGGGAAGGACATGGTCGGGGCGTGGAACCCGTAGTCCATGAGCCGCTTGGCGATGTCGTCGGCCTTGATCCCGGCGGACTTCTCGAACGGGCGGCAGTCGATGATGAACTCGTGGGCGCAGCGGCCGTTGCGGCCCTTGAAGAGCACGGCGTAGTGGCCCTCGAGGCGCGCCGCCATGTAGTTGGCGCTCAGCATGGCGACCTGGGTGGCGCGCTTGAGGCCCGCGGCCCCCATGAGGGCGATGTAGACCCATGAGATCGGCAGGATCGAAGCGCTCCCGTAGGGGGCCGCGGAGACCGGTCCGACGGCGTGGGCCCCGGCGCTCGCGGGCGCGACCACCGGGTGGGAGGGGAGAAACGGGGCCAGGTGGGCCGCGACGCCGATCGGACCCATGCCCGGGCCGCCGCCCCCGTGGGGGATGCAGAACGTCTTGTGCAGGTTGAGGTGGCAGACGTCGGCGCCGATGAAGCCGGGGCTGGTGAGGCCGACCTGGGCGTTCATGTTGGCGCCGTCCATGTAGACCTGCCCGCCGTGCTCGTGCACGACGCGGCAGACATCAACGATGCCCTCCTCGAAGACGCCGAAGGTGGACGGGTAGGTGACCATCACGGCGGCGAGGTCGCGGGCGTGCGCGCGGGCCTTGGTCTCGAGGTCGGCCAGGTCGATGTTGCCCTGCTCGTCGCTGGCGACGACGACGACGCGGAACCCGGCGATGACCGCCGAGGCGGGGTTGGTGCCGTGCGCCGACTCGGGGATGAGGCAGACGTCGCGGTGCGACTCGCCCCGGGCGGCGTGGTAGGCGCGGATCACGAGCAGGCCGGCGTACTCCCCCTGCGAGCCGGCGTTGGGCTGGAGGCTCACGGCGGCGAAGCCGGTGATCTCCGCGAGCCAGCCCTCGAGCTGCCGGAAGAGCGCCTGGTAGCCGCGGGTCTGCTCCGGAGGGGCGAAGGGGTGGAGGTGTGCGAGGTGCGGCCAGGTCACCGGGATCATCTCGCTGGTGGCGTTGAGCTTCATGGTGCACGAGCCCAGCGGGATCATCGCGTGCGCCAGCGAGAGGTCGCGGCCCTGGAGCCGGAAGATGTAGCGGAGCATCTCCGTCTCGGAGTGATGCATGCGGAAGACAGGGTGGCTCAGGAATTCGGAGGTGCGGGCCAGTGGCGCCAGGGGATCGGGCTCGGCCTGGGCCTGCGCCCAGGCGTGCGCGAGGCTCGCCGGGGCCCCCGCTCCGCCCAGCGCCGCCCAGATGTCCTCGAGGTCGTGCGGCGTGGTGGTCTCATCGACGGAGAAGCCCAGGGTGCCATCGGCGAAGACCCGGGGGTTGATGCCGCCGGCCTCGAGGCGGCGCCGGGCGTCGGTGGCGGACCCGCCGGGGCGGACGCGGACGGTGTCGAAGTAGGCGGCCTCCAGGACCTCGTGCCCGGCGGCGCGCAGGCCGTGGGCCAGGGTGCGGGCCAGCGCGTGCACGCGCCGCGCGATCGCCCGGAGGCCCTCCGGCCCGTGGTAGACGGCGTACATGCCGGCGATGATCGCCAGCAGCGCTTGGGCGGTGCAGATGTTGCTGGTGGCACGCTCGCGCTTGATGTGCTGCTCGCGGGTCTGGATCGCCATCCGGTAGGCGGTGTGCCCGTGCGCGTCCCGCGAGACACCGATGATGCGGCCCGGCATGCGCCGGGCGTGCTCGGTGCGCGTCGCGATGTACCCCGCGTGCGGGCCCCCGAAGCCCATGGGAACCCCGAAACGCTGCGTGGTGCCGACGGCGATGTCGGCCCCGAACTCGCCCGGCGGGGTCAGGAGCGTCAGCGCGAGCAGGTCGGCCGCGACGACGACGGTGGCCCCCGCGGCGCGGGCCGCCCGGCAGAAGTCGTGCAGGTCCTCGACGCGGCCCTCGGTGTCGGGGTACTGGAGCAGCACCCCGAAGAACGCGCCGGGCGCGAGCCTCAGGGAGCGGTGATCGCCGACCATGACCTCGAGACCCATGGACTCGGCCCGGGTCTGCACCACGCCGATGGTCTGGGGGTGGCAGTGCCGGGAGACGAAGAACGCGCCGCGCTGGCCCGGCGTGCCCCCGGCGATCGAGGCGCACATCGCCATGGCCTCCGCGGCCGCGGTCGCCTCGTCCAGCAGGCTGGCGCCCGCGAGCGGGAGCGCCGTCAGATCCGCCACCATGGTCTGGAAGTTCAGCAGGGCCTCGAGCCGCCCTTGCGAGATCTCGGCCTGGTAGGGCGTGTACTGCGTGTACCAGCCCGGATTCTCCAGAATGTTCCGGAGGATCACGGGCGGCGTGATGGTGCCGGAGTAGCCCATCCCGATGTATGAGCGATTGACCGTGTTCTGCTGGGCGAGGCCCGCCAGCTCCTTGAGCAGCTCGTGCTCGCCGCGGGGTGGGCCGAGGTCCAGGGGGCGGTTCAGGCGGATCCGCGCGGGCACGACGGCGTCGGCGAACTCGTCGAGCGAGGCGTAGCCGAGCAGGCGCAGCATCTCCGCGACATCGGCATCGTCGGGCCCGATGTGCCGGTGAACGAACGTGTCGGTTGGGCAGAGGGGCCCTGGGTTCGCGGGCTGGGCGGCACGCCCCTGGCCGTTGGTCGCGTGGGCGGCAGCCGGGGCCGGACGGGGCGTGGTGGGGGTGGCGTGGGTGCTCTTCATGGAGGGGGGCGGGTGGGCTGGGCCGGCCGCCGCCGGTGACGTTCGGCGGGCGCTGCAGCTCGTCTATCGCGACCGGGCGGCAGTCTAGGGAACCATCCCGGGGCAGGTGCGGGACGCGGCGCGCGTGCGCGGGCGACGCGGGCCCCCGACCGGCCCGGGTCGGCGCCGGGCTACGCTCGCCCCATGGGCGCACACCCCAAGGCGGCGGGGCCACGCAAGATCGTGCTGGCGTATTCGGGCGGGCTGGACACGTCGGTGATCCTTCCCTGGCTGAAGGAGCGGTATCCGGGCGTGCGCCTGGTGGCGTACGCGGCGGACCTGGGCCAGGGGGCCGAGGAACTCGACGGCCTGGAGGAGAAGGCGCTGGGAAGCGGGGCCGACGAGGTGATCGTCGACGACCTGCGCCGTGAGTTCGCGGAGGACTACTGCTTCGCGATGCTGCGCGCGCAGGCGACGTACGAGCGG
>DASPKO010000257.1:0-7690 GCA_035628055.1 Phycisphaerales bacterium
GGGCCTTGGCATAGGCGGCGAAGGCCTGCTCGATCTGCTCGTCGGAGGAGGCATCCATCGGTGTCAGCCAGGCCGCCCCGGCGCCCCCGGGGATCGGCAGCTCTTCCAGGGAGCGGCGCGTGCGCCGCTCGTTCTTCTCCCCGGGCAGATGGGTAAAGGCGCAGCGGCACCCCTGCTCGAGCAGGGCGCGGGCGATGTGGAACGCGTAGGAGCGCTCGTTGGCGATGCCCACGACGATCGCGGTCTTTCCGGCCAGGAGCGGGTCGGGCATGGGGCGGCTCCGTGCGCCGGGAGAATCCGGCCGGGCAGGCTAGCGCTTCCGCTCGGCGAAGCCCAGCGGCCCGGCCAGCGGCACGAGGACCACGCCCATGAGCCCCGCCGAGAGACCGGTGTACAGCGCCGAGAGCGTGCGCCGCACCAGCTCGGGGGCGGGCTGGATCGCCAGGTGCGGGTCGTACAGGGAGCGCAGCGAGAGCAGGAAGACACTCACCACGCCCGCCAGGGCCATGGCGATCACCGAGAGCACCGCGAGCGTGAGGGGGTTGCGGCGGATGACCAGGGCGCGAACCGTCAGCGTCAGATACGCCCCGGCGGCGTAGCCCAGGGCGCCCGGGCCCACGACCACGAGCTGGCGCCCACCGCCGGGCGTCGTCCACGGGCTGACCAGGTCCGCGGCCACCCCGAAGGCCAGCGCCGACCAGAGCGCCTGGCGCGTCGGAGCGAAGAGGCAGATGTAGACCAGGAGCGGGAAGAGGACGCTGGGCGCCACGCCCCCGCCCACCGCGAGCGCGGGGCGCAGGCCGAGCTCGAGCCCCAGGGCCAGGTAGGCCAGGATGACGACCGCGGGCAGGTTCACGGCGGGTCCCCCGAGGCGTCCTCGTCCGGGGTGAAGCGCAGCACGACCTCGGTGACGTGGCCGACGGGCACCGTCGGACGGACGACCGCGCGCTGCCGCCCCGGGCTGGCGCCGGGGCGCACCTCGGCCACGGTGCCGATCAGGAGGCCCTGGGCGTGCCGCGGCCAGACGTCGTCGAGGAGCCGGACGGGCAGGCCCGGCCGCACGTCGGGCTGGCTCACGGATCCCGGCGGCCACTCGATGTCGCCGACGAGGCCCTCACCATCGGCGGGCGCCAGGAGGCAGCGGGGCCCGGGGGTGAGGTCGTCGAGCATGATGACGCCCTGGAGCGCGCGGGCTTGGCGGTCGGTGATGGGGAGCACGGTGCAGGTGCGGCGCTGCACCCCCTCGAGCACGCGTCCGACGAGCTGGGTGCCGCGCACCACCGCGACGGCGTTGGGCTCGACCCCGTCTCTGGTGCCGGCGCGGACCTCGAGCGCCGAACTGGCGATGTTCCCGCTGCGGGCGATGACCGGGGCCCGGAGCAGGCGCACCGGGAGGTCGGGGGTTGGGCTCCCGGCGCGCTGGACCTCGTAGAGGTGCGTCTCGAGGCGCTCCTTGTCGGCCAGGGCGCGCAGGTAGGCCGCCTTGAGCTGCTCGAGCTCGGCGCGGAGCTGGCCCGCGGCGGGGTCGGACTCGGCGGGACCGCCCGGGCCGGCGCCGAGGCGGACGACCAGCCAGTGCACGGGGTGGCTGACGGGCCCGACCAGGACGGTGGCGATCACGCCGAGGCGGCGGGCCGCCGGGTCGGTGAGCCGGGCGGGGAGCAGGGCCAGCGCCACCAGGGCGGCGAAGGCCAGCGGCAGGGCCCGGCTTGAGTGGGCGCGGAGGCCCGCGCGGCGTGCCATGGTCACTGGTCTCGCGGGGGCGGGCGTCGCGGTGGGTCGCGGACCGGCCCGCGTCGCGGGTCAGCCCTCCAGGTTGGTCTCGAGGGTGTCCTTCCACTCCTCGATGTTGTCGAGGTAGATGGCGGTCCCGCGCGCGACGCAGGTGAGGGGGTCGTCGGCGACCCGGGCTTCGAGGCCGGTCGCGTTGGTGATGATGGCGCACAGGCCTCGGAGCAGGGCCCCGCCCCCGGCGATGGTGATGCCGTTCTCGACCAGGTCGGCGGCGAGCTCGGGCTCGGCGCGCTCGAGCGTGCGGGTGACGGCCTCGATGATGGCGCTGTTGGGCTCCCGGAGCGCCTCGCGGACCTCTTCGCTCGTGATCACCGTCTTGCGCGGGAGGCCCGAGATCATGTCGCGCCCGCGGACCTCCATGGTGGTCTCCGGCCCGGTGGGGGCCGCCGAGCCGATCTCGATCTTGATGCGCTCGGCGGTCTGCTCCCCGATCATGAGGTTGTAGCTCTTCTTCATGTGGTTGATGATCGCCTCGTCGAAGTCGTCGCCCGCGACGCGGACGGACTCGCAGACGGCGATCCCCGCCAGGGAGAGGATGGCGACCTCGGTCGTCCCGCCCCCGATGTCCACGATCATCGAGGCGGTGGGCTCGGCGAAGGGGAGCCCGGCCCCGATAGCCGCGGCGACGGGCTCCTCGATCAGGTAGGTCTTGCGGGCCCCGGCGCGCTCGGCGGACTGGAAGACCGCCTGCTTCTCCACCGCGGTGATGCCCGAGGGGATCGAGATCACCACCCGCGGGCGCACGAAGCGCGTCTTGCCGTTGACCTTGCGGATGAAGTATGTCAGCATCGCCTCGGTGATCTCGAAGTCCGAGATCACCCCGTCCTTGAGCGGGCGGATCGCCGTGATGTTGCCGGGGGTCTTGCCCAGCATCTCCTTGGCGACCCAGCCGACGGCCTGCCCGTCCTTGAGGACTTTGTTGGTCCCCTTGTGCACGGCGACCACGCTGGGCTCGTTGAGGACGATGCCCTGGCCGCGGACCGCGACCAGGGTGTTGCACGTCCCCAGGTCGATGCCCATGTCGACGCTGACCAGTCCCAGCAGACGGTCGAGATACACGCGGCGGGCCACTCCGATGACGGGCGCGGAGAGTCCGGGCGCCTCGGCGCACGGAAGACCCGGCCGCTGGTGAGGTTATCGGCCGGAGAGGGTATAAGCCAGCAAAGCGGGCGGGCCGTCCAGGGAACGCTGGAGTCCCCGGGCCGCGACCGAACCGACTACCTCGAGGGCCAGGTCGGCGCGGGGCCTGCCCCGCTCGCGGGCGGTCGGCCGATCGCTCGGGTGACCGCGCCGGCGGTCAGCAGCGTCAGCGCGAGCATCGCCAACACCGCGAGCACGAATCCGGCCACCGTGAACCACAGCAGCCCCCAGAAGACCCCCTGGGTCACCGCGCCCCGGAGCTGACGGAGAGAGCGGTTGGTGAACCCGACCACCGCCACATTGGGCTCGGCGTCGTGCAAGAGGCCCTCGGCGAGGCCGGGCTCGGGCTGTGCCGGGGCGGGAGGGGCCGGCAAGGTTTCCACGCACTGGCCAACAAGTCCCAGTTCGCTGGCGCGCAGCAGCGCGTGCTGCCGGGTTGGCGCCCGCACCGTGAGGAGGGAGGTTTCGCCGGATTCCCGGTCCGCAATCTCGATCTGGAACGTGAGCATCCCATGGGCAGCCTACCGCGCCTCTGGCGCAGGGCGCGGCCTGATCGGAGGGCACCTGGCGCTTCCCCCCTTCAGTCCTCCGCCTTCTCGTGCCCGGGGGCCATCTTGACCAGCTTGGGGTCGAAGCGGGCCACGACCTCGACCAGGTCGCGCTGCTGGGCCATGACGGCGTCGATGTCCTTGTAGACGCCCGGGGCCTCGTCGATGCCGGCCGAGAGGAGCGTGACGCCCGCGCGCTCCAGCTCGGCGCGCACCTCTTCCCAGCGCATGCTCCTGCGGGCCTGCCCGCGGGACATGACCCTCCCGGCGCCGTGGCTGGCGGAGGCGAGGGACCCGGCGTGCCCGGTGCCGCGGACCACGAAGCCGGGCGTCGCCATCGAGCCCGGGATGACCCCGAGAACCCCGGGCCCCGCCGGGGTCGCCCCCTTGCGGTGGACGATCACGTCCTCCTCGGCGGGCGTGCCGTCGGGCCCGGGCACGGCGTGGCGCTCGAGCCAGGCGAAGTTGTGGTGGTTCTCGACGCCGGCGATGACCTGCGCGCCCAGGGCCGAGGCGACCGAGCGGTGGATGATCGCGTGATTGGCGCTGGCGTAGTGCCCCATGAGGTTCATGGCCTCCCAGTACTCCCGCCCCGGCTGCGAGCGCAGGTCGAGCCAGCCGAGGTGCTTCTGGTCCGGCGCGAGCTGGGCCCCGGTGAGCTGGTTGGCCAGGCGCGAGTAGTGGTCGCAGACCGCGGCCCCGACGCCCCGGCTCCCCGAGTGCGAGAGGAGCGCCAGGTAGACGCCGGGCGCCAGGGTGAGGTGCGGGGCGCCGGCCTCGGAGACCGTCAGCAGGCCGAACTCGACGAAGTGGTTGCCCGAGCCGCTGGTGCCGAGCTGGGTCCAGGCCTTTGTTTTGAGCTCCTGGGTGACTGGGCTGACGGACCAGTCACGGTCCATGACCTCGTGCTGGTGGGGCTTGGCGAAGCTGGCCCCGACGCCGAAGCGGGTCTGGTTTTCGAGTGCGCGGGTGAGGCGCTGCACGCCGCGGGCGTCGTCGAGCTCGCGGGGCGGGAGGTCCAGGACGCTGAGCTTCATACGGCAGGCGATGTCGACGCCGACGGCGTAGGGGACGACGGCCCCGCGCGTGGCGAGCACGCCCCCGATGGGCAGGCCGTAGCCCACGTGGGCGTCGGGCATGAGGGCCCCGGCGGCGGCGATGGGGAGGCGTGCGGCGGCCTGCATCTGGGCGATGGAGGCGGGATCGAGGTCTTCACCCCAGGAGCGCCAGGAGCAGCCCGCCGGCGTGCCGGGGGCGCAGGGCGGGCTTGAAGAGCTCTGCTCGTCGGCGCGGGGCATGGGTTCCACGGGGAGATTGTTGGACCGGCGGATACGCTGCTTCCCCCCGGATGGCGAACTGGCTCGGTTCCTAGTTCCCGGTCGAGGTGTCCACTCAAGATGCCCGTGATTCCGCCACCTTCGAGGCGCCGACAGGGCCGAGTCAGCGCAATGGAGCTTCAGGCCTTGGCGGGCGCAGCCCAAGCCGTGCTGGTATTCCTCGCGGTCTGGTTCTGGCTATGGGACAGGCGACCGCCGGTCTTCGCCCCTTCCGCGACAGCTCCGACAAACAGCGCCGTCACGCGCCTCAGGAAGATCGAGGAGCGCGCCGAGCTGGTGTTCGTGACCATCGTCGGCCAGGAGCGCGCCGCGCTCGAATCGGCGATCGCCGAGTCGGTTCACGACCCGCATCGGTTCTTACCCCGCGGATGGTGGCGGAGTATGTGCGAACACTGGCGGATCACCTCCTGGTGCGGAAGGGTGGCACGGTCGCCCAGTACCTCGATCTGGCGAGCCGTGAACCCACCCGGTGGATAGACGACACCGACGACATCGGTAACTGGGACCGGATCGACATTCGGCATCATTTCGTCACCGGGCGGGCCGCCGACCGTTCCGACGCGCCCGGCGCGCTGGCCGCCGTTGCCGAGCACTCCTTTCGGAATCGTTCTTCACAACCCGACGCGGTCGCCCCCGGCCGGTGGGGGATGAGGTCGATCGCGGGGCGGGTCGAGAGCATCGAAGCCGCCGCTGGCGGTGTGCTTGAGCCGGGTGATGACCGGGACTACTGGCTTACAGGGTCCACCCGGCGGGGTCTGCTTTTTCGAGTCCCCGTGCGCCCGCTCAAGCGCCTGCTCCGAGGCCACGGCAGCGTTGTCATCATTGAGAACCCGATGGTCATTCGGACCGGTGACGGAGCCTCATGCGTGTGGCTCCTGCGCTGGGTCTGGGATCCCGAGGCGCAGGCGTGGGTCTGCCATCACGCGGAGGTTCGTGACGGAGCCGCCAGGGCGGACTTCTGGTACTGACGGGGCCAGCAACACGGGTTCGCGCCCGCGGCGGCCGCAGGCGCCGCCCAGGGTACGCTCTGCCCGTGCGCCTTCCCGACCGTCTCAACCCGCTGCGTGGCCTGCCCAACGCGGGGGCGGTGCTCGCCTGGGGCCTCTACGACCTGGCCAACCAGTCCTTCCAGCTCCTGGTCAACACGCTCCTGTTCGGCCTCTACATCAAGCACCACGTGGCGCTCACCCCCGCTGGGGGCGAGCGGGCCTGGTCGCGGATGACCGCGGCGGCGCTGCTGCTGGTGGTGGTGCTCTCGCCGCTCGCCGGGGCCGTCGCCGACGCGCGGGCCTGGAAGCGCGAGCTGCTGATCGCTTCGGGGATCGGGGCCATAGTTCTGATGTGCCTGCTCCCGCTGCTGGGGCCGGGGATGGTTGCGGTTGCGGCGGCGGTGTACATCGTGGCGGCGGTGCTGGTCGGGCTGGGCGAGAACTTCCTGGGCTCCTTCCTGCCCGAGCTGTCGACGCCGGCGACGGTGGGGCGGGTGTCGGCGACGGGGTGGGCCATGAGTTACGTGGGGGCTTTGGCGCTCCTGGCGGTCGCCTGGGTCGTCGTCGTCGTGCTGGAGTTCGAGCGCCCGGCGGAGTGGCGCTGGCTGTTCCTCTTCGCGGCGGCCTGGTTCGCCGCCGGGATGCTCCCGACCGTGCTGGTGCTGCGCGAGCGGGCGGGGGCGCCCGCCCCGGGCCGCGCGGGCGCGGGGCGCGTGCTGCGGCAGGCGCTGGGGCGGCTGGCCGCGACCGCCCGGCAGGCGCGGCGGTATCGCCAGCTCATCCGGTTCCTGCTGGCGTTCTTCGTCTATTCGATGGGCACGCTCACGGTGATCTATTACGCCGGGATCATCGGCGACTCGCTGCGGTTCGGGCTCCGCGAGCTGATCCTGCTGGCCCTGGTCATGGCCCTGACCGCGGGCGCGGGGGCGGTGCTCGCGGCGAGGTACCAGGACCGCCTCGGGCACCGGCGCACCATCATGCTCTACCTGGTGGTCTGGATCGTCAGCACGCTGGCGCTGGCGCTGCTGCACGTCTCCCGGGCCCCGGCGGGGTGGTTCTGGGTGATCTCGGGCGCGATCGGGCTGGGCCTGGGGGGGATCGGCACCGCCAGCCGGGCCATGGTGGCGGCCTTCACGCCGGCGCACAAGGCGGCCGAGTTCTTCGGGCTCTGGGGGATGGTCTACCGGCTGGGGGGCGTGATCGGGGTGACGACGTTCGGGGTGCTGCGCCGGCCCGGGATGCTCGGCGAGGCGGTGGCGCTCTTCGCGCTCACGGTCTTCTTCGGGGCCGGGCTGCTCCTGCTCCTGCGCGTCGACGAGCGCGCGGGGATGCAAGCGGCGGGGGAGGGGCCGGGCGCGCCCGGGCTCGCCCCCGCGTCTACCTGAGCGTGCGGGGCAGCTTGGCGTGCAGGTCCTTGAGCTGCTCGGCGCTCGCGGCCGGCATGACCAGGGTGGCGTCGGCGGTGTGCACCACGACCAGGCCGGTCGCACCCAGCACCGCGATGGTGTGGTCCGGCACGTCCGAAACCACGAGGTTGTCCTTGGCGTGCAGGAGAACGGCCCCGGCGGCCCCGCGCCCGCCGACGCGGTTGCCCGCGCTGTCCGGGGCGAGCGTCTGGGCGTAGCTGGGCCACGATCCGACGTCGAGCCAGCGGACGTCCATGAGCACGGTGACGACGCCGACCTCGCCGGGGGGGCGGTCCGAGAGGGCGGCGGCCCCGCCGGGCGGCGGGAGGCGGGAGGCCGGCTCCATGACCGCGTAGTCCACGCTGGTCTTGGGGAGCGTCGGGTAGACCTCGTCGAGCACGGCCCGCTGGCGCGGCGTGCCCGGCGCCAGGGGGCTGGCCTTCCGCGTGGCGCGGTTCGTCGAGAAGCCCAGCATC
>DASPKO010000258.1:0-11502 GCA_035628055.1 Phycisphaerales bacterium
GGAGGATTTCGACGGCATCGTCTCGCTGGCCCGCGAGCAGGTCCGCCGCGACGGCGCCCACGTGCTGGACGTGAACGTCGACTACGCGGGGCGCGACAACCCGCGCGACATGGCCGAGGTCGTCAGCCGCGTGGTGCGGCAGGTCGACGCCCCGCTCATGATCGACTCGACCCAGCTCGCGACCATCCGCGTTGCCCTCGAGCACGCCGGCGGCAAGTGCATCATCAACTCGACGAACTTCGAGGACGGCACGGACCGGTTCGACGAGGCCTGCCGCCTCGCGCGCCAGTTCGGGGCCGCCCTCGTGATCGGGTGCATCGACGAGGACCCGCACGCCTCCATGGCCCGCACCGCCGACCGCAAGGAGGCGATCGCGCGGCGCGGCTACGAACGGGCCGTGGGCCTGCACGGCCTCCGCCCCGAGGAGGTCTTCTTCGACCCCCTGGTGCTCCCGGTCTCGACCGGCATGGACGAGGACCGTCGCTCGGCCCTCGAGCTGGTCGAGGGGGTCCGCAGGATCACCCGGCTCTTTCCCCGCAGTCAGATCGTCGTCGGGCTCTCCAACGTCTCCTTCGGACTGCGCCCCGCGGCCCGGGTCGTGCTCAACTCGGCGCTCCTCCACGAGCTGCGCGCCGCCGGGCTCACCGCCGCGATCGTCCACGCCAGCAAGATCCTCCCCGAGAACCGCATCCCCGCGGAGCAGTGGGGGGCCGCCCTCGACCTCATCTACGACCGGCGCCGCGGCGCCGCGAGCCCCGAGGCGGACCCGCTCCAGCGCTTCATCGCGCTCTTCCCCGACGGCCCCCAGAGCGCCGGGGCCGCGCGGGCGGCCGCCTCGGCCTCGGCCCCGGTCGAGGACCGCCTGCGGGCGCACATCGTCGACGGCGAGAAGGAGGGGCTCGAGCGGACCCTCGAGGAGGCGCTCGGCCGCTACAGCCCGCTCCAGGTCATCAACGACCACCTGCTCGACGGGATGAAGACCGTGGGCGACCTGTTCGGCTCGGGGCAGATGCAGCTCCCCTTCGTGCTCCAGAGCGCCGAGGTGATGAAGCGCGCCGTGGCCTACCTGCAGCCCCGCATGGAGCGCGTGCAGGGGGCCAGCAAGGGCTCGATCGTGCTGGCCACCGTCAAGGGCGACGTGCACGACATCGGCAAGAACCTGGTGGACATCATCCTGAGCAACAACGGCTACACCGTCCACAACCTGGGCATCAAGCAGCCCCTCGCCAGCATCCTCGAGGCGTGGCGGACCACCGGCGCCGACGCCATCGGGCTCTCGGGGCTCCTGGTCAAGAGCGTCAACGTGATGGAGGAGAACCTTCGCGAGCTCAGCGCCCAGGGGATCGGCGTGCCCGTGCTCGTCGGCGGGGCCGCCCTCACGCGCCACTACGCCGAGAGCCACCTGCGCTCGGTCTACCGCGGGCCGTGCCTCTACGGGAAGGACGCCTTCGACGGGCTGCGCATCATGGAGCACCTCGCGGCGGGAACGGTCGCCCGGCTCGAGAGCGAGATCGAGGCCCGCCTGGCCAAGCGCAGCGCCGCGGAGGAGACCATCGTGCGCAGCCGCGCCCAGCGGGTCGCCGCGGCGGCCGGCTGCGCGGCTGGGGCGCCCGTGCCCGGCGGCGTGGCCCTCGCAGACCGCCCCGCGGCCGGCGTTGGCCGCTCCCCCCACGTGCCGGCGCTCGATCCGGACCAGGTCCCCACGCCGCCCTTCTGGGGCAGCCGCGTCGTCGAGCACGTGCCCCTCGCCGAGGTCTACCCCTTCATCAACACCGTCGCGCTCTTCCGCGGGCAGTGGCAGGTGAAGAAGGGGAGCCTCACCCCCGACGCCTACGAGCGCCTGCTCGAGGACGAGATCAGCCCGGCCTTCGAGAGCCTTAAGGCCCGGTGCCGCGACGAGAACCTGCTCCGGCCCGCGGTGGTCTACGGCTACTTCCCGTGCAACGCCGCGGCCGCGGAGGGCGAGGGCGCCAACCAGCTCGTGCTCTTCGACCCGGCCGACCCCGAGCGCGAGCTGGAGCGCTTCACGTTCCCGCGCCAGGCCTCGGGAAAGCGGCTGTGCATCAGCGACTACTTCCTCCCCGCGGGCTCCGGGCGGCGCGACGTGATCGGCCTGCACTGCGTGACCGTCGGCGCCGCCGCCAGCGAGGCCGCGCGGGCCCTCTTCGAGCGCGACGCCTACCAGGACTACCTGTACCTGCACGGGCTCTCGGTCGAGACCGCCGAGGCCCTGGCCGAGCTCTGGCACAAGCGCATCCGCCAGGAGCTGGGCATCGCCGGCGACGACGCGCCGCGCGTGCGCGACCTCTTCACGCAGCACTACCGCGGGTCCCGCTACAGCTTCGGGTACCCGGCCTGCCCGGAGATGGCCGACCAGGCCAAGCTCTGGCGGCTGCTGCGTCCCGAGCGCATCGGGTGCCGCCTCACCGAGACCTGGCAGATCGATCCCGAGCAGAGCACGAGCGCCATCATCGTGCACCACCCCGCGGCCAAGTACTTCGCGGTCTAGCGCCCGTCCCTCAGCCCGCCCCGGCCTCCACGAGCGAGGTGAGCACGCGCGGCGCCACCTCGACGGTGACCACCTCGGGCAGCGCCGCCGCGGAGCGCGCCCCGGCCTCCTCGAACCGGCGCAGCGTTGGCATAAGCCGCGCGTCCACGCTCCCCACCAGCTCGTTATAGGTTCGGATGGTCCGCCCGAGCGCCGCCCCGAGGTCCACGATGTGCCCGAAGGCCACGCGGGCCTGGTCGTGCAGCCTCTTCCCGTCCTCGAGCAGCCCCCGCGCCTTCTCCTCGAAGCGCTTCTCGCACCAGCCCACCGCCACCGCGCGCAGGAGCGCGATGAGCGTGCTCGGCGTCGCCAGGATGACGTTGCTCTCTGCCGCCCGCTCGATCAGGTTGGGGCGCCGCTGGAGCGCCGCGTCGAGGAACTGGTCGCCGGGCAGGAACATCACCACGAACTCCGGGGCGTGCGCGAACTGCGCCCAGTAGGTCTTCTTCGAGAGCGCCCCGACCTGCTCGAAGACGTGCCGGGCAAACCGCTCCAGGTGCTCCTCCTGCTCCGCCGGCGTCCCCGCGCTCACCGCCTCCACGTAGGCGTAGGTGTTGGTCTTGGCGTCCACCGCCAGCACCCGGTCGTTCGGCAGCTTCACCAGCATGTCCGGGCGGAGCAGCTTCCCGTCGGCGTCGCGCTGGCTCTCCTGCTCCGCGAAGTCGCAGTACCCCTTCATCCCGGCCAGCTCGGCCACGCGCCGGAGCTGGATCTCGCCATACCGCCCGCGCACCTCGGGACGGCTGAGGGCCTTGACCAGCCGGCCCGTCTCGTCGCGCAGCACCTTGTGCGCCTCCGCCACCGCGCGCAGGTTCTCGGCCAGTCCCGCGGAGTCGCTCGTCCGCTGCCTCTCCAGCGCCGCGAGCTTCTCATCGGTCCGCCGGAGCGTCTCGGCGATGGGCCGCACCAGGTCGTCGACAGCCACGCGCCGCTTCTCCAGCTCCGCCTCGGCGGCCCTGGCCTGCGCCTCGAAGTGCTGGCGGGCCAGTTGCAGAAACTGCTCGCCGGACTGGCTCAGGGCCCGCGCGGCCAGGGCCCCGAAGACGTCCCGGCACTTCTCGTCGAACTCGCCCAGCTTCACCTCGATCTGCCGGCGGGCCTGCTCCACTGCCGCCAGCTTGGCCGCGTGCAGCTCCTCGGCGGCGCGGCGCTCCCCCGCGAATCTCTCGCGCAGCCCCGCGAGCTCGGCCTCGTGAGCCCGTTCCGCGGCCCCGAGCTGCTGGGCCAGCTCGGCGACGCTCACCCGCAGCCCGGCCACCTGGGCCTGGGCCGCCTCGAGCACGGCGCGTGCGCTCGCCAGCTCCTGCTCGGACCGCGCCGCCGCGGCCTGGGCCACCTCGCAGTCGCGCGCCGCCGCTTCGCGGGCCGACCGCTGCACGCCCAGGGCGCGGGCCAGCCACAGGGCGGCCCCGATCGATCCGACCGCCACCACGGAGAGAACAACGACGAGTCCCAGCATGCGCGGGACTATACCAGATGCCGAACACGCCATGCGGCCCGCCCCGCCCGCGAACTGACCAAACCGCTGCCCCCCTGGTTCTCGGCTCTATCCCGCCCCGCGAGGTCGGCTGGGGGTCGGCCGGAGCGACCAGAACCTGTCAAAATCGTGCCCGTGGGCTTGCGTCGGAGCCGAGCACGCGTTCTACTGGTACGCGGCGGTAATCACCGCTTTTCGTGTGGTTTCCCAGAAGCGGAGGAGACAGACATGGCTCGATCGATGCCCGGCCCGCGCGGCGGGTGGTGGGTGGCGTTCCTCGTCGGGATCGCGACGCTGCTCGCTCCCGGCCTGGCCCAGCCGGCCCTGGCCCAGACCCATTCCGTGGCCCGGGAGTGGAATGAGCTCCTCCTGGCCTCCATCCGCCGCGACTTTGCGCGGCCGACCGTGCACGCGCGCAACCTCTATCACACCTCCGCCGCAATGTACGACGCCTGGGCGACGTACGACTCGGTCGCCGACCAGGTGATCCACCACGAGAAGCTCACCGCCGCCGACCCGCTCGCGGCCCGCAATGAGGCGATCAGCTTCGCGATGTACCGCCTGCTGCGGCATCGATTCGCCTCCTCCCCCGGCGCGTCGTTCATGTTCCCTCTCTACGACGCCAAGATGGCCGAGCTCGGCTACGACGTCAGCTTCACCTCGACCGTGGGCACGAGCCCCGCGGCCGTGGGCAACCGCATCGCCGCCACGGTCATCGCCTTCGGGCTGGCCGACGGGGCCAACGAGGCCGGCAACTACGCCAACCAGCAGTATTTCCCGGTCAACCCGCCCCTGCTCATGACCATGCCGGGCAACCCCAACCTCGTGCAGCCCAACCGCTGGCAGCCGCTGGCCCTGAGCTTCTTCATCGACCAGAACGGGCAGGTTGTGCCCACCGGATACCCGCCCGCGCTCACCCCCGAGTGGGGGAATGTCACCCCCTTCGCTCTCCGCCCCGATCAGTCCGTCGTGAACTTCCGCGACGGCAATCCCTGGCGCGTCTACCTCGACCCCGGCGCCCCGCCCCTCTACGGCACCGCAACCGACAATCTCTGGAAGTGGAACTACGAGCTCTGCATCACCTGGAGCGGACACCTCGACCCCAGCGACGGCGTAATGTGGGACATCTCCCCCGGCGCCATGGGCAACGCCCAGCTCCCCACCAGCGCCATGGACCTCGCGCAGATGCAGACCTTCTATGACACGCTCGAGGGGAACGACAACGGCCAGGGCTACCCGGTCAACCCCGTCACCGGACAGCCCTACGCGCCCCAGATCGTCCCCCGCGGCGATTACGCCCGCGCCCTGGCGGAGTTCTGGGCCGACGGCCCCAGCTCCGAGACCCCGCCCGGGCACTGGTTCAGCATCCTCAACTACGTCAACGATCACCCCCTCTTCGTCAAGCGCTTCGGGGGCACCGGCCCCATCCTCGACGACCTGCAGTGGGACGTGAAGGCCTACCTCGCCCTCGGCGGCGCCGTGCACGACGCCGCGGTGGCGGCCTGGGGCCTCAAGGGGTGGTACGACTACGTCCGCCCGGTCTCCGCCATCCGCTACATGTGCAGCCTCGGGCAGTGCTCGGACCCGGCCCAGCCCTCCTTCAACCCGGCCGGCGTTCACCTCATCCCCGGACGCATCGAGGTCATCACCAACGCCACCATCCAGCCCGGCGAGCGCCACGAGCACCTCGCCGGTCAGAACAACGCCAACGTCGGCAAGATCGCCATCTACGCCTGGCGCGGCCCCACCGTCATCACGGACCCGGTCAACCAGACCGCAGGCGCCGGATGGATCCTTGCCGACAGTTGGTGGCCCTACCAGCGGCCCACCTTCGTCTCGCCCCCGTTCCCGGGCTACGTCTCCGGGCACAGCACCTTCAGCCGCTCCGGGGCTCTCGCGATGACCATGCTCACCGGGAGCGAGTACTTCCCGGGCGGGCTCGGTGAGTTCGTCTGCCCGCAGAACCAGTACCTGGTCTTCGAGGACGGCCCGAGCACCGAAGTCCGCCTCCAGTGGGCGCGCTACATGGACGCCTCGGACCAGTGCAGCCTTTCGCGCATCTGGGGCGGCATCCACCCGCCGGCCGACGACATCCCCGGCCGCCAGATGGGCCAGATCATCGGGCCCCAGGCCTTCCGCCACGCCCGCGCGCACTTCCGCGGCCGGATCTCCTGCCCCGCCGACTTCAACAACAACAACGCGGTCAACACCAGCGACATCAGCTCGTTCCTCTCCGCCTGGTTCACCGATCTCTCGACCGGGACCGACGAGGCCGACTTCAACGCCTCCGGCGCCACCAACACCTCCGACGTCACCGCCTTCCTGAGCGCCTGGTTCGCCGCCCTCGCCGGCGGCTGCTAGACCCCCCGCCTCTCCGCTCGGGCTCCCGCTCAACGCACCAGGACCGCGCCGTGCTCCCACGGCGCGGTCTTTTCTTTTCCGGATCCGGCTCGGCGGTCAACGCGGGTGCGGTGGTGGCGGCGGGGCGGTGAATCGCCACCCCGGGGCGCTCAGCGGTGCTCGAAGATCGTCTGGGTCCGCAGCACGAACCCGGCGCCGCCCACGAGGTGGTAGCTCTGGGCGTGGATCTCCTTGCTGTAGCGCTGGATGTCCAGCACCGACAGGCACCGCCCCAGCTCCGGGTCGTCCCAGCGGTGCAGCATCGAGTCCGTCTCTTCCGCGAACTGTACCATCTCCGCCAGTGTGGAGCGGAACAGGTTCTCGCTGAGCGTCTCGGTCTGCACGCTGGCGATGTACTTGCACAGCCCGCCCGGGAACTCGTGCTCGAAGTCGCGCTCCCCCGCAGTCGGGAAGTTGGTCAGGGCCCCCTCGGTCGGCAGCCCGTCGTCCTGCGGTGTCACCAGCTCGCAGGCGCACACGCCGCCGTGGCTGAAGCGGAGGAGATGGGCGCCCGGCATCAGCCAGGCCTCGAGCTCGTAGGCCCCGTGCCGCACCGTCTTGCGGGCCTTGAGGTCGAACAGCTCCGGATGCAGGGCGCGCTTGTACAGCACCAGCTGATAGGACTGGACGCTCGTCCGCGTGGGGGTGCTCATCTCGCGAGTTCCTTGCGCCGGCGGTGCAGATGCGCTTCCGTGGGTGGGGCTCTCTCCGGCGGCCCTTTTCTCGGACCGCGGCGCACGACTCCCTCACCCGGCAGGGTGCCTATTCTGCGCAGAACGCTCTCCGGACGCAAGACCTATCCGCAAAATAGGCACAATCGGTGGATCCGGATGGGTCAGAACCACAACCACTCGTACCGCGGGGGTTGTCCACCTCAGCCGCAAGCTTGACAAATCCGGCCATGGGCCGATAACCGCGGACCGACCCGCCGGACCCCGGCATCAAACCGCCGCTTCCGGGCGCCGTGGGGCCACCGGGCGGTACACACCCCGTCGGCCAGCCAATCTCACCACCCGAGCACAGGGGCAGCACATGCACACCCGCTCATTCCGAACCGGTCGCCCGTGCCGTGCCCGCCCCGCGTGGGCGGCGGTCGTGCTCGCGCTGGCCCTCGCCGCGACCGGCACGGCCCAGACGGGCACGAGCACCCCGGCACCCGCCGCCGCCGCGCCCCCGCCCATGAGCCAGTTCGTGCGCGTGGTGGAGTCCAAGGACGGGCGCCGGCTCGCTCTCGAGCTGGTGCGCCGCACGTTCGTCCACCCGGACCCGGCCAAGCCCCGCCTCACGCTCGCGGGCGCGGTGCACATCGCGGACCGTTCCTTCTATGAGACGCTCCAGGCGCGCCTCGACCCGCTCGACCTGGTGCTTTTCGAGGGAGTTAAGCCCCCCGGGGCCCAGGACCGCATCCCGGCCGACCTCGACGACGCCGGTCGCGCCAAGCTCACCACCCACCGCGTCCGCCTCCTCGCGACGCTGGCGGAGGCGTACCGCGCCGAGCACGGCCGGTACCCGCCCGCGGTCGAGGCGCTGTCGACGCTCACGGATAAGAAGCTCGCGTGGCTGGCCACGGTCGTGCGCACCGACGCCTGGGGCCGGCCGATCCTGTATGCCCCGCCGGCCCGCACCCCGGCGGCCGAGCCCGCAGAGGCCGGAAGCCAGCACGGTGCGCCCGGCCCGGGTGAGGCGCAGGCCCCGGGCACCCCACCGGATATCCGCAGCCTCGGCTCCGACGGCGCGCCCGGCGGCGAGGGGCCCGCCGCGGACATCGCCTACCGGGACATGGAGCCCGTCGCGCCGGACGAGGTTCCGGGAGCCGACGAGGGGATCCAGGAGCAGATGGCCACGGCCCTGGGGCTGGTCTTCCAGCTCTCGGCGATGGACCACGGTCGGCCCAACTGGCGCAACAGCGACATGACGCTCGACCAGGTCCAGGAGCGGCTCGAGGCGGCCGGCGCCGAGAGCGGCGCCCTGTTCAAGATGCTCGACGGCTCGTCCTTCCAGGCCAAGCTCGCCGGATTCCTGCTCAAGATGCTCGGCTCCTCCCCGCAGGGGTCGGCCATGATGAAGCTGATGCTCCTCGAGATGCTCGCGCACGCCGACGAGCTCCTGACCATGGCGCCGGGCGAGCTCGGGGTGCTGATGCAGGTCATCCTCCACGAGCGGAACGAGGTGGTGATGGGGGACCTCTCCCGGGTCATCGCCGAGGAGCCCGGGGTGCGCACCGTCGGGATCATCTACGGCGCGGGGCACCTGCCCGGCATCCAGCACGCGCTCGTCTCCGAGCTGGGATACCGGCCCGCGGAGGAGGAATGGATCCCGGCGATCCGGATCGACCTGGACAAGGCGGGGATCTCGGCGGGGCAGGCCCGCCAGCTCCGCGGGATGATCGGCGGGATGCTCGAGCAGCAGATCAAGGCCTTCCAGCGCCAGCAGGAGCGCGGGACGAAGCGCGGGTGGTGGAGCAGGTAGGTTCGGGTCGCGGTCGCGCCGGGCGCACCGTCGCGCACGCCCTGCGCGACGCTGTGCACAATCCGCGCTCGAACTTCAAGAGATTGACAGCCGGTCAACGATCCATCAGAATCACACACTGACTTGACGTGTGGGCAGGACGCCCGCGCTCACCAGCCACGGAAGGCGACATGAAGCTACGGACATTCCGTGCCCGGACCATGGCCGAGGCCCTCGCGGCCGTGAAGAAGGACCTGGGGCGCGGGGCCGTCATCCTCCACACCCGTTCGCTGAAGGTGGGGGGCGTGCTGGGGATGGGGCGGCGAACCGTCGTCGAAATCATCGCGTCTGACGAGGTGAACGTCGCCGGTCCCCGGCATCGGGAGCCGGCCCCGGCCCGGACGCGCTCCGCGGCCCGTCCGCCCGCCGGCCCGACCGCCGCCGCGACGGTTCCGGCGCGGCCCGCGCGTCACGGCGTCGCGGCCTACGCCTACGCGGCCTCCGCCACGGACGACGCTCCAGAGGCACCCCAGCGCCCGGCGCCGAGCCCGGCGCGGCACCCGGCCCCTTCCGGCGCGCGCGCGGTCTGGTCCACGCCCGAGCCCGTGCGGGCCGGGTCGCCGGCGTATGCCGGGGCCGCGGTCGCCCACGCAGTCGTGACCGCCCCCGAACCTGCCGGACCACGCGGCGCGGTGGCCGAAAACGCTCCGAGCGTCCTGCCGGTCCGCCGGCGCGGCCTGGCAGAGCCGGTCGGCGTCGCCTCCAGCCTCGAGGCCGACCTGGCCCTGGTCAAGCAGATGGTCGGGCAGGTGCTCCAGAGCACGGGGCCCGCCCCGGGCATGATGCCGGCGGCCCTCTTCAAGCACTATCTCAAGATGCTCGAGTGCCAGGTCGCCCGCGAGCTGGCCGACTCGATCGTCTCGGCCGTCCGCGACGAGCTCAGCGCGGGCGAGCTGGCGGACGAGCCCGTGGTCCGCCGAGCGGTCCTCCGGCGGCTCGCGGCCCATATCCCCGTCGCCAAGGCGGTCGCCGCCCCGGCGCGGGCCGCGGACGGTCGTCCGCTCACCATCGCCCTGGTTGGGCCCACCGGTGTCGGGAAGACCACCACGATCGCCAAGCTGGCCGCCTCGTACAAGCTCCGGCACGGGCGGCGCGTCGGGCTCATCACAACCGACACCTACCGCATAGCCGCCGTCGAGCAGCTCCGGACCTACGCGAACATCATCTCGCTCCCCCTGCGGGTGGTGATGGCCCCCGGGGAGATGTCCGGGGCGTGCGCGGCGCTGGCGGACATGGACGTCGTGCTCATCGACACGGCGGGCCGCTCGCCCAACGACGCCCTGCGTCTCACGGAGCTGGGAGAGTTCATCGCCGCCGCCGACCCTCACGAGACTCACCTGGTGCTCTCGAGCGCCTCGAGCGAGGCGGTGCTGGCGCGGGCCGCGGCCCAGTTCGGGCCGGTGCGCCCGAACCGCCTGATTCTGACCAAGCTGGACGAGGCCGTGAACTTCGGCGTGCTGGTGAACGCCGCGCGGCGCGTGGGCACCACGCTCAGCTTCGTCACCACCGGGCAGGAGGTCCCGGACCACATCGAGGCCGGCGAGCCCGAGCGCCTCGCCCGTCTCGTGCTCGACGGGGCCCTGGCATGAGCGCCCCGGCCTTCGCGGGCGACCAGGCCTCGGCCCTGCGCGACCTGGCCCGGGCCCTGACGCGGGAGGCGCGCAACGAGTCCGCCGCTTCGCGGACCCGCGCCGCGACCGCCCGCGGCGCCAAGGTCGTCACGATCGCCTCCGGCAAGGGCGGTGTCGGCAAGACCAACCTGGCGGTCAACCTGAGCATTGCGTTCGCCCAGGCCGGTCTGCGCGTGACGCTGCTCGACGCCGACCTGGGCACCGCCAACGCCGACCTGCTCTGCGGGCTGAACCCGCTGGTTCGCCTCGACCGGGCCGTGGGCGGGGGGCGCTCGCTCCCGGAGCTGGCCATCGAGGCTCCGGGCGGCTTTCACCTCGTGCCCGGGGCCGCGGGCATGGCCCGCATCGCCGACCTGGCCGCACCCGAGCGGGCCCGCCTGCTGGCGGGAGTGGGGCAGTTGCGGCGCGACTCGGACCTGCTCGTGATCGACACCGCGGCGGGCATCGGGGCGGACGTGCGCGCCTTCGTCGCCGCCGCCGATCTCGCCCTGCTGGTCACGACACCGGAGCCCACGGCGATCGCCGACTGTTACGCGCTCATCAAGTGCGTCTGCGGCGAGGCCGGCGCCGCGCGGCCCGGGCCGGGGGGGCTGGCGCTGGTCGTCAACCAGGCGGAGAGCCGGTCGGGGAGTTGCGAGGTCCACGCGCGCCTCGCCGCGGTGTGTGCGCGTTTTCTGCGGCGCGACCTGCCTCTCCTGGGCTCGGTCGCGCAGGATGTGCGGGTGCCCGGGGCGGTGCGGGCGCGGTCCCCGCTCCTGCTCCGCTCGCCGCGCAGCCCCGCGGCACGCGACCTGCGGGGTCTGGCCGGTTCGCTCTCCCGCCGGCTGGGCCTGACGTTTCCCGCACGCGCGGAGGAACGCACCCGCGCCGGTCTGGCCCGGCGTCTGCTGGGCGCCACGGGCGCTCTGTAAGGCCCGGTCGGGGCCGTGCGGCCCGCG
>DASPKO010000259.1:0-4760 GCA_035628055.1 Phycisphaerales bacterium
CGGGTTCGAGTGGGCGGAGGAGGACTCGAGCACGTTCCACTCCCCCGCCCCGTTCGTGCGCGAGGGGTGCCGCGTGGAGCTGAGAGCCTCGGGGAGGAGCTTTACGGCGGCGGCGGCCGACGGGCTGATCGGGCTGATGGAGCGCGATCCGAAGGTCGTGGCGGCCACCGCGGCGATGCCCGAGGGGACCGGCCTCGACAAGGTGATGGAGCGTTTCCCCGAGCGGGTGTGGGACACGGGCATCTGCGAGAGCCACGCGCTGGACATGATGGCCGGGCTGGCCAAGACCGGCTACAAGCCCTTCTTCGCCGTCTACAGCACGTTCTTCCAGCGGGCCTTCGATCAGGCCTTTCAGGAGGTGGCCCTGCAGGGCCTGGCGGTCCGGCTCCTGCTGGATCGCGCCGGGCTGGTCGGGGGCGACGGGGCGGTCCATCACGGGTTCTGCGACGTCGCCCTGCTGCGGACCCTTCCCGAGGCGGTGGTGATGGCCGCGATCGACGAGCCCTCGCTGCGGGCCGCGCTGGAGTTCATGCGCGGGCACGAGGCGGGGGTCTCGAGCGTTCGCTATCCGCGCGACACGGTGTGCGGGCGGCTCGCGGATGGGCCCTGCCCGCCCTTCGAGCTGGGCCGGGCCCGGGCCCTGACGCCCGAGCTCGAGCCGGACGAGGCTTGCGAGGCCCCCGCGTGCGCGGTGCTGGCGTTCGGGACACCGGCCCTGGACGCCTTGGCGGCCGCCGAGCGGCTCGCGGGCGAATACCGGGTGGCGGTCTACGACGCCCGGTTCGCCAAGCCGGTGGACCGCGAGCTGGTGAGGCGGCTTCTGTCGGACGGGGTCCCGATCGTGACGGTCGAGGACCACGCGCTCATCGGCGGGTTCGGCGCGGCGGTGCTCGAGGCGGCCCAGGAGATGGGCCTGGACGCCTCGGGGGTGGTGCGGCTGGGTCTGCCGGACGCCTGGATCATCCAGGACCCCCGCCCGGTGCAGCTCGCCGAGGCCGGGATCGACGCCGCGGGGATTGTCCGCGCGGTGCGACAGGCCCGCGACCGGCGCGAGGGGCAGGCGCCGGGGGCGCCGCCCGTCCCGGCCTCGCAGACCCGGGGCTGACGCCCAAATGCGGTGCCGGCGGCGGGGACGGACCGATCAACCTGCGCGGGGCAGGCGGGGCGGAGCGGCGGCGCGCCCGCCGAGGCCGGTGGCCGTGGGAGACAACAACAGATGGCCGACGGTGGGCTGGCCCGGCTCGACTGGGTCGTGCTGGGCGGGTACGGCGTGCTGCTGCTGGTCAGCGGGCTCTGGCTCGCCCGGCGCGCGCCATCGGGGTCGCGCGAGTACTTCCTGGCCGGGCGGCAGATGCCCGTATGGGACGTGGCCATCAGCGTGCTGGCGACGAGCCTGTCGGCGGCGACGTTCGTGGGGGCGCCGCAGCAGTCGTTCGCGGGCGACCTGACCTATCTGTCGGCGATCCTGGGCGGGCTGCTGGCGATCGGGATCGTCGCGGTCTTCTTCGTTCCCAGCTTCTACCGGCACGACGCGGCGACGGTCTATGAGCTGCTCGAGGTCCGCTTCGGCCCGGGCGCCAAGCGGGCCGCCAGCGCCATGTTCATGCTCGGGCGGGTCTTTGCCAGCGGGGCCCGGGTGTTCATCGTGGGCATCCCGGTCTCGATGATCGTCTTCGGCGTTGACCAGGGGGGCGCTGGCGGCCAAACGGACGCGGGGCGGATGATCGGGGCGATCGCGATCCTGAGCTTCATCGGCGTCGTGTACACCCTCGCCGGGGGCATCCGCAGCGTGATCTGGACCGACGTGATCCAGTGCGCCGTGCTGGTGGGCGCCGCGACGGCGGCGCTCGTCACCCTGCTGGGACGGATCCCGGTGGGGCCCGGCGAGCTCGTCGACGCGCTGGCGGCGGCGCAGACGCCGGCCGGGAACAGCAAGCTGACGGTGCTCTCCCTCTCGACCGACCCGGGGCGGCGCTTCACCCTGTGGACCGCCCTGCTGGGGTTCACGCTCCTGAACCTGGGCGCCTACGGGACGGACCACGACCTGGTGCAGCGGATGCTCACCTGCCGCAGCGCCGTGCGCGGGTCGCTCTCCGCGGTGCTGGGCGTGCTGGTCGGCCTTCCCGTGACCGCCATCTTCATGGCGATCGGGCTGCTGCTGTATGTCTTCTACGCCCGGCCGGACCTGATGGGCGCCGCGGCGCCGAGCTACCCGGCACCGCCCCCGGAGCAGGTCTTCCTGATCTACGTCGTGCGCGAGCTGCCGGCGGGGCTGACCGGCCTCATGCTCGCGGGCCTGTTCGCCGCCGGAATCGGCAGCCTCAACTCCGCGCTCAACGCGATGTCCGCGACCCTGATCAGTGACTTCTACAAGCCCGCTCGCCCCGGCCTGTCCGAGCGCCACTACCTGCACGCCGGACGCCTGGGCGTCGTGCTCTGGGGCGTCGTGCTGGGCGCCTTTGCCTGCCTCTGCGTCTGGTGGTACGCCCGGCTTCGGGAGCAGGGCGAGACGCTCATCGAGTTCGCGCTGAGCGTCATGACCTTCGCCTATTCGGGCCTCGTCGCGGTCTTCCTGGTGGCGCTCTTCTCCCGTCGCGGCACCACCGCGAGCGCGATCGCGGCGCTCGTCACCGGGTTCCTCGTCGTGCTGGCCTTCCAGCCCCCGGCCTGGGGCTGGGTCGGCGCGGCCGCGCAAGTGCTCGGATCGGCCTCGTGGCCCGCCCGGCCTCCGGCGTTCCCGTGGCAGCTCGTGATCGCCACGGCGGCGTCGCTGGTGGTGTGCGCCCTGCCGCGGGGCCGCGGCGCCACGGCGGCGTGGCGGACGGGACGTGGGGTCAGTCCGGACGGAGCTGGCTCCTGACCCGCTCGAGGGTCCTGGTGACCCGGGCGGCCTCGGCGAGCGTCGGGAGCGCACCGACCGAGCCCGTGCGGACGCCCTCGAGGAACTGCCGGGCCTGGGCCTCGTACGCGGTCTCCGCGGGCAGCGGGGGGCTCTCGGTGACGCCATTGCGGTGGAGCAGCAGCGGCGGGTCGCGGCGGAGGTCCCAGTCGGCGGTCGCCCGCTCAAAGACCACCGTGTAGCGCATGCGGAAGCCGAGGCCGGGATCGTGGTCCCATCCACCTTCGGCGACAACGTGCGCCGGCCCCCCCGCAAAGGCGTAGAGCGCGGTGAGGTGGTCGGGCGTGCCCGTGGCGGTGACGGAGTCGGGCGGGCCGAAGCACCAGGAAATGAAGTCCGCGTCGTGGACGTGCAGGTCGAAGAGCGCCCCGCCGCTGCGCCCCCGATCGCCGTAAAAATCGGACCAACCCGGGCGGGACCCGAGGCGGCGAAAGACCGCGCTGTGGACCCTGCCGAGAACGCCGTCGCGCACCCGGTCGCGCAGCCACGCCCAGCCGGGCCAGAAGCGCATGCACATGGCGGGCATGCAGAGCCGGTCGGCGGCGCGGGCCACCTCCGCCAGGCGCTCGATCTCTGATGCCGCCAGGGCCACCGGCTTCTCGACCAGCACGTGCTGGCCGGCGCGCAGGGCCCGGACGGCCAGGTCCACATGCGTGTCGGTGGGGGTGCAGATGAGCGAGATGGCCACACCGGGGTCTGTGAAGAGCTCGTCGGGATGGGCGACGGCCCGGACCCGGGCCGGGTCGAAGAGCCCGGAGCCCGCCGCGGCGTCCGGAGCACCGGCGCTCGCGAGGCCAGAGCGGCGGGCCGGGTCGCTCTCGCAAATGGCAACGACCCGGCACGGAGCGCCCCGCGCCTCGAGTGCCGCCAAGGCGCGGAGGTGGGTTCGGCCGATGAAGCCCAGGCCGACGATCCCGACTCCGGTCGGGCGGCTTTCAGTCGAGGGCATAGCCCGCCTCCGCGCTGACGCGCCCGAGGAAGTGCGCCGCGGCCTTCAGGTCCTCGAGCCGCTCCCCGCCCGCCTCGCGCTCGATGACCAGGTCGGCGCGGACTCCCGCGGCCCGCAGCGCCCCCAGGATCCGCGGCCATCCCACGGCGCCCCGTCCGACGGGCACCTCGGTGCCCCACGCTCCGGGGGCGCCGGCCGGGCGCGCGTCCTTGACGTGGACCTGAACGATGTGTGGGCCCAGCACAGCCACGGCCCGCTCGGGCTCGTCCGACCCGTACAGCACCATGTTGGCCGGGTCGAAGTTCACGCCGGCGCCCGGTGGGGGGAGCGCGGCGAGAAACCGCGCCAGTCCTGCGGCCGACTCCTGCCCGGTTTCGAGGGCCACGCGCACGTCCAGGGTCGCGAACTCCGCGGCGAGTTCGGCCACGCGCCCGAGCATCACCGACCACTGCGGGTCGGCCGGGTCCTCGGGGATGAAACCCGCATGGAACGTCACCAGGGATAGGTCCAGGGTGCGGGCCAGGCGGGCGTTGGCGCGGGCCGCGGCCAGATTGGCGCGCCAGTGCTCGTCGGGCCGGAGGCCCCCGGTCCGCCGGATGGAGGCGAGCGTCGAGTAGTCCTCCCCCTCCATCGCCATCATGCCGGAGAGCAGGGTGAGGCCCGCGCCCCGCAGGGCGGCTCGGGTCGCGGGAAGCGGCCAGGCGCCGGAGCGGATGGGATCGAGCGCGAGCTGGATCGCCCCCACGCCCGACGCGGCCGCGCTCCGCGCCAGGTCATCGGGGCCGGCGGGCTGGAGGGACCAGGAGCAGAGGCCCAGGCGAGGCACCGGCGCGAGGATACTTGCTCGCGGGCGCCGATGCAGTAGGCTACGTTCACCGCGGGAAGGGGTGGTTCGAGTCGCCCGGAGAGAAC
>DASPKO010000260.1:0-15820 GCA_035628055.1 Phycisphaerales bacterium
CAGCGTCACCACCAGGACCGGCCAGAAGAGCGCGGGCGCCCGGTTGGGCGGCGCGGCCCATCCCGGCCCGGTGAGGAGCGCCAGAGCCGTGAAGGGGCTCGCCAGCCGGAGCCACGGGGGCGCGGTCACGGATGCGGCGGAGAGGGCGAGCCCCGCCGCGGGGGCCCCAACCGAGCCGAACAGGATGGCGGCCATCCAGGCGGCACGGCGCACCGCGTGGCGGAGGCCGCGCCGGGCGGGGGTGAGCGATTGGAGGGCCAGGGCGATGAGCCCGCCGACCAGGACCGTCCAGGCGCCGAGCAGGGCGATGACGGCGAGCACGGTGCGGGGAGGCCAGGCCGCGAGCAGGCCGAGCGGCCAGAGGAGCAGGTTCAGGCCGGGGATAAGGGTGAGCGTGTCGGAAAGGGCGAGCGCCGCCGGGTCGCGCGGCGGGCGGAAGCTCAGGCGGACCATCGGCCAGACGATCAGCAGGCCCGTGAGGGTGACCACGAGCAGGCTCCGGGCCGCCGGGGCCACATCGGCGCCGAGCGCCGGGAGCATCGCGAGCAGGAGGAGCGTGAGGCCGGCGGTCAGCAGGGCCGCGGCGGCGAAGGTGACCAGGACAGAGCTGGGCCCGGACTCCCTGCGGGTGGGCCGGGAGAGGGGGCGCCCGGGAACGGGCGCGGCGGGGTCTGGTGGCGGGGATGCGGCGGGGAGTTGGGTCACGGGGCCGCGAGCCAGCCGGGACGCGCGAAGCGCACGTCGAAGACGAGCCCGGGGGCGGCGGCCTGGTCGGGCTTGGCCAGGACGGTCGAGAGGTTGCGCAGCTTCACGGCGGATCGTTCCTCGCCCGGGTTGGGAGCGCTCGCGGGCCCGCCCCAGACGATGCGCGCGCCAGCGGTGGTGATCAGCACGAGCTGGCGCCCGGTCGGGGTGAAGGCCGAGACGTCGACGCCCCGGAGCGCCGGGGCGGTGGCGCCGCTGCGATGCAGGAACGTGATGAGCTCGAGGGCGGCCTGGACCTGCCCGCCGGGCCAGGGCTCGCCCGGCGCCGGGGGGCCGGAGGCGGCCCCCTGGATCACCCAGAGGCGGACGAGACCCGGCTCGAAGGAGCGGTCGAGGAGCTCCCCGCGGATCGTGACGAGGTGGTCGCGGTCGGCGTGGCGCACGGCGGCATAGGGGACCCGCCAGCGGCAATCGACGCGGACCAGGCCGTCGCGGTCGCGGCGCAGGGTGCACGGACCGGAGAACCAGCCGGTGGCCATCAGGGCCCGCTGGGCGCGCTGGAGCGAGCCGGCATCGAAGGGATCGGGGGTGACCGTGGTCTGCACGATGTGCTGCAGGCGTGCCCGGGTCTGGTCGTCGAGCCAGGTGGTGGGCGCGTCGGCGTCGCCCGGACCGACGACCGTGGGCCAGTTGAAGGCGGCGCGCACGGGCAGCGCGTGGCTCTGGGCCGCGCGGGCCTTGAGGGCCCCCCGACCCAGCACCACCCCCAGGACCAGGCCGAGCGTGATGGCGGCCGTTAGGCCGGTCGCCAGTCCGGAGCGGAAGCGGGCCCAGTCGAATGGGTCCCGAGCGGAGCGGGAGCGGGCTCTGGGCATTGAGAGCGATCCTTGCTAGCCGGCGCTGGGGGCGCGGCGGTGATCACGGCGCGCCATGGCGACCAGCGCGGCGCACAGTGCCGGCATGCCGGTCCCGGCGTGGCGCGCGGCCATGGGAACAAGCGAGTGATCCGTGAATCCCGGGATGGTGTTGATCTCGAGGAACCAGGGGGTCCCCGCGGCGTCGAGCATGAAATCGGCGCGGGCCAGGTGCCGGATGCCCAGCTCGCGCGCGAGCCGCACCGAGTCGTCCCGGATGCGCTCGGCGGCGGCGGGGGGAAGCGCCGGGTCGAGGACGTAGCGTGTGTCGGCGCGGTGGTACTTGGCCTGGTAGTCGTAGAGGCCGTCGGCGGGGATGATCTCGATGATGGGGAGGGGGCGGTCGTCGATGAGCCCGAGCGTGAGCTCGCGCCCGGCCACGGCCGGCTCGATCATGTAGGCCCGCATGCCGGCCGGTCCGCCGGGGTCGAGGTGGCGGTCGCGGCGGATGGCGGCGCCGGCCCGGTCCCAGGCGGCGCGGTCGTGGCACCTGTAGAGGCCGACGGTGGACCCCTCGTGGACGGGCTTGAGAATGACCGGAAAGCGCAGTGGGCAGGCGGGGTCGCGCAGGTCCAGCACATGAACCGGGGGCGTGGCGATGCCCAGACGCACCGCGACGGCCTTGGTGGCGACCTTGTCCATCGCGGCCCGGGAGGCGCTCGCGGCGGAGCCGACGAAGGGCCGGCCGTCCTGCTCGAGCAGGTCCTGGAGCTGCCCCCCCTCGCCCCAGGCCCCGTGGAGCACGGGGAAAATGACATCCCCCGGGAGGGCGCGGAGCTCGGGGAGTGTGAGCGTGCCGATGCTCTGGCGGTGCACGCGCAGGCCGGCGGCCTCGAGCGCCTCGGCGACGAAGCGGGCGCTGGTC
This sequence comes from Phycisphaerales bacterium, assembly GCA_035628055.1. Classification (GTDB taxonomy): domain Bacteria; phylum Planctomycetota; class Phycisphaerae; order Phycisphaerales; family UBA1924; genus DASPKO01. The sequence goes on from DASPKO010000260.1 coordinate 2,485, forward strand.
AGGCTGACCTCGCGTTCGGCGTCCGGCCCGCCGCCCAGCACGAGCACGCCGGCGCGCTCGGGGGCCGGGTCGGGGCGGCGCGCCTGGTTGCGCGGGCCGCGGGAGGAGGCCGAGTCGTCCGGGTCCGCGCCCGGCTCGGCGCGCCGCGGCTCGGCGCGGGAGGAGGGGCGGGACGGTTGGATGGTGCGGGGGCTGGGCATGGCTGGCGGGTCTCGGGAGCGGGTGGAGGGCGGGCGCTCACTGAACGGGAGCCGGCGCCGCGTCAGGCCGCGTCGCGCTTCCAGATGACGACCTCGGGCTCGAGCAGGATGTCGAAGGCCTCGCGCACGCGGGCCCGAACCTGGTCCATGAGTTCCGTGACGTCGCGGGCGGTTGCCTTGCGGGTGGTGACGAAGAAGTTGCCGTGGCGCTCGCTGACGCGGGCCCCGCCGACGCGGGCTCCCTTGCACCCGGCGCGGTCGATGAGCAGCCCCGCCGAGACGCGGGCCCCGGGAACGCCGATCTCCGGGATGCCGATGCGGAGGGTGGGATTCTTGAAGACGCATCCCGCGGAGTTGTCGCCCAGGGGCTGGCTCCGGGACTTGGCGCTCATGACGCTCTTGAGCTTGGCGCGGAGGCGGTCGGGGTCGTCGCGGCGGAGGCGGAGCTCGACGCTGGTGACGAGCACGTCGCGCAGAGCGGAGTGCCGGTATGCAAAGTCGCAGGAGGGGCGTTCCAGGGTGATGGGCGTGCCGGCGCGCGTGAGGGCGTGGACGCAGGCGACGGCGTCGGCGAAGGTGCCGAAGGTGCCCCCCGCGTTCATGATCGCGGCCCCGCCGATGGTGGCCGGGATGCCGCCCAGGCCTTCCAGGCCGGCCAGCCCGCGGCGCACGCACTCGAGGATCAGCTTCGGGAGGTTCACGCCCGCGCCGGCCACGAGGCGGGGCTCGTCGGGATCGAAGCGGACATCGGCGAGCTCGCCCCCGTCGAGGCGGAGGACGAGGAATCCGACGCCGGCGTCGTCGACGAGGAGGTTGGCCCCGTCGCCGAGGACCCGGAGGTTGGGGTCGATCTCCAGGCAGCGCCGGAGGTCGTCGACCGACTGCGCGTGGGCGAGGCGGTCGGCGCGGCCGCCGATCCCGAACCAGGTAGGGATCGGCGCGTCATGCTGGATATGGATCTCGGTCGCGACGGGCACGGACGTCTCCGGGCGGGGGGCTGGCGGGCGAGCGGGGGGCACGAGGCTGGAGCTGCGGCTAGCGCGGGGCCGGGGCGGCGGCAAGGAACCCGGTGGCGACCTGGTCGACCGGGCCGGCGCCCATGACCACGAGCAGGTCTCCGTCCCGGCAGACGATGCCGAGCTGATCGACGATCGCCTCGAACGGGTATAGGTGCATGGCCTGCACGCCCTTGGCGCGGAGGCGGTCGACCAGGTCGGCGGCCGAGACCATGTGCTTCTCGGCGATCGAGTCGCGCACGAAGTAGATGTGGGGGACGATGACCAGGTCGGCGGCCTCGAAGGCGGAGGCGAACTCCTCCATGAGGTGGCGGGTTCGGGAGTGCTGGTGGGGCTGGAAGACGCAGATTAAGCGGCCGCCGCGCTGCTCGGGGCGCTCGAAGTCGCGCAGGGCCCGAAGGGTGGTCCCGACCTCGGTGGGGTGGTGCCCGTAGTCGTCATAGACGCGGACGCTCCCCCCCGCGCGGAGCGGGCGGGTTCCCAGGAACTCGGTGCGGCGCTTGAGCCCGCGGAACGAGGCGATGGAGCGGGCGGCCTTGTCGGGGTCGGCCCCGGTGAGCACCGCCAGGGCACAGGCGGTGGCGGCGTTCATGGCGTTGTGGGCGCCGGGGAGGGGGCTGGTCCAGGCGGCGACCAGGCCCTCGCCCCGGCGCACCAGCGCGGTGCGGTGGGTCTCGGGCTCGAAGCGCACGGACCAGTCGGCCGAGGGAGCAAAGCCGATGGTCTGCACCGCGCAGTCGAGCCCGGCGGTCACCTCGCGCCGGTGCGCGCCCTGCTCGGCGATGAGCAGGAGGCCTCCCCGGTCGGCGGGCGGGAGGAGCTTGGCGAAGACGTGGAAGGCCTCCACGACGGCGTCGAGCGAGCCGTAGATGTCGAGATGGTCGGCCTCGACCGATGTGATCGCGGCGACGGTCGGGTGATAGCTGTGGAAGGAGCGGTTGAACTCGCAGGCCTCGGCGAGCAGCAGCCCGGGCTGGCCCCGCAGGGGCCCGAGCGGGACCGCGCGGGCGCCCAGGCGGAACCCGCCTCCAAGCTGCGGGCACGTGGCCCCGACGATGACGGTGGGGTCGAGCCCGGCGTCGGCGAGCGCGACCCCGAGCATCGCGGTGGTGGTGGACTTGCCGTGCGTGCCGGCGACGGTGACGGCGGTGGTGCCGAGCATGCAGCGGCCCAGGGCCTGCGCGTAGGTCAGCACGGGCAGGCCCCGGCGTCCGGCCTCGACGAGCTGGGGGTTGTCGGGCTTGATGGCCGCGGAGGCGACCACCAGGTCGCAGCGCTCGGGCAGGGGGAGGCGGGTCTGGTCGAGCCCGACCGGGATGCCGTCCAGGGCGAGGGATTCGGTCAGCGCCGAGGCGGAGGCGTCTGAGCCGGCGACCAGCGCCCCGCGGCCGCGGAGCATGCGGGCCAGGCCGCTCATGCCGCACCCACCGATGCCGATGAGATAGACCGAGGCGCCGGCGAGATCGAAGCCGCCGGGGGTCGGAGCGCCAGCGGGGGCGGGCATCGAGGATGGGGCCGGCGGCGCCTGGAACCTGGCGCTTTCGGGCACGGTGAGCGCGGACAGACTCGGCATGGGGAAGGCTATCGGCAGGGGGCGGCGCGGCTCGTGAGCCCGCGCGCGGGCGCGGCGTCGGGATCGAGCATACACGCCGCGGGGACGAAAAACGCCGCCCGGAAAGAGTGGGACGGCGCGGAGCAACGGGGCGCGGGATGTGGTGATCAGCCGAGGGCGCTCGCGCCGGAACTGGCGCGGGCCAGAGCGCCGCCGGGGACGCGCGCGCGCACCATGAAGGCCTGGAGCGCGTTGCCCGGGCAGCGGGTGGGCTTGAGCTCCTGGTGGGTGTGGACGCGCGCGAGCGGGATGCGGTAGCGGGCCATCTGCTGCCCGGTGAAGCGTTCGAGCGCCGCCAGGGCCTGGGGCGTGGGAGTCTGCTGGTCGAAGTTCCCCATGACCATGATGCCGAGGTTGTTTTCGTTGGTGTCCGCCACGTGCGCGCCCTGGTACCGCGTGCTGCGGCCCTCCCAGACCCGCCCCGCGGGGTCGATGATGTAGTGGTACCCGATGTCGGCCCACCCGCGGTCCTCGACGTGGGCGCGGCGGACCTGCTCGAGCCGCGCGGCCGCGTCCGCGGCCGCGCGAATCCGCTGGCTGGGCATGGCGTCGTGATGGATGGTGATGCGGCTGACCCCGTTCATGGGGTTGATGTCCCAGGACTTGGCGACGCCGGCGCGGGTCCACTGGGCCCGGGGGATGACGCCGGGCGGCGCGACCGCGTGGGCCGGGCCTGGGGCGGGAGTCGGGGGGGCCGGCATGGGGCGGGTGTCGCTGGGCCAGCGGGGGGCGGGCAGGGCCCCGAGACGCCCGGAGCTCTGGCATCCCGTCATCAGGGCCGCCCCGGCGACGAGCCCCCCGCCCAGGAGGAAGCGCCGGGAGAGGAGAAGGGCCGCTGGATCGGTCGGGGAGGACAGATGCGGGTGGATCATCGGCACGCTCATCGGCACGGCGGCGTGCCCTGCTGCAAGAGGGGCGCAAACCCGGCGGGGGGGCGCGGCGAGGGCGGCGAGTGTAGCAGGAGCGGGCGGCGTGCCGCCCGGCGTCAGAGCGTCACTCGGCCCTGCGCAGCCACTCGGCCTCGAGCTTTTCCTGTTCGGCCTGGGCGGCGGACCTCTCGGCGAGCAGCCTGGTGAAGCGGTCCCGGTCCCGGTAGACCTCGTCCTGGGACATGAGCGCATCCAGCTCGCGACCGCGCGCGGTCACGCGCTCCAGTTCCGCCTCGAGCTTCTCCTGGCTCATCCAGGAGTACCCGCTCCTGGCCTTGGTTCGGGCGCCGCCGGGGTCAGGCTCGGCGCGCGGGGCCTCCGCGGCGGGGGCCCGCGCCCCGGCCTGGCGACGCGGCGCCGGCTCGCGACGGCGGGCGGACTCGTCGGCCTGGCGCTCCGCGGCGGCCCGGGCGTCGGCCTGCTTCTGCTGCCACTGGCTCCAGGTCCCATGGAAGACCTCGGCCCCGCCCTGCCCGTCGAGCACGACGAGGTGATGGCACGTGGCGTCGATCAGAGCCCGGTCGTGGCTGATCAGGATGAGCGTTCCCTCGAATCCGGCGTGATGGGAGCCGGCTTCCTCGTCCCCGGCCCGCAGGGCCGCCTCGAGCCGCTCGGCGGAGGGGATGTCCAGGTGGTTGGTCGGCTCGTCGAGCACGAGCAGGTTCTTCGCGCTGGCGAGGAGCCCGGCCAGGCGGGCGCGGCTCCGCTCGCCCCCGCTGAGCACGCCCATGGGCTTCTCCTGGTCGCGCCCGGAGAAGAGAAAGGCCCCGGCGAGGTCACGGGCCTGCTGCTCCGAGAGGGGCGCCGTGGGGTTCTCCTTGCGGATGACCTGCTGGAGGTACTCGTGGATGCGCAGGTCCGGGTCGATGCTGGCGCCCATCTGGTCGTAGTAGCCGATGATCACGCCGGAGCCGAGGCGGGCCGAGCCGGAGTCCGGCTCGACCTGGCCCAGCATGACGCGGACGAGGGTGGTCTTGCCGGCCCCGTTGGGCCCCACGATCGCCCAGCGCTCCCCCCGGGAGATCGTGAAGGTGAGGTCGCGAAACAGGACGGTGTGGCCCGGGGCGCCCGCGGGCGGCGCGGACCCGTTGGCGGCCGCGTCCGGGGCGCGCCGGGGATAGGCCTTGCTCACCCCGCGGAGCACCACGACGAGGTCGCCGGAGCGGGGCGCCTCGGGGAGGCGCAGCTCGAAGGAGTCCAGCTCGACCGGGCGCTCGAGGGTGGAGTCGCGCTTCTCGCGCTCCAGGCGGGTCTGGCGACCCTGGGCCTGCTTGGCCCGCTGGCCCGCCTTGTAGCGGCGGATGTACGCCTCCTCGTGGCGGAACTTGGTCTGCTGGTTCTCCCAGGCGCGGCGCTGGGCCAGGCGGCGCTCGGCGCGGAGCTGGCGGAAGGCCGAGTAGTTCCCCGGGTACTCGATGAGCCGGCCCTGCTCGAGCTCGACGATCTCGTGCACGACGCGGTCGAGCAGGTAGCGATCGTGGCTCACCATGACCACCGCGCCGCGGAACTGCTCGACCAGGAACTGCTCGAGCCACTGCCGCCCCGCGATGTCCAAGTGATTCGTCGGCTCGTCGAGCAGGAGCAGGTCGGGGCCCTCGAGCAGGAGCCGGCCCAGCGCGAGGCGGCCCTTCTGCCCGCCCGAGAGGTTCGCGACCTTCAGGTCGAGCTGCGCGTCGTCGAAGCCCAGCCCGTGCAGGACCCCGCCCAGGCGGTGCTCGACCGAGTATCCGCCGGCGGCCTCGAGCTGCTTGTCGAGCTCGGCCTGGCGGCGCAGCAGGCGGTCAACCGCGGTGTCGTCGCCGGCGTCGCTGGCCGCCTCCATCTCCCGGAAGACCGTGTCCAGCTCGGCCGCCAGCACCTCGCGATGGGCGAAGGCCCGCAGGGCCTCCGCGCGGACGGTGAACGCCGGGTCGAGGATCGGGTCCTGGGTGAGGTACCCCGCGCGGGAGCCGCGCTGGAGCACGGCCTCGCCCCGGTCCGGGCGCAGCGCGCCGGCGAGCACGCGGAGGAGGGTGGTCTTGCCGCACCCGTTCCGTCCCACCAGACCGATCCGCTGCCCGGGCTCGACGGTCAGGCTGACCCCGTCGAGGACGGTCTCCTGCCCGATGGAGTAGCCGATGTTCGTGGCGGAGAGCACCGGCATGGGCGGATGTTATTCGCGGCCCGCGGGGGCACGCGGCGATGCCGCCGTGCGCGCCATCGGCCCTTGCCCGGGTGGGTAGGCTTGGACCTTCCATGCCCCCGCCCCCCGCAGAGCTGACACCCGCCGAGAAAGCCGCCGTGCTCCTGCTCCGGGGGGAGGACGCGGCCCGGCGGGCCACCGACGTGGCGATCGGGTACACGCCGCGGCTCCTGGGGGCGTTGCTGGTGCTGGCGGCGGGGTGGTGGCTCGCGGGGTGGTCGCGGCGGGCGCTGCGCCGCGCCATGGTGCGGGCCCGGGTCGACTCGACGGTCGCCGCGTTCGTGAGCAACCTGCTGCGCTGGGGCCTCCTGGCGGTGGCCCTGCTCACCTCGCTGAGCGTCTTCGGGGTCAACATCACGGCGTTCGCGGCGGTGATCGGCGCCGCGGGGATCACGGTCGGGCTGGCGTTGCAGGGCTCGCTGACCAACCTCATCGCCGGGGTGATGCTGCTGGTGTTCCGCCCGTTCCGCGTGGGAGACGCGGTGATGATCAACGGCCAGACCGGCACGGTGCACGACATCGAGCTGATGTCGACACGGCTGGACACCGGGGACAACCGGCGGATCATCATCCCGAACAACGCCATCGTGACCGGGACCATCGAGAACCGGACCCACTACCGCATCCGGCGGATCGACCTCGACGTGGCGATCGCGTACGAGGCGGAGGTCGCGGGCACGCGGCGGGTCCTGCGGCGGGTGGTCGAGTCGGTCGCGGCCGCGATCGGCGAGCTCCCCCCGCCCGCCCAGCCCCCGGCGGTCGTGCTGCAGAATCTCGGCCCCAACGCGGTCGAGTGGCAGCTGCGCGTCTGGGTCCTCACGCCGCAGTTGGAGGAGCACCGGCAGAGGCTGATGGAAGAGGTGCACCGGGCGCTTGCGGCCGCACAGATTCCCATGTTCTACCCGCTCATGTACACCCCGCGTCCGCGGGCCGAGGCCGAGGCCGGCCCGGCGCGGGGCCGGTGAAGGCCCTCATGTCAGACCCCCGGGCCACGCCGGCGATGCAGCAGTACTCCCGCTTCAAGAAGCGGCACCCCGACTGCGTGCTGCTCTTCCGCATCGGCGACTTTTACGAGATGTTCGACGAGGACGCGACCGCGGTGTCGCGGGCGATCGGGCTGACGCTCACGCAGCGCTCCGAGGGCGTGCCGATGTGCGGCGTGCCCTTCCACCAGCTCGAGGTGTACCTCTCCAAGCTGATGGCGCACGGGTTCCGAGTGGCGGTGTGCGAGCAGTTGCAGGAGGCCAAGCAGGCCAAGGGGATCATCGAGCGGGCGGTGACGCGCGTGCTCACGCCGGGAACGCTGGTGGAGGACGCGCTGGTCGAATCGGGGTCCAGTGCGCGGCTGGCGGGGGTGGCCTTCGGCGCGGCGGGGGAGGCGAGCCCCGCGGGGGTGGCGGTGGTGGACCTCTCCGACGGGGGCTTTGCGCTCTTCGACTGCGCCGCCGAGGCGCTGCCCGACGAGCTGGCGCGACGGAGCGTCACGGAGCTCGTGTACGCCGACACCGCCGACGGGGTCGTGCCCCCGCGCGTGGGCGCGGTGCTGGGCGGCCTGACCTCCGCGGGAGCCGCGGGGGTCTCGGGGACGCCGCAGCCTCCCTGGTTCTTCCGCGCATCTGAAGCCGCCGAGGCGCTCTGCCGGCAGTTCGGCGTGGCGACGCTGGATGGGTTCGGGCTCGGAGTCGATGAGCCGGCGGTGCGCGCCGCGGGGGCGCTGGTGCGCTACCTGGTGCGGACGCAGCGGCCCGGCGCGGAGGCCGACGCGGGCGGCCGGGGGAGCGGGGACGGGACTGCGCCGGCCCGGCTCGAGCACCTGCGGCCGCCGAAGCGCGAGCCCACGAACGGCTGGCTCATCGTGGACGCGACCAGCCTGCGCTCCCTGGAGGTGCTGCGAGCGATGCGCGCGCCCGCGGGGGGTGGCGAGGCGGCCGGGTCGCTGCTGGGGGTTTTCCTGGGCGGTGGGGGCGGGCGGGGCTGCCGGACTCCGATGGGCAAGCGGCTGCTCCGTGACTGGCTCTGCCGCCCGCTGGCCCTCCTGCCCGAGATCGAGCGGCGGCAGCGATGCGTGGCCACGCTGGCGGAGGGACGCGCCACGGCGGAGCAGCTCGGGGCGTGCCTGCAGCGGGTGCAGGACGTGCCGCGGATCGCCGCCCGCGTGGCCCTGGGCCGGGCGACGCCGCGCGACCTGGTCGGCCTGGGGCGCTCGCTGATGGAGGCGGGGGGCATCGCCGGGGCGACGGAGAACGCGCCGGCGCTGCGGGAGTACCACGGGCGGGCGGAAGCGGTGCGGAGCGTGCTGGCCCCGCTGGCGGGCGAGATCGCCGCGATGTGCGTGGACTCGCCGCCGGGGCACCTGCGGGAAGGGGGCCTGGTGCGCGACGGGGCGGACGCGGCCCTGGACCAGTGCCGGCTGCTGGAGCGCGACGCGGCGAGCTGGCTGGCCGAGTACCAGCGCCGGCTGATCGAGGAGCACAAGCTCCCGGGGATCAAGGTCGGGTACAACCGCGTCTTCGGGTACTTCATCGAGCTGAGCAAGGCGCAGGCCAGGTCGGCCCCTGCCAGCTTCGTGCGCCGGCAGACCCTCACCGGCGCGGAGCGCTACGTGACCCCGGAGCTGCGCGAGTTCGAGGACAAGGCGACGCACGCGCGGGCCCGGGCCCTCGAGCGGGAGAACGCGATCTTCGCGGCCCTGTGCGCCCGCGCCCGGGAAGCGCTCGGGCCCATCGGCGACTTCGCCGCCCTGTGCGCCGAGCTCGACGTGCTGGCCTGCTTCGCCGACAAGGCGGTGCGCGGGGGCTGGGTCCGGCCCGAGATCGTCGCCGAGCCGGTGCTGGAGATCGTCCAGGGCCGGCACCCCGTGCTCGACGAGCTGCTGGGCGCGGGCTTCGTGCCCAACGACGCGCACCTGCGGGGGGGCGGGGGCCCGGCCGGCCGCGCGGCCGCCGGGGCGGCGCCGAGCCTGGCCCTGATCACGGGCCCGAACATGGCCGGCAAGAGCACGTTCATCCGGCAGACCGCGCTGCTCACGCTGCTGGCGCACGTGGGGGCCTTCGTGCCGGCCGAGCGGGCCGTGATCGGGCTGACCGACCGCATCTTCACTCGGGTGGGGGCCGACGACGCGCTGCACGCCGGGCAGAGCACCTTCATGGTGGAGATGACCGAGACGGCGCGGATCCTGCACCACGCGACCGAGCGCTCGCTGGTGATCCTCGACGAGATCGGGCGCGGGACCGGCACGCTCGACGGGCTCTCGCTGGCGTGGGCGATCGCCGAGACGCTCGCCGGGCTGGGCGCGCGCACGCTCTTTGCCACGCACTACCACGAGCTGACCGCGCTGGCGGAGCGCCTGCCGGGAGCGGTCGGCAACCTGCACGTGGCGGTGCGCGAGTGGGGCGACTCGGTGGTCTTCCTGCACCGCATCGAGCCGGGGCGGACGGGCCGGTCGTACGGGATCCATGTGGCACGCCTCGCCGGGCTTCCCGAGACGACGCTGCGCCGGGCGCGCGAGATGCTCGAGAGCCTGAGCGTCCGCCAGGAGGGCGGGGAGGCCCAGGGGGGAGCGCCCCACCCGGCCCGGCACGCGCCCGCGCCCGGGGCGGCGAGCCTAGGCGTGGGCCCGCCCGCGCGGGAGGACCAGTTGGCGCTCTTCGGTCAGCCTCCGGAGCACCCGGCGCTCGCGGAGATCCGTGAGCTCAAGCTCGAGGCGCTGAGCCCGCTCCAGGCCTTCGACCTTCTCCGGCGCATCCGCGAGAGCGTGCGCCCGCCGGGGGAGGGCCGCTAGCCGCGCGCGAGCGCGGGGCGCGGCGCCGGGCTAGCGGGGGTGCTGGCCCGGGAGGGCGCTGGGCAGGTGCAGGTCCATGGCGGTGGGCCAGGAGCGCTTCTCGGCGTTGTCGTGGATATTGGCACGGATTCCGATCGCCAGCACGAGGAGCGTGGCGACCAGGGCCGCCACCAGCGAGGCGACGATGCCGAAGGGGATGACCACACCCACGAGCACGCCGAGCCCGATGAGCATCGCGGCCCAGACCACGACGCGGCTGGGTCCCCAGCGGGGCTCATCGCGCACGGACTTGAGGGTGGCCAGGTGGTCCCCCCCGCGTGCCAGCACCTCGGGGGAGCGGCCCACGGGCTCGGGGATGGTGCGGATCGTGACGGGGTCGGCATGCGCGGCGAGTGGGTTGTGCACGGTCGTGAGCTCCAAAACCCCCGGGCGCCCCGGCACTTGAATCGGCGCGGGACCCGTCAGGGCGCCGCGCCGGAGGAATCACGCGGCCGATCAGCGGTTCCCGCCGCCCGAGCCGCCCCCGCTGGAGCCGCCCCGGCCGCCTCCGCCCGAGCTGCCACCGCTGGAGTTCCCGCCACCGCCGCTGGAGCCGCCCCGGCCGCCGGAGCTGCCCCCGCCGCTGCTGCTGCCGCCGCTGCGGCCCGAGCCGCCCTCGTCCTTGCCGGCGAACTGACCGAACTCGTCGCGCTGCTGGATCTCCGCGGAGTGCTCGCCGCCCCGGCGAGCGGCCTCGGTGTCGCCCGCCGCGCCGCGGCTGCCGCCACCCTGATTGCCGCCCTGGTTCCCCCCGCCCTGGTTGCCACTGTTCTGAGGCATCGTGTCGCTCCTTGTACGGCGCCGGAGACGAGGGCCCCGGCGTGTGTGTGGTTCTGAGTCGCGGCCCTCCGCCGCGGAGTCTCGATCCCATCATGGCATCGGCACCGCCCTGCAACGATCAGAACCCGTTCTGCAATTCCCGGTCTGGACCTCTCGAATCGTCGCGCGGCGCACCATGTTCCGGCGACGACCATGTGCCCGCTGGGGCGGCGTGCGGGCCGGGGTCCCACCCGCTGCGGGCGGGTACGCTCCGGCACGTGATGGCGCGGCCTCCGGGAACAGGGCGGCACGTGGCGGTGATCGGCGGCGGCGCGATGGCGCGCGCCCTGCTCGCGGGGGTCTCCCGCGCGCCGTCCGAGCGGGCGGCCGCTGCGGAGTTGGGCGGGTTTCGCTTCGCGGTCGCCGAGCCCGATGCCGAGAAGCGCGCGGGGCTGGCTGGCCTTGCGGAGGCGGTCGTCCCCGACGCGGCCGGCGCCCTGCGCTGGCTGGACGAGACCGAGGACGCGCCCGGCGCCGGGCAGGTCCTGCTCGCGGTCAAGCCGCAAGCGCTCGGGCTCGTGGGCGCCGAGCTGCGGGCACGGCTGACGGCGCAGCGCCGCGTGGTCATCTCCGTGCTCGCGGGCACGCCGGCGGCGCGGGTGGGGAGCGCGCTGGGAGGGAATGTCGGCGTCGTGCGCGCCATGCCGAACCTGGCCGCCGAGGTCGGCGCGGCGGTCACCGCGATCGCCCTCGGTCCGGGAGCGAAGGAGCGCGACGCGGACCTGGCGCTCGAGCTCTTCTCCGCGGTCGGGCCCCTGGTGCTGCGCACCACCGAGGCGGAGCTCGACGCGCTCACCGCGGTGGCGGCGAGCGGCCCCGCCTACGCCTTCTATCTCGCCGCGGCGATGGAGGAGGCGGCGCGCCGGCTCGGGCTCGGTCGCGACGCGGCCGCCGTGGTGGCCCAGACGCTGGCGGGCGCGGCGGCGCTCCTGGCCCGCGGGCCGGAAGGTCCGGGCGCGCTCATCGGACGGGTCGCCAGCACGGGCGGGACGACCGCGGCGGCGCTGCGGGAGCTGGACGGGGCCGGGGTCGGCGCGGCGATCACGCGCGCGGTGCTGGCGGCGCATGCGCGGGCACGCGAGATGAGCGAGGGCCCCGGGACCGAACCACGCGATGGCGGCGCGAAGGAGGGCGGGAGCCGGTCGGCCCGAGAACCGGGGCAGGGGGGCCCCCAGACCGAGAGGGCTAGCGAAAACCGACCCCCGGGATTGGAACGCGGAAAGTGACCCGTTGCCGGCGCGCTTCGGTCCGCCGATGATGAGGGACCGGCTCAGGGGGCCGGCGGCCCGCGACCCACGCGCGGCGGCGGGCGCCGGCAGAACTCGCTCGGCGGCCGGCTCGTAGCACCGGCTCGGACGCGGGTGCCACCGTCGGACTCGCGGGGTGAGTGCTGTGGCGGGACGGATCGATCGGCACGGATAACCATGGCCGGCAGAGCCCAGCAACGTCTCAGAGGCGCCCCGGCGGGCCGGGCCATCGACGGCGCGGGTTCCGGGGACGGAAGGCCCGGGCCGGCGGCGCGCGGCAAGTTCTCACGCGCGGCGGCGGTGACCCGCTCGGGGCTCTCGCGCTACCCGCGTCAGCTCCTGGACTCGATGCGCACGAAGCACGAGATCTGCGACCAGCCCGCCTCGGCGTGCCTGCTCGACCTCGAGCGGCTCACGCGCAGCGACCTGGCGGCGACGTGGCTCGGGCACGCCACGGTGCTGCTGCGGATCAATGGCAAGCACATCCTCACCGACCCGGTCTTCTCCGAGCGCATCGGCGTGCGCGTGGGCACCAGGTGCCTCGGCGTCTCGCGCATCAGCCCGCTGCCCGTCTGCCTCGACCGGCTCCCGCCGATCGACCTCGTGCTCCTGTCGCACGCGCACTTCGATCACTTGGACCGCCCCTCGCTGCGCCGCCTGATCTCGCCCGAGACACTCGTGGTGACGGCCCGCAACACCGCCCGCCTGGTGCCGCGCGGCTTCGGGGGAGTCCTCGAGCTCGACTGGGGACACTTCCTCGACCTGCCGGGAATCAAGCTCACCAGCATCCAGCCGGCCCACTGGGGGGCGCGCACCGCGCTCGACCGGCACCGTCGCTACAACTCGTACCTTCTCGACGCCTCGGGCACGGGGCACCGCGTTCTCTTCGGCGGCGACACGGCGATGACCGACGCCTTCGACGGCCTGGGGCCGCTGGACCTGGCGATCTTCGGCATCGGCGCGTACGAGCCCTGGGACCACCACCACGCGAATCCCGAGCAGGTGTGGCGGATGTTCCACGGGGCCCGGGCCGAGCGGCTCCTGCCCATCCATCACTCCACATTCCCGCTCGGTCAGGAGCACCGCGACGAGCCGATGCAGCGGCTGCTGGCCGTCGCGGGTACCGAGCAGGACCGCATCGTGGCCCGCAACATGGGCGAGGTGTGGGCGGCGTTCCCGAGGAGCTCACGTGGGAGATCTACCGCGACACGCTCATCGAGCAGGCGGAGCAGGGGGTGGACTACTTCACCGTCCACGCCGGCGTCCTGCTGCGCTACATCCCGCTGACGGCGAAGCGCATGACGGGTATCGTCTCCCGCGGCGGCTCCATCATGGCGAAGTGGTGCATGGCCCACCACCAGGAGAGCTTCCTCTACACCCGCTTCCGTGAGATCTGCGAGATCATGAAGGCCTACGACGTCTCCTTCTCTCTCGGGGACGGCCTGCGGCCCGGCAGTATCGCCGACGCGAACGACGAGGCGCAGTTTGCGGAGCTGCAGACCCAGGGCGAG
>DASPKO010000261.1:0-7772 GCA_035628055.1 Phycisphaerales bacterium
GCATCGGGCCAAGCGTACCCGGGCCACGCCCCCGGCGGGGAGCCCGCCCCGGGCTTCTGCTCGGTGCGCGGGCTCATGCGGGCTCGCGTCGTACCCTCGGCGACATGGAACTCGACCCCGAGGCGCTCTCCCCGCCGGACCGCTACAAGTTTCTGATCGGGTGCATCGTCCCCCGGCCGATCGCGCTGGTCTCGTCGGTCTCGCCTGAAGGACGGCTCAATGTCGCGCCCTTCTCGTTCTTCAATGGGATCTCGGCCCGCCCCATGTCGCTGCTCTTCTGCCCCTCCAACAAGGCCGACGGGTCGGAGAAGGACACGCTCCGCAACGCCGCCCCCCGGGAGGAGGGCGGGGTGGGCGAGTTCGTGGTGAACATCGTCAGCCGGGGCCTGGCCCGGCGCATGGCGGCCTGTGCCGAGCCGCTGGAGTACGGCGCGTCGGAGTTCGCCGCCAGCGGTCTGACGCCCGTGCCGAGCGCCGTCGTGACCCCGCCCCGGGTCGGAGAATCTCCGGTGAGCTTCGAGTGCCGGACCGTGCGCGTGCTGCGGCTGGCGCCGGGCGTGCCGGGGGGAGGGAACGTGATCATCGGGCAGGTCGTGCGCATCTGGACGCGCCCGGGCCTGACCGACGAGCGTTACCGCACCGACCCGGGCCTGCTCGACGCCATCGGGCGTCTCGGCGGGCTGGGGTACTGCACCACCCGCGACCGCTTCGAGATGCCCATGGGGCTCGAGGCGCTCAACCACCCGGAGGCCGAGTCCTGACCGCGTCGCGGGCCCCTGGCGGGCGGGGACGGAGCCAGGAATCGTGCGCGCGCCCCCGCGCGGCCGATCTCTACACTCCGCCAATGCCCCAGGAACCGCCCCGACCGCGCACCGGCCCCGCGAAGCTCGAGGTGATCGAGCCGGTTGGCCTGCGCGTGCTCATCCGCAAGGACGAGGACCGCAAGCAGACCAGGGCGGGCATCCACCTGCCCGACAAGATCGAGATTCCCACGCTCACCGGGCGGGTCGTCGCCATCTCGGCCCAGGTCGAGCGCGACGAGGACTATCCGATCCGCACGTACGATCGCGTGCTCTTCAACCCCAAGCAGGCCATTCCCGTGGAGTTCGAGGGGGACAACCGCCTCTTCGTGATCCCCGTCCAGGACGTCGTGGCGGTGTTCCGCAGGCCCGCCGCCGACCCCTCCGATGGTCCGCTGCCTGGCGGCGGGGATCGCGAGGGGACGATATAACTCCCGCATGCGACGGAGCGCAGCCATGACCGGCGGAGCCCGGGCGGGGTCGTGGGCCCTGACGCGGGCGGTCGCGCTCGCCGGCGTGGCCGGGCTCGGCGCGTGCGAAGGGCGGCAGCGGGCCGCCGAGTCCGAGAGCATCCTGGCCTTCCTGCCCTCACAGCCCACCCCGGCCCAGGCCGCCGCCTGGTTCTTCGATCCGTACGACCCGGACAAGCGCTTCCGCGGGACGGTGTTGCTGGCCAACGCACCCTTCGGGGGCGAACCGGCATACCTCAACGGGTACGTGGACCACCTCGACGACGCCGACTCGAGCGTGCGCGCCGCGGCGGCCTTTGCCTTGGGCATGCACGGGGGCCCCGAGCACGCCCCGCTGATCGCGCCGCTGCTGGCCGATCCGGACCGGCTCGTGCGGCTCAACGCCGCCCGGGCGCTCCAGCGGCTGCACAACCCGGAGGCCATCCCCGCGCTCGTGGAGCGCCTGGACCCGGTGAAGGAGCCCGAGGGGGACATCCGGGCCGAGGCCGCGGGCGCGCTGGGTCAGTACGCCCAGACGCGCGTCGTCTACGCCCTGATCGGGGCCTTGGCGGACGAACGGTTCGCGGTGACGCGCCGGGCCTCGGACTCGCTCGGCACGCTCACGGGACAGAGCTTCGGCGACGACCGGCACGCCTGGAGCCGCTGGATGGCGACGACCCGCGATCCGTTCGCGAGGCGCACGGCCTACATCTATCCCGTTTACAGCCGTAAGAAGACCCTGCTCGAACACGTGCCGCTCTGGCCCGACCCGCCCAACGAGCAGGCCTCGACCCCGGCGGGGATGACGCCCGTGCCGGGTCCGGCGGGGCGGTCCTAGGCGCTTTCTACGCGCGTCCCGTGGCCCCGGCCGATATCCGTCCCGATGTCTGAACGCACTCTTGCCCGTCGCGGCGCGGGACGGCCTTCCTCTGCGCGCGAGCTGGCGCACGGCGCGATCGCGGATGACGGCCTGCTCTGGCGCCGCGTCCTGTGGGTCGGCGCCGCGGCCCTGTGGGCCCTGCTGGTCGTCAGCGCGGTCTCCTTCGACTCGGGCGACGCGCCCGCGGTCGGGGTGTATCCGCACAACGACCCGGCCCACAACTGGTGCGGGCGCTTCGGGGCCGCGGTCGCCTTCACGGGGTATCAGCTCCTGGGCCTGGGGCTGTGGGTGCTGATCGTCCTGGGGGGCGTGCACCTCTGGGCCGCAGCGCAGGGGCGGCGCGTCGGGCACGTGGGCGTGCGTGTCATCGGCGCCGTGCTGATGGCCTGGTCGCTCGCGGGCGTGCAGGCGCTCCTGGCGCCCGACTCCGGACCCGTCCGGGCCGGGGCGGGCAACCTGCTCGGGCACCTGGCGGCGGGGGAGCTGCGCCCCCGGTTCAACGGCCTGGGCACGTTCTTCCTGCTCGCGGCGACCTTCATGGTCGGCGCCGTCGTGACGCTCGACGTCTGGGCGGTGGTCGCGGCGATCTGGACGGGGCGGGCCGTGGCCCGCGCCGGAAAGCCCGTGGGGCAGTTGGCCCTGGCGGCGGCGCGCACGGCCCACGGGCGTGCCAGCGCCGCGGTGAGCGGTGCGACGCCGATCCGCGCCAACGACGTGGACGACGACGAGAACATTCCCGGTGCCGAGGCGGGGCGTCCCCGGACGCGCAAGCCCCGCAAGCGCCTGAGGCTTGACGAGCAGGAGCGGGGCGTCGAGCTGGAGGATGTGGAAGAGGCCGAGCCCGTTTCCGAGTCGGCTCGCGACTCCGAGCCCACGGCGCCGGAGACGGCCGCGTCCGAGCGCTCCCGCGCCAGGGCGGGGCGTCCACGCGCGTCGGCCAGGAGCGCCGAGCAGGACGATGACTGGCGGGGGACCGCCGCCCCGAGCACGGGCGCGACCGCCGCCGCGGAAGGCGGCGAGACGGACGGCCTCGAGGAGGGACGCACCGGCGCGGCGGACACGGGAGAGGACGATGAGGCGGAGGAGGCTCCGGGCGCTCCGCAGGTCTTCGACCCGGAGGCCCTGCGCGAGAAGATCTCGCGGCTGCCGCTGCGATTCGCGGCCGCCAGCCGGCGGGCCGCGACCGAGGACGACCTGCGCGATCTGCAGAACGTGGCGGAGCTGCCGGGGTACCGGTTCCCGGGGCTGGACCTGCTGGAGGACCCGGAACAGAACTATTCGCAGCGGCTGGAGAGCTTCGTGCGCGAGCAGGCGGCGGCGCTCGAGCGGGCCCTGAAGGAGTACCGCATCGACGGCTCGGTGGTCGGCATCGACTCGGGGCCGGTGATCACCAACTACGAGGTCCGGCTGGCGCCGGGGACGAAGGTCGCGGCGCTCTCGGCGGTCGCGAGCGACCTGGCGCGGGCCGTCAAAGCCGTGAACATCCGCATCGTGCCCAACACGGCGGGGCGCGACACCGTGGGGATCGAGGTCCCCAACGCGATCAAGGAGAAGGTCCGGCTCAAGGAGCTGATGACCAACACGGAGGCCTCGGCCAAGATGGCCCTGCCGATGTTCCTGGGTAAGGACGCCAGCGGCGAGCCGCTGATCGCCGACCTGGCCCAGATGCCGCACCTGCTCATCGCCGGCACCACCGGCTCGGGCAAGAGCGTCTGCATGAACACGGTGATCATGAGCTTCCTGTACACCAAGAAGCCCAGCGAGCTGAAGCTGGTGCTGGTGGACCCGAAGATGGTGGAGATGTCGCAGTTCAAGGACATTCCCCACCTGATGTGCCCGGTGGTGACGGAGATGGCCAAGGCGGCCGCGATCCTGGAATGGGCGGTGGGCAAGATGGAGGAGCGCTACGAGCTGCTCGCCGAGGCCGGCTGCCGCGACATCGCCGGGTACAACCAGCTCTCGTTCGACGAGCTCAAGGAGGCCTTCCGTCCCTCGAGCCCGGAGGAGGAGGCGCGGATCCCGCGGCGGCTGCCCTACATGGTCTTCGTGATCGACGAGCTGGCCGACCTGATGATGACCAACAAGGAGGTCGAGCACTCGATCGTGCGGATCGCCCAGAAGGCGCGGGCCGTGGGCATCCACCTGATCATCGCGACGCAGCGCCCGCAGGCGAACGTGGTGACGGGGCTGATCAAGAGCAACATGCCCGCGCGGATCGCCTTCAAGGTCGCCAGCGGGATGGACTCGCGGATCGTGCTGGACCAGAAGGGGGGCGAGCTGCTGCTGGGCATGGGGGACATGCTCTATCTCTCCCCGCGCAGCCACAAGCTCATGCGTGCCCAGGGCACCCTTGTCGACGACAAGGAAATCCGCCGGGTGGTCCGCTTCATGCGCGAGGTGGCCGAGCCCAGCTTCGAACGCCAGCTCGTGCAGATCCGCCCGGGGGCTCCCAGCCAGGAGCAGGTGCGGGACGGCCTGGCGACCGCCCAGGAGGACCCGCTCTTCGACCAGGCCGTCGAGATCGTGCTCGAGACCAAGCTGGGCAGCGTCTCGATGCTGCAGCGGCGGCTGGCGATCGGCTATACACGTGCCGCACGGCTCATCGAGATGATGGGCGAGGCGGGGATCCTCGGGCAGCACAAGGGGACGGTGGCCCGGGACGTGCTCATGAGCCCCGAGGAGTGGACGGCCCTCAAGGCGCAGGCGCAGGAGGACGCGGAGCGCGCCGCCAGCAGGCCGCCAGCGCCAGCCGCCCTCGCCGAGCCCAAGGCCGCGCCGACCGCCGCTGGGGGTCTGTTCGCCTCTGCCGAGGGTGAGGCCGGCCAGGACTCTTCGGGCTCCGCCCAGTCTGAAGACGATGAGGCCGACGACGATCTGGGCGCTCCCGGGCTCGAGGACGACGAGGCGGATCCGCGAGACGACGCTTCGGAGGAAGAGGAGGACGAGGAGGGCGAGCCCGTCACCGACCTGGACGACGCGCCGCCCTTCGATGCCGATGCGCCGCCCGAGGACGAGGACGAGTTCCCGGACGCCTTTGCCGAGGAGGAGCCCGCGCCGCCCTCGCCACGCCGGCGGGCCCGGCGCTGATCCGCGGCGCCGGAAAGACCCCGCCCGGGCCGTAGACTCCGGGTGTGGCGTTCCCGCTGACAGTGCAGGGAGTGCCGGGTCTCCGAGGCGTGCACGTGAGGCCCGGCCCGAATGTGCCGGCACGTTTGCTCAGCGCTGCAATCCCTTACTCGCACGTGCTGCTCGAGCAGCGGCGGGCGCGGATCCTGGACGACGAGGGTGAGTTGGCCCGGCACGAGGGCCGGACGGTCTCGGTCGACCTGCGCTCCGAGCAGGTCGCGTGCGTGGCCCGCCGGGCCCAGCAACGCTCCGTCCGCCGCGGCGTGCGCGAGGGCACGCTGCGGCTGAGATGCCGGAACGTTGCCGCGCCCCCATGGCTCGTCGTGCTGATGGGCGCCCTCGTGCTCGCGGGCGGCGTCTATGTGACGGCCACGCTCACGGGACAGGCTGCGGCGGGACCGTCGGGCGTGAGCGTGCTCGACGCGCTGACGGTGGCGGCGGCCCTGGTGCTGGGCTCGTTGTTCATGATCGTGCCCGCCGTCGTCCTGGTCCCGGCCTGGCGCCGCAGCCGCGCGGTGCGCCGCTGTGTCATTACCTCGGGCGGCCTCGAGCCGATCACGCCCGCCTTGCAGGGACCCCTGAGCTGGCGCGACGTGCGCTCGGTCAGGTGGCAGTCGGGAACGGTGCTGGTGGAATGGTCGACCGGAGAGCGGCTCCGGCTCGCCGCCGGCTCGCGGGAGCGGGCCGCCCTGGAGCGGCTTCTGGGCGCTCCCCTGGGGCGTGCGAGGGCGGAAGCGGCGTACTGGCGCCGCGCGGCGCTCCGCCTGGGAGTGGTCTACGTGCTGTGCGTCGCGGCGCTGGCGGCCGCCTGGCACTGGGTGGTCGTCCCCGCGGGCGTCGCCCCTCGGCCTACGTGGCAGGTGGTGCTTGGCATGCTGGTCCTGCCGGCCCAGCTCGCGGTGCTCCTGTTGGCGCAGGTGCTGCCGGAGCGATCGTGGAGGCGGTCACGGGCGCGGGCGCGCCGGCGCCGCGCGGCGCCGGCCCCGGAGTGACCGCCGCGAACCGGGGGCCCCTACCGGACCTTCACGAGCGCCAGGCCCAGCACCATGAGGATGGCCGAGATGATCCAGAAGCGCGCGACCACCTGCTGCTCGGTCCAGCCCCCCAGGTGCAGATGGTGGTGGTAGGGGGCGCAGCGGAAGACGCGCTTGCCACCGCTCCACTTGAAGTAGCCGACCTGGAGCACCACGGAGGCGATCTCGACGAGGAAGACGCCGCTCATCAGCAGGAGCAGGAACTCCTGGCGGATGACCAGGGCGATGTAGGCCAGCGTGCCCCCGAGCGCCAGGGAGCCGGTATCGCCCATAAACACCTGGGCGGGGGCGCAGTTCCACCACAGGAACCCGAGGCACGAGCCCGTGACGGCCGCGGCGAGCACGATCAGCTCGTCGCTCTCGGTCACGAAGGGCACCAGCAGGCGCTGGGCCGCCCCCTCGTCGCCGGCGATGAAGCAGAGGACGATCAGCCCGGCGCCGACGGCCACCGTGACGCCCGCGGCCAGGCCGTCCATCCCGTCGGTGATGTTGGTGGCGTTGGACATGCCGGTGAGGAAGAGGATCGCCCAGATGACGAAGAGCCCGCGCGGGAGGAACCACAGGCCGCCGCTGATGGCCCCGCCCGCCCCCGGGTCGTAGGTGCGCTGGAAGGGGAGGTTGAGCACGTGGGCCAGGTCGCGCGGGGCGGCCGAATCGCCGTGGCTGTAGAGGAAGACGCCGACGAGCGCGCCCAGCCCGATCTGGAAGACCAGCTTCTCCCAGGCGCGGAGGCCCTGGCGCGAGGCGCCGGGGCGCGAGGCGGCGGTGAGCTTGAGCCAGTCGTCGAACCCGCCCAGGGCCGCGAGCCAGAGCATCACCACCAGGCCGAGATTGATGTAGAAGCTGCCGCGGACGTCCGCGAGCAGGAGCGTGGAGCCGGCGGCGGCGCCCACGATGAGCAGCCCGCCCATGGTCGGGGTGTTGGCCTTGCTCGAGGCGGCCTGGCGCAGGCCCGCGGCGTCGGTGAGGCCGGTGTCGCCGATCTTCCGGCGCCGCAGCCACTCGATCACGGGCCGTCCGAGCACCAGCACGGTGAAGAAGGCGATGGCCGCCGCGGCCAGGGCGCGGAAGGTGAGCTGGTCGAGCACGCGCACGAAGCGGTAGAGGTCCCAGTCAAGCAGCCGGGCGCGGAGAAGATCCAGCAGGACGTAGAGCATGGAGGGTTAGGCGACGGCCGGGGCCGGCTGGGCCCGCGTCCCGGGCGCGTGGGCGGACTTCAGGGCGGCCACCAGTCGCTCCAGGCGGACGCGGCGCGAGCCCTTGAGCAGGACCAGGTCGCCGGGGCGGAGCAGGGCCGCGGCGCGTTCGGCCTGGCGTTCGTCGAGGTCGCTCAGCGGGATGACGCGGGCGGCGGTGCCGAGCTCCCCGAGCCGTCCGGCCAGGTGCAGCGCCAGGTGCCCGACCGTGATGACCAGGTCGATCCCCCCCAGGCGTGCGATCAGCTCGGCCATCTCCCGGTGCGCCGCCGGCCCGGCGGCTCCCA
>DASPKO010000262.1:0-18493 GCA_035628055.1 Phycisphaerales bacterium
AGTGCAAGACCGAGGTCTACGACGAGGCCGAGCTGTGTTACAACTGCGGCCACGCCTTCGGGGGCACGCGGTCGCTGCCCGTCTGGGCGATGGTGACCGCCGCGCTGCTCGTCGTTGGGCTGACGGCATTGTTCCTGTGGTGAGCCGCCTCACGGCTGGTCTTGTCGGTGGGGGTTGATCCGAACCCCGGGAGCGAGCGAGCGCGTGACGAACCTGGCGGAGAAGGTACGGCGGAGCGTGCGTCCCCGGCGCGAGCCCCCGACGCCCCTGACCGCGCCGTGGCTCTATGCGTCGCCGATGCGCCAGTACGACGCGATCCAGACCCCGGCGGGCCCGGTCCGCTACGTGCCCCCGCGCAGCGAGGTCCCGGGGCGGCCCGGCACCTATCCCCCGGGACCCGCCGGCCCGCGCGTGCCGCGCCGCAAGCGCGCTCCCGAGCGCCAGGCCCTGGCCTATTACCCGCGTCACCACGCCCCGGAGCATCCGCGCCGCTGGGAGTTCCCCGCCTACCTGGACAACCCGGCCTGCGCCTGGCTCGGCGCGCTCAAGCGGCTCTACGCCGACCCGCTGGCCTTCCCGAGCTCACTCTCGCCCGAGGCGGGCCTGCTCGTGCACGCTCTGGTCCGCAACCTGCGCCCCCGCGTGGTCATCGAGACCGGCACCTTCCTGGGCGTGAGCACGATCTGGATGGCCGCGGCGCTGAAGGAGAACGGCGACGCGGGCGTGGTGCACACCTTCGACTACTTCGGGCCCATCGAGAAGGGGCCGTACCGCGACGCGGAGCTGAAAGAGGACCGCATCGGCCGCGTCGCCGAGTCGATCGCGCGGGCCGGCCTCGCCGAGCACGCGGTGCTCCACCGCGGGAACACCGCCTTCGAGATCCGCGCGGCGCACGCGGAGCTCCGCGCCGCCGGCGGCGTCCAGCTCGCCTTCCTCGACGCCGACCACGGCGTCTGGGGCGTGCTCCAGGACTTCTGGGCGACCGAGGAGGTGCTCCAGACCGGCGGGCTCGTCCTGCTGCACGACACGTTCCCGGACCTCTGCGGCGGGCACGCGGGCGGGCGCCACCTGCTCGATACCGCCAACCGGGTCGGGGCTGGCCTGTACGAGAAGGTGGACCTGTACCTGTCCCCGATGAACTACGGGATGGGGCTTCTGCGGCGGGTGGGGTGATGACACTCGGGCTCACCGGGGCCGGCGCCGCGCGATCGCGGACGCCCGGCGATGGGTCCGGGCGGACTCGGATTGTCAGGGGCGGACCATGAGCCGGGCGGCGGCACCAGTTTCCTTCCTGTATCTGGCGCTCCGGGCCCGGGGCGGGCGGAAGCTTGGAATCCGCCAGGCCCGCAGCAGCGGGGCCCTCGCCGAGGCCCTGCGCCGCGAGAGCCTGCTCCTCCTGCGCTGGTGGACGCTGCCGAGCTGGCTCGCCTCCGAGACCCGCCTGACCATCAAGGACCACGCGGCCCTCAACGAGCAACTGGCCCAGCTCCTCTCCCGCGGCGTCCCCCTGGTCGAGGCGCTCGACGTGACCGCCCAGACCGTCCGCCCCGCGGCCCGCCCCCGCATCGAGCGCCTCCGCGAGCGCGTCGCAGCCGGCGCGTCCTTCGCCGACGCCTGCGCCGGCGTTGGCGGGTTCGACGACGTCACCATCGCCGTCTACCGCGGCGCCGAGCGCACGGGCGACCTGGCGGGGGCCGCGGCCCGCCTGGGCCAGACCATGCGCCGGCGGCTGGCCCTCTCGGGCAAGGCCGGCACCCTGATGGTCTACCCGGTGGTAGTCCTCTCGATCAGCGCGCTGGTGGCGGTGATCATGCTCATGGTCGTCGTCCCGCGCCTGGGCGACGCCCTGCAGGCCGCGGACATGAAGCTCCCGGGCTACTCGCGCCTGGTGATGGCCGTCGGTTCGTGGATGCGCGGGCACGCGGGACTCATCGGGCTGCTCGCCGCCGCCCTGCTGGCGGGACTGCTGGTCGTCCGCCGCGCCGTGGCCGACCTGGCGGCCCGGCTGGCGCGCCGGCTCCCGCTCTTCAAGCAGGTCGTCCTCGCCCAGGAGTCGGCCCGCTTCTTCGCCGTGATGGGCGCCATGGTCCGCTCCGGGATTCCCATCGCCGACGCCCTGGGCGTGGCCAACCAGGCCGTCACGCACCCCACGCTGCGCGCCCAGCTCGAACGCCTGCGCACGCGCCTGGTCTCGGGCGGGCTGCTCCCCGTGCTCATCGAGGAGGTCACCTCGCTCCCGCTGGCCACGCGCCGTCTCATGATCGCGGCGGACCGCAGCGGGGACCTCGAGTCGGCCTTCTCCACCCTCGCCGCCGACCTCTCCGACGAGGTCGACCGGCGCGCCAGCCGGGCCCTGGCGGCCCTGGAGCCCCTGCTCATCGTGGTGATGTTCCTGCTGATCGGGTCGCTGCTGGTCTCGGTGCTGCTCCCCATGCTGACCCTCGGCGGGCGCGTGGGACGCTGATCGGACGGACACAACTCAGCCGCGGCGGGTTACCCCCCCCGCGGGACGACAAGGAGCCAGACATGAACCTTCGCAGACACGGGGCGCTCCGCCGCCCGGCCCGCCGCCCGGGCCGGGGCTTCACCCTGCTCGAGATGATGCTGGTCGTGCTCATCATCGGCCTGCTGGCGACCGTCGTGATCGTCAACCTGGGCGGCTCCGTCGACGAGACCAAGCGCGGGACGACCATCAGCAAGATGTCGCAGATCAAGGCCGAGCTCACCAAGTTCCAGGCCCGCAGCTCGCGCTACCCCGCCGACCTCGGGGAGCTCGTGCCCAAGCAGCTCGAGAAGCTCCCCAAGGACGGCTGGAACAACGAGTTCATCTACTTCGCCCCCAGCGACGAGGCGGGCCGCCCCTTCACGCTCATCAGCAAGGGCGCCGACGGCATCCAGAACACCGCCGACGACATCAACGTCTGGACCATGGACGAGCCCCAGCCATGAGCCGGACGCGCTCGGTCCGGCCCCGTCCTCGACCCCCGGCGCGCGGCATGACCCTGCTCGAGGTCGTGCTCGCCACCATGCTCCTGGCCCTGGTGGCGATCTCGATCACCAGCGTCCTGGCCTTCGCGGTGCGCACCAACGCCGAGGGCAAGCGCACCCTCGGGGCTTTCGAGGTGGCGAACCGGCTCGTCCTGCAGTACCTGGATAACAAGCGGGCAATGCCGCAGCGCGGCCTGCCGGTGGAGTACGGGACCTACCGCTACCTGTGGGACCTCTCCGAGCAGCGGGTCGAGATGCAGATGCGCCGCACGGAGCTGCGCCCCGGCGCCTCGGAGATCCCCACCAACCGCTTCCGCCTGCTGACAGTCCGCGTCTACGAGGCCCAAGAGGCCGGGCCCGGCGTCGCCCGCGGCGACGAGCTGGCGATGCTCACGCGACTCTACGACCCGGTCGGGGCCCGGGTCTTCCGCAACAAGGACGTCACCCGGCGCATCGGCGAGGACATGGAGGGGCTGATCGACGTGATCAACGACCTGACCGGGACCCCGGAGTCCGTCGCGGCGCCGGCGCCCGCAGCGCCGCCCGGCGCGCCCGCGCCGGGCCGCCCCGGCGCCCCCGGAGCCCCCGCGCGATGACCCGGCGCGGCTTCACCCTGCTGGAGCTGATGCTCGCCGCCATGCTCGGCGCGATGGTGGCCGTCACCTGCATCGGGCTCTTCGCCGCGGTGGAGCGCGCCCAGCGCGACGCCGAGGAGGCTTTCCACGAGGCGAGCGACCTCTCCTTCGCGCACGAGGCGGTCGAGAAGGCGCTGCGGACGCTAGTGATGAGCGACGCGCCGATGCCGCCCCCGCCCAGCCCCACGCGCCACGGCGCCGACGACCGCCCCGCGCCCGCCCCGCCACCTCCCCCCGCGCCCGCGGCCCTCGGCGCCGAGCCCCCGCCCGCGCCGCGCTTCCTCCTCGAGCCCGACCCCTTCCAGCCTCCCGTCATGCTGGTGGAGGGACGGATGGTGGCGCCGCAGCGCCTCGAGCTGGCGCTGCGCACCGCGCCGGTCTTTGTCGATATCGCGGACGAGGCCGCCGACCCGGGCCCCGAGCGGCGCCGATCGTTGCGCGGCCGTCCGGCTGACCCGGAAGAGGC
This sequence comes from Phycisphaerales bacterium, assembly GCA_035628055.1. Lineage (GTDB taxonomy): Bacteria > Planctomycetota > Phycisphaerae > Phycisphaerales > UBA1924 > DASPKO01. Next base: position 4,090 of record DASPKO010000262.1, read on the forward strand.
CCTCGCCCAGCTCGCCGAGCGCATCGTGCCGGGCGTCCGGGGCGCTTTCGAGCTCCGCTACGACGCGCCGGAGGACCCCGCAGGCGAGGGATCGTGGTCGCTGTGGTGGCGGCAGCTCAGCGGGGCCGGCTTCAGCGGTCATGGCGGGCGCGGGGTTGGCGATCTGCTCCTCGCGCCCGGGCTTGCTTCCTGCCGCTGGGAGGTCTTCAAGACCACCACGGACGAGCACAATGTCAGCGACGGGGGCAGGTTCTACGACCACCTCAGCGGGGTCTGGTCCGACGACCTCCCGGCCTTCGTGAACCTCCGCGTCGAGACCGTCGCGGGGGGCGTGGCGGAGTGGATGTTCGAGGTGGGATGGACCATCGGCCCCGAACCGGGCTCGACCGTTGCCGACCCGGCCAACCCGGCCGTTCCCGCGGGAGCCTCCGCGCCGGGCGCGACCGGAAGCAGCGGTCCCGCGAGCGCGCCCGATCCCGGGACGCGCTCCCCCCCCGCGCGGCCGGCGCCCGGGCCGGGAGCCTCTCCGCCCCCGGGCCAGCCGGGCGCCTCGAGGGGTCGCCGATGAGCGGCGATCGTTGCGGACCCATGGCCCGGCCCCGCGCCTCGGAGCGCGGCTTTGCCATGCCCCTGGTGGTGATGCTGGCGCTCGTCGGCGGGCTGGCCGTCTCGCTCGTGCTGGAACTCACCGCCAACACGGCGCTCGCCGTGCGCCGCCAGACCGAGACGTACGCGGGACACCACCTCGCCGTCGGCATCAAGGACATGACGGACATGTGGTTCATCTCCGCCGGCGCCGACGTGCACGGCAAGCTCGGGGAGGACGGGCTGGCGTACGAGATCGAGCTTCCCTCCGGCCCGGTCGTGCGCGTCTACCTCGGCGACGGTCAGGGCTCCATCCTGGGGAGCGCCGCTCTGCTCACGCCGGCTCAGCGCGAACGGACCCGCCTGATGCTCGCGCGTCTGGCCGTCTCCGCTCCGGGCCAGCTCGAGCAGGTCGTCCGGGCCGACGGCCCGGTCGCGGTCAGTCTCCGTGCCGCCCCCGATCCGGTTCTTGAGGCCCTGGTCGCCACCTGCGTGGGCGACGACTCGGCGGGCGTGCTCGCCGAGCTGGCGGCCCTGCGCCAGCGCACGCCGCTGACCGCCGAGGACCTCGCGGCGGCGATCCGGGCCGCCAACCTGCCCCCGGAGGCGGCCCAGGCGCTCCAAGAGATGCTGACGGTCAGCCCGGTCCTCTGGCGGATCGTCGTCGAGTCCGGCGCCAGCCGGACCGACGCGCGCGTGCTCGAGCGGATCGAGGGGCTGCTGATGACGGGCCCCACCGGGCTGAACATCACCGAGGGCGGGAGCGTGGTGATCCAGTGGGAGGACAAGACCGCCGAGCTGGAGGCGGTGGGCGGCTCCTAGCCCGCTGCCGCCGCCGGTTCTCCCGACGTAACCTTCCCTCGCATGACCCTGCCGCGCGACCAAGCCCGAAGATACACCCTGCTGGCCAAGGCCGCCGCGGGGGCCCTGGTGCTGGCGGCCGGAGCGCTGCTGGTGGTGCCACTGCCGCTGAGCGCCGAGACGGTCCCCGGCACGACCGCCGGCACACCACCCCCGATGGCCGACCCCCCGGCGCCGCCGCCCGATCGGTCCGAGCTGGACGTACCGCTCCTCGGATCGGCCCTCGAGGGCATGGGGCACCCTCCGGAGGCCGCGCCCGAGCCCGAGCAGCCGGTGACGGCCCAGCCGGCGAGCCCGATGCCCGAGCCCGCCTCCATCCCCGCCGCTCCCGTGCGGTTCATCGGATCGATCATCGGGCCCCGTGCCCGGCATGCGCTCATCTCGCGCGGCGGGGTTCAGCAACTGGTCTCGATCGGCGACGAGATCGACGGCATGAAGGTGGTCGCGATCGAGCGCTCGCACATCACGCTCGAACAGTTCGGCATCGCCAACCGCCTCGACCTGGCGCCCAAGATCGTCGACTGGGCGATCGAGCCCCCCGCGGCACGGCCCCCGGGCGTGCCCACGCGCCCCTCCGGCATGGCCAACCCCAACCCCGCCGCCGCCGCGGCCGAGCAGGAGCGCCTCAAGTCCGAGGCCGAACGGGCGGCGCGGCTCCGCCAGATGCGCGGCGCCCAGCCCAACGCGGTGCCCCCGGGGCGGCCCGGCCCGGCCGGCATCGGCCAGGCCCAACCGCTGGTCCCCCCCAAGCCCATCGTCCCGGGCCTCAATCCCGGTCCCAAGCCCGGCGATGCGTCACCTTCCCCGGCGCCGCCCCCGCCGGCCCCCGCGGAGACGCCGCCCGCGCCGGCGGATGGCGGCGCGGATTCCGGGCCGACTCCGGCGGAGCAGGACGGCCAGGAAGATGAGCCCGGGCCCGAGGAGGAGGAGCCGGCCGACGAGCAGCCGGAGGGAGGCTCGTGAGCCCGGTGGTGCTCTACCTGGAGCGCCAGGGAGCCGGATCGGTGCTCCGCCGCGTGCGGCTGGTCGGTCCTGGTCTGGACGAGGCCTGGTCCCCGCCGACCGAAGAGGTCATCGACGAGCAGCGCGTGGTGGAGACCGACCGCCAGGCCGTGCGCTGGGTGGTCGAGCGCCTGCGGGCCGCGGGCCTCCGTCGCGAGCTCGGCGCCGTCTGCCTCGACACCGACGGCGCCCTGTGCCTGTGGGCCTCCTTGCCCAGCACCAATCCCACCGTCGTGGCGGCGTCCCTCGCGCAGCTCCGGTCGCAGTCGGGCGAGGCTGAGACCGAGGGCGCGGGTGGCGGGCTGCTCACCGCCGTGAGCGACGGGGTCGGGACCGACCGCAGCATCCAGGTGCTCTGCCCGAGCGATGACTGCGACTCGCCGCCCCAGCCCGCCGGTGAGGGGACGCACGCGCCCGCCGAGCCCGCGCGCCGCCGCCTCGGGGTCCTCTCGGTCCCCGACGTGCCGGCCCGTGTGATCCTCGACGAGCTGGACCGCCTCGGTGTCGGCGTGGATCGTGTCGTGAGCTTCTGGCATGCCGCCGCCGAGGCCTGGGACAGTCGGTCGTCGGCGGCCCCCGACTCCCCGCGCGTGGCGGCCAGCCAGTCGGTCACGACCGCCGTCGTCGTGCTGGACCCTTCGGGACGGATGGTCTGGTCGTGGTCGATCGACGGGGCGGTGGCGGCAGCCGGGTCGATGCGTCTGCGGAGCACGCTGCACGCCGAGCCCCCACCGGTCGACCCGGGAGGGGATGGGCTGGCGCGCCGCGTCGCGGAGCCCGCGCCCGAGCCGACGCTGCTGGTCGCGTGCGGGGCCCCCGAGGCCGCGCGCCTGACGGCGGACTGGCTCGCCTGGTCGTCCCAGCTCGGGACCGCGCCCGCGCGGATCGTCCTGGTCGGGCCGCAGATTCTCAGCGGCGAGGGACCGGGCGCGTCCCTGGGCGTCGCCGCCCAGGCGCTGGGGCGTCTGTGGCCGAGCGCCACGTTGGATGCCGTGGCCCACGACGACCCGGTCGGCGCCACGCTGGCCCGGCTGGCGCGGGGCACGCCGGAGCGCGGCGTCGGCACCCCGGCGGGGATCGTCGAGCTCACCGAGCGTCCGGGACGTCCGCACCGCGCCTGGTACCGCTGGGCCGCCGTGCTGGTGGCCTCCGCCGGCGTCGCGCTCGGGGTCCTGGGGCACAACATGGCACAGGCCGCGGGGCGCGTGCTCGGCAAGCGCGCCGAGCTGGCCTCCGAGCTCACCACGGCGCTCAAGGGCGCCGAGGACCTCGTCCCGGGGCTTTCGAGCAAGCCCGAGCCGAGCGGACCGCTGCGCGGCATGGTCAACCAGCTCCGCCAGAGCCGGGCCGATATCGAACCCGAGCGCCCCGTCCTGGGAGAGCTCTCCCTGCTCCTGACCGCCCTGATGGAGGAGGAGGAGCCCGTGAAGCTGGATGAGGTCAACCTCGGTGATCTCAGCGCCACCGCCCGGCTGCTGGCCCCCAACAGCGAGGCGGTCCCGCGCGTGGCGGCCCGGCTCCGCCAGGCCGACCCGGTCGGGGCCTATCGCCTGATCTGGCGCGCGAGCGCCGCCAGCTTCACCTCGGCGCTGGGCGAGGGGCAGCCCTGGGTCCTCGAGGGGAACTGGACCCCCGTCGTCCCGGCCGGTGAGTCCGGAGCACGCCGTCCATGACCACCTTCGCGGGCACGGAGCAGCTCGAGCAGGTCCGCCTCCGGCAGTCGGTCGCGGCCGCCGCCATGGAGCGCGCCAACCGCCCGCGCTATCTGGTGCTGGCGGCGATCGGGCTCCTGCTGGTCTGCTCGGCCTACACCGCGGTCCAGGCACGCGCGCTCGCCGACGCGCGCCAGCAGCTCCGCGTCCAGCACGACCAGAACCGCGCGGTCGTCGCGCTCATCGACGAGGCCCGGCGCCTCTCCCAGGCCAGCACCACCGATATCCACCCCGAGGACCCGCTGGCCCACTCGGCGCTCGAGCGGCTGGCGCGCCAGGTCGGGCTGGGCGAGGTCCGTGTGAACCCGCAGCCCGGGCGCGCGGGCGGCCTGCCCGGGGGGGTCTCGCGGCGCGATCTCCGGACCACCGTCGCCAGCGCCGAGCCCCACCCCATCCTCGAGTTCCTGACGCGGGCCGAGTCGGGCGAGGTCGTTCCGGGTATCGTCACCCGCACGCTCCGCCTCGTCCCCGTCCGCCCGGTCTCCGCGACCGACCCGCGGCCGGGATGGCGCGCCGACATCACCTTCACCCGGCTGGAGCGGACCAAATGACAACGACGCCACCCGCGGCCACGCTCCGCCCCGCGTCCCTGCTCGTGGCGGCGCTCGGCGCGGGGCTCGCCCTCCAGGGCTGCTCCGCCGACCGGGGCTGGAAGGAGCCCGCCCCCCTCCCCGCCGTCGATCACCGCGCCCGGCTCTCCGAGGCGCAGCGCCTGGAGAGCGCGGGCTACGCCGCCGAACGCGCGGGCCGGCTCGACGACGCGATCGAGAACTATCGCCGGGCCGTGCAGGCGTACCACGACTACGGGGCCGCGTGGCACAACCTCGGCGTCGCGCTGATGAAGCGCGGCGACGGCGTCGAGGCCGCCACGGCCTTCCGCGTCGCCGCCGACCTCGCCCCGGCCGACCCGAGGCCCATGTTCAACCTCGGCGTGCTCTACCAGCAGCGCCAGTATCTCGACGAGGCCGCCCGGTACTACGAGCTGGCCCTGGAACGCGATCCCGGCTACCAGGATGCCCTGCGCTACTCGACCTACCTCGACGTGGTGCGCGACCAGGCCGATCAGGACACGCTCGACCGCCTGAAACGGGCCCTTCTCAGCGAAAAGGACCCCACCTTCCGGGAGTGGATGGAGCGCCAGCACCTCATTCTGCGGGCCCGCTTGGCCGAATCAGACGCGAGCCCGCTCGCTCATTGATCAGGCCGAGGTAGCCTTCCATCCGTAGTGTCTGTGACTCGCCCGGGCCGACGCCCGGCTCGGGCAAGAGTGGCCCGACCCGCTCGCGCCGCGAAGGAGCCTCATGCCCCGCCACGCGAATCCACGACGCCGCGTCCCGGTCTTCGGCCTCGCGGCCGCGGCCGGTTCCTGGTTCGGGCTCGCCGCCGTCTGCCGGGCCCAGGACTCGACCGCCACGGCCCCGGGGCTGCCGGGCGACGCGCTCGATGCCTATCGCACGAGCCCTTCGGAACAGCTCAACCACTACGTGGTAGACCTCGCCACCAAGCAGGGCTCGTGGGGCGGCCGATTTGCCCTCGGCCCGATCGCCAAGGCCAGCCGGGCCAACTCGACCGGTCTGTTCAATCACTACATCGGGTCCCAGGCGGCCAGCGCCATCATGGTCCGCGCGCCCTATCTCGCGTCCAGCTACCACGCCTGGCACGCCCCCGGCCAGGGCGTGAACGAGACCAGCAACGCCACGCCCACCGATGACGGCACCGGGCAGTACGGACTTCTCGCCACCGCCGGCCGTCACGGGACGCGACTGGGCCTCGCCTTCATGGAGTTCGGCGCCGGGCCCGACGCCGTGATGGGCACGGGCGACGACGAGCAGAATGTCATCACGGCCCTGGTGGAGATCCCCACCCGCCGCCCCAACCGGCTCTTCGTCTCCCGCATCGCCGCGCTCCAGAACAAGCCCTCCAACGCCAGCGGGAACGTGGCGACGGCCTCGTTCGGCCTGGGGGGGATCGACACCTCCGGGGCCGTGCACCTCCTCGCGGACGGATACGGCATGGCCGCCACGGCGCGCCTCGCGAACAAGCAGCTCCTGCGCGTGCGTGCCGGCGCGCGGGCCGCCGGGGTCGTCAACCGCGTGCAGCAGGGCGGAGCGCAGGACGCGGCGGCGACCGACCTGGTGCTCGACACGCAGACGTCGCTCCTCACGCCCACGGTCATTCCCGGCGCTCTGGCCGGACGCGCCGTGCTCGTCGGCTCGGACTTCGCATCCAACTACCTCTATGAGTCCGCTCCCCTCACCATCACGACCACCAAGGATTACCTCCCGGGTGGGAGCGGCTCGGCCCGCGGCAACATCTCCTACGCCCCGCGCGTCTTTGCCCCCCTGGCCTCTGGGGGCGGCGAGGCGGGCACGCTCGCGAGCTTCTCCCGCACGGACAACGACACCACCACCCGCGCCATCTCCGTCTTCGTCGTGAATGCCGACGGCTCGGTCGACGCCCAGCAGCAGTTGACCCTTCCCGGCACCGCGGCCGCGCTGACCGACCCCACCGACGGGTTCCAGCCCGGAGTCCACCTCGGCCCGCTCTCCGCCCACGAGTTCTCCGGCTACCAGGGCCAGGTCCCGTTCCGCGGCGGCAACGGACAGGCCGCGCTCACCGTGCTCGCAAACGGCGATCTGCTGGTCGCCGCGACGGTCTCGGCCCTGGGCGGGGGGGGGCTTCCCCAGGGACAGGACACCTACATCGCGGTGGCGCGCGTGAGTGCCGCCACGGGCCAGGTCACGTGGCGCGTCGCGGCCCACACGGGCGACTGGGCCGGGGCCGCCGGCGGGCTCTCCAAGGTCATCCGCGGCGACTACGGGGCCGATGGCCTGCCCGGCACGGGCGACCCGGGCGAGGGAGACGGGCAGCTCGACGCCGCTCCCATCGGCCGCCTGGCGCGCTACTCCGAGGTCTACCCCGACCGGCCCTGGGGGCCCTCCATCTCGGCGCCCGCGATGGACGCGAAGGGAAACCTCTACTTCACCGCCGCCCTCAGGCTCGGCCCGCAGGCCAATCCCGTCCACACGGTCGGGCTGCTCAAGGCGGTCTTTGACGGCGCCGGCGGGCACACGCTCGAGCTGATCGCCCGCCAGGGAGACGTCATCCAGGGCGCCAACTCCACCGTGAACTACCAGATCGCGCTCCTCCCCCTCGCGGACGGCGACGGCGCCGACTCGGGCGCCATCTGGTCCGGCAACCTCGCGCACGACTTCCTCCCCCTGGTCGATCCCGCGGCGGTGGCGCCCTCGAGCCCGGCCGCCCTGGGCGCGCTGGTGTTCCGGGCGCGCCTCATCTACGACGTCAACGCCGACGGGCAGTTCATCGACCCCGCCACCACCGGCAACTCCGGGCCGGACCAGGCCTATCACGCCGTCATGCTGCTCATGCCCGCGGTCCGCCCCGGCGACACCAACCGCGACGGCCTCATCACCTCGGCCGACATCTCCTGGTTCCTCGGCCGGTGGTTCGCCGACCTCACGGCGAACACCCGCCACGCCGACTGGGACGGCAACGACATCGTCGGATCGGCCGACATCAGCGCCATGCTGCAGGACTGGTTCGCCTCGCTCTAGCGCGCGGGCGCCGCCGCCCCGGTGCCGCCGGTGCGGGCCGCGCCGCTGCGGCCGCCCGGGCCCGCGCCGGTGTTCAGCGGGACCACCATCGAGGCCGTCCCGTCCGGCTTGGCCCGCTCCTCGGCGCGCGGCGCCTCGGGGCGGAAGACCAGGACCGAGCTCGGGTCATCGGGATCGGCCGTCGAACCCTCGGGCCGGTCGCTCACGACCGTGTCCTGGGCCGCCTGGAAGAGCGCCGCCCGCAGGCGGTCGGTCTCGGTCGCGAAGGGCGCGTCGATGGCGCCCTGCCGGTGGATCTCGTAGACCGCGCCCACCACCTCCGAGTAGGTCAGGCCCAGGCCCGGGGCGGGGTTTTCCGGCGTGGACGTGCGGCCCAGGAACTCGATGAGCTTGACGAGGTCGTCGGGCACCTGCTGCTGCGTCACCCCCCCGGTGCGATAGTCGCGGTAATACAGCCGCACCGGGTCGTTCGGACTGTCCGCCGCGAGCATCAGGCGGTCGGACCAGGCGGCGACCAGCGTCGGCTTGGTCACGCGCAGGCCCTCGCCCCCGCGGGCCGCCAGCGAGAGCTCGTCCATGCCCTCCCCCCCGCCGAAGAGCACGATCCGCGGCTGCCCCTGCTGCGTGACATACACCAGGCGGTCGCGGGTGGGCACGGTCTCGATCAGGAACGAGGGGCGGCGCTCGTCGCCCACCGCCACCTGCCCGATCAGCGCGTCGCCGCGCTTCGAGAGCGCCTCGTACGCGGCCACCTTCATGTCCAGCCCCGGCGCCTCGACGATCTCGCGCAGGGCCATCTCCACGCGCGGGTTGTGCGGGAGGTCGCCCAGGAGGCGCACCGCCTCCTCGCGGAAGACCCCCGGGCCCGCGAGCGCCATCTCCTTGAGGTCCTCCACCACGCGGTGGTCGCCCAGCCGCGCCCCGGCCCGCAGGGCCGCCATCCGCGGGAGCGCCTCCGGGTACGCGTACAGCTCGGCCAGGAACGGGAGCGCGGGCTTGCCCACCGCCTGCAGGCACCAGGAGAGGTCCTCCGCGAGCTCCGGGCGCTGCTTGAGCGCCTCGACGTAGCGCTTGGCGACCTCCTGCGGGTACGCCTGGTCGATCCGCGTGCAGCGCAGGAGCTGCACGAACTCGGCCGGGCGGGCCGCGTACGCCCGCGGCACCCGCACCGCGATGCTCTCGGCGTTGCGCCCGTGGGCCGTCGGGCCCTCGTCGCCGGGCCCCTCCGGGAAGCGCGTGTTGATCGCGCTGACGACGCTCCGCGCCCGCGCGTGCGACGTGTTGTCCAGCACCAGCTCCAGCCGGAGCGGATCGGTCACCCGCCCGCCCGCGAGCACGCGCCCCACCGTCCGCGTCACCGCGTCCTCGCCCTCGGCGCCCGGCTCGGCGAAGGGGTTGATGAAGATCGGCCCGCGGGCCTCGGCCAGCACGCGCGTCTTGTACGCCCCGAAGGCGCTCGCCGGGCCGATGCGCAGCTCGGTCGTCCACAGCGTCCCGCCCTCCAGGCTCGTCACGCTCGAGCCCGGCAGCGTGCGCACGCGCACGTCGAAGCGGTGGTCCTCCGGAGCCCCCGGCGGGATCGCCGCCTCGACGATCACCACCGCGACGTTCGGGTCGCGCAGCATCTGCCGCGGCGTGATCCCCGCGTCGCCCATCGGCCCCGGCGCCCCGCGCCCCACCCCGTTGCGCGCCAGCTCCCGCTCCATCGTCGCCTGCACCGCGGGGTGCAGCTCGCCGCCGCCGGTCCCGTTCAGCCCAACCACCACGCCCAGCCCCGAGACCAGCACCGGATCGATGCCCCGGATCGTCGACTCGGCCCCGATCGTGCCGCGCAGCGGCGCCGGGATGTCGCGCACCACCGGGTCGACGCGCCGGCCTTCGGCCCTGGGCTTGGCCTTGCCCCCGCCGCACCCGCTCGCCGCCGCCAGGCCCACGCACACCACGCCCAGCCACCACGCGCGCCGATGATCCGCATGCCGCATTCCGCGTCTCCAGCTCGCCCGCGGCCGATCCCAAGGCCGGCCGGGACAAGGGGTTGAAGCTATCAGCACCCCGGGGCCGCATCAACCCCCGTCCCGCGAGAGAGACCCCGCGCAACCGCGCAAACGGCGCGCCGCCACGGGCACGGACTCGCCCGCGCCAACCCGATCCACCGGCGCCATGCGCCCGTTCCCCACCGCATCCGACAGCCTCTGCACACCGGGACCGGGTCTGCGCGCCGTCGGAAAGCTGACGGATACGGCGCGCAACGTGCCAAAACCCAGCCATTTACCACCAGTTGACAGCTTCTTCAGATACACCCACTGGATTTTGTGCTTTTTCCTATTGATGCCACGATCTGTAGTGGTAATCTCCCAGTCGAGGCCACGGACGCACGGCCCACGACGCGAGCCACGGACGGCTTTTTCCGCTTCCAAACCCCTGACAACAGGGTTGACCGCATGCCCGTCCTGTGCGACCTCCAGATCCGCGACCTCATCGACATCCGCCCCTTCGCCGACGCCGCCAAGCGCCCCGGCAAGGTCTCCTACGGCGTGTCGAGCTACGGGTACGACATCCGCGTCGGCACCCGCTTCAAAATCTTCACCCCCACGCCCCGCACCGGCGGGATCGCCATCGTCGATCCCAAGGCCTTCAGCCCCGACCTGTTCGTGGAAGTCGACGTGGCCGAGCAGACGGGGCGGGACGGCCGCTCGGTCGACCACGTGATCATCCCCCCCAACTCCTTCGCGCTCTGCGAGACGGTCGAGACCCTGAGCATCCCTCGCGACGTGCTGGTGCTCTGCGTGGGCAAAAGCACCTACGCCCGCTGCGGGCTGATCGTCAACGTCACGCCCCTCGAGCCCGAATGGCGCGGCAAGGTGACCCTCGAGATCTCCAACACCACGCCCCTGCCGGCCAAGGTCTACGCCAACGAGGGGATCGCCCAGCTCGTCTTCCTCAAGGCCGACCGCGTCTGCGGCATGAGCTACGCCGACAAGGCCGGCAAGTACCAGGACCAGGACGGTCTAACGTTGCCGAGGGTGGACTGAGAGGATTGGAAAGAATGGTATCCGAAGACAGGCTGAGGCTTGATGTCTTGTCGCGGCTAGAGAAAGTCGAGAGAGTCAAGACAATTCTCATGTGCCACGCTACTGGCCAAGCCGCCGACGGGAACGAGTACACATTGCTTCGTCGTAGTTTAATTGCAGACCCAGTTGTGAAGGACCGACTTCCGCCATTCGTCAGAAGGTACAGAACGCTTGATGAGTTCTGGGGGTACATTAAGCAAAGACATTCTACATATGCCGAACGTCGAACGCATTTGGCACATGAATTCGACGGACTTATTTCCGCGTTGGAGGATGCTCACGCGGCAAATCTTACTCAACACACAGAGCGGCTGTTGACGGTTGACTCGGTGCATGTTCAGGCGGCATGGACTGGGGCCATCGAACGTCGCCACGCGGACCCCCAAGGCGCGATCACGGCTGCCCGAACAGTGCTCGAGAGCGTCTGCAAGTTCATTCTTGACCAATCGAAGACGCCGTACAAAGAGAACGCGGACCTTCCCGATCTCTACAAGGCGGTCGCAGGTCTCCTTCAGCTGTCGCCTCAGGGATATGCAGAAAGCGTTTTTAAGCAAATACTTGGTGGATGCTTCTCAGTGATAGAAGGTCTCGGGGCTTTGCGAAACAGGCTCGGCGATGCCCATGGTAAGGGTGCTGCAATTCCTCGTCCACAGCCGCGACACGCACAACTCGCGGTCAACCTTGCGGGTGCCGCGGCCGTTTTCTTGATTGAGACGTGGGAAGCTCGGCAAGTCAAAGCATGTGCTGTGCTACCACTAAACCTGAATTGACGGTGAATCAAATGAAGATTTCGCGCAAGTTCACCCAGCCCGGCTCTGACCCCTTCGCCTCCGTCGCCTGGGTCAAGCGCTGCAGCAAGATCACCAACCCCGACGGGTCGGTCGTCTTCCAGATGGACGACGCCGAGGTCCCCGAGACCTGGTCCCAGCTCGCCACCGACATCATGGTGAGCAAGTACTTCCGCAAGGCCGGCGTACCCCGCCCCGACGGCAGCACCGGCGGCGAGACCTCCGCGCGCCAGGTCATCCACCGCCTCGCCGGGTGCTGGCGCCACTGGGGCGAGAAGCACGGCTACTTCGACACCCCCAACGACGCCCAGGCCTTCTACGACGAGCTGGCCTACATGATGGTCCACCAGCTCGCGGCCCCCAACAGCCCGCAGTGGTTCAACACCGGGCTGCACTTCGCCTACGGGCTCACCGGGCCCGCCCAGGGGCACTACGTTCCCGATCCCAAGACCGGCAAGGTCGCCCCCGCCGAGGACGCCTACACCCACCCGCAGCCCCACGCCTGCTTCATCCAGTCCGTCGCCGACGACCTGGTCGGCGAGGGCGGCATCATGGACCTGTGGACCCGCGAGGCCCGGCTCTTCAAGTACGGCTCGGGCACGGGCACGAACTTCTCCGCGCTGCGGGCCGAGAACGAGCGGCTCAGCGGCGGGGGCAAGTCCAGCGGGCTGATGTCCTGGCTGCGGATCGGCGACCGGGCGGCGGGGGCCATCAAGAGCGGGGGGACGACCCGGCGCGCCGCCAAGATGGTCTGCCTCGACATGGACCATCCCGACATCCGCACCTTCATCAACTGGAAGGTGCGCGAGGAGATCAAGGTCGCGGCGATGGTCGAGGGGATGCGACACCTCCCCGAGGAGACCCGCGCCGCCGCCGCCAGGCTCAAGCTCAAGCTCGACCACGACTTCAACGGGGAGGCCTACGCCACGGTCAGCGGGCAGAACTCGAACAACTCGGTGCGCATCCCCGACGAGTTCTTCGCCGCGGTCGACGCCGACGCGACCTGGACCACGACCTTCCGCACCAGCGGCAAGGTCGCCCGGGAGTACCGCGCCCGGGAGCTGTGGGGCGAGATCGGCTACGCCGCCTGGCGCTGCGCCGACCCGGGCGTGCAGTTCGACACCACCATCAACGCCTGGCACACCTGCCCGGCGGGGGGGCGGATCAACGCCAGCAACCCGTGCAGCGAGTACATGTTCCTCGACAACACGGCCTGCAACCTCGCCTCGATCAACGTCCTGAAGTTCTACGACCCCTCCAAGCGCGTCTTCGACGTCGCCGCCTACGAGCACGCGATCGACCTCTGGACGATCGTGCTCGAGATCAGCGTGCTCATGGCCGCCTACCCGAGCAAGGAGGTGGCCGAGCGGTCCTACGCCTACCGCACCCTGGGCCTGGGCTACGCCAACCTCGGCGCCATGCTCATGCAGGCGGGCATCCCCTACGACTCCGACGAGGCCCGCACGCTCTGCGCCCTGGTCTCGGCGATCCTCACGGGGCGCGCCTACCGCCAGTCGGCCGTGATGGCCCAGCAGCTCGGGGCCTTCCCCGCCTTTGCGCCCGACCGCGACAACATGCTCCGGGTCGTCCGCAACCATCGGCGCGCCGCCCACGGGGTGCCCCGCGAGGGCGGGACCGCGCCCGTGAAGAACGGCTCGGCGGGCGGGGTCGCCCTCGGCGACTACGAGAACCTCTCCATCAAGCCGGTCCCGATCAACCACGCGCTGGTGCGCTCGGGGGCCCTGAACATCGCCAACGCTCCCGAGCTGCTCCGCCGGGCCCTGGCCTCGTGGAACGACGCTCTCACGCTCGGCGAGCGGTTCGGCTATCGCAACGCCCAGACCACCGTCATCGCGCCGACCGGGACCATCGGCCTGCTGATGGACTGTGACACCACCGGCATCGAGCCGGACTTCGCCCTGGTCAAGTTCAAGAAGCTCGCCGGCGGCGGCTATTTCAAGATCGCCAACGACTCGGTGCGCCCGGCCCTGGTCGCGCTCGGCTACCCGGACAAGCAGGTGCGCGAGATCCTCGCCTACCTGCTCGGCACGCTCAGCCTCGACGTGCCCCTGCCCGCCCACGACGGATCGTTCCCCGCCGCCGGCTCGGCCGGCGGCCCGGAGGGGCGCACGCTCGCGGCGCTGCTCCGCGCACGCGGTCTGCTCGATTCGGACCTCGAGACCATCACCGAGGCCCTGCCCGGCGTCTTCGAGCTCTCCTTCGCCTTCGCCCCGCACGCGCTCGGCGATGCCGCGCTGGGGCGCCTCGGCCTCGACCCCGCGGCGGCCAAGAACGACCCGGGCTTCTCCGTGCTCGCGGCCCTGGGACTCACGCGGGCGCAGATCGACGCGCTCAACGACCGGGTCTGCGGCACGCAGACGCTCGAGGGCGCGCCGCACCTCAAGGCCGAGCACCTCCCCGTCTTCGACTGCGCCAGCGCCTGCGGGAAGTACGGCACCCGGTTCATCCACGCCCACGGGCACATCCGCATGATGGCCGCCGCCCAACCCTTCATCACCGGGGCCATCTCCAAGACCATCAACCTGCCCAACGACGCGACGGTCGAGCAGACGCTCGCGGCCTACCGCCTCTCCTGGGAGCTCGGGCTCAAGGCCAACGCGCTCTACCGCGACGGGTGCAAGCTCAGCCAGCCCCTCTCCTCAACCTCGAAGGGCGAGTCCTCGGGCAAGGACGAGAAGAAGGAGTCGTTGGCGGGCGTGCCCACGACCGCGCCCGCGCCGGTGGCCCCGGTCCCAGCGGCCGTGCCCCCCCAGCCCGGCGCCCCGGCCTCCGCTCCGGCCCCGACCCCC
>DASPKO010000263.1:0-3282 GCA_035628055.1 Phycisphaerales bacterium
CTCCGGGAGCGCCCGGTTGGCGGGCGTGCCCGCCGCGAGCACCCACAGGTTGGTGGTGCTGGTGCCCTGCACCGAGTCGAGCGCGGTGGCGGAGCCGGCCAGCACGTCGGCGAGCCCGGGGCCGTCGCGCAGCCCGAAGACCCTGTGCACGCCCGGGCGGCGGAAGTTCGCGTCCACGATCAGAACCCGCCGCTCCGAGGCGGCGAATCCCATCGCCAGGTTGGTCACCACCGTGGTGGCGCCCGACCCGGGCATGCCGGCGATCACCAGCAGGGAGGCGTGCTCGGCCTGGTCCATGCGCTTGGCGATCACGCCGCGGATCTGCCGGAAGCTCTCGGTGATGACGCCGCTGGGGCTGTCGCGGAAGGCCGTCGCCACGCTCGCCGGGCGCGAGGGGTCCTCGCTCACCGCGGGCACGACGCCGAGGACCCGCAGCCGCGGGATCAGCGTGATGTCGGCCGGGCCGCGCACGCGCTGGTCGAGCACCTCCCGCAGGAAGATGCCCGCGGTGAAGAGCCCGCCCACCGCCACGATGCCCAGCGGGACCATGAAGTAGACCTTGGGGAAGGAGGGAGTGTCGGGCGTCGCGGCCATCTGCACCACCCGCACGCGCCGCCCGATCTTGGGGTCGCGGAGGCCCTCGAGCTCGCGGAGCGCGTTCTCGGTCTCCCGCTCGGACTTGGCGAGCTCCGCGAGCTCCTTCTCGATCTGGTCGAGCGTCACCTGGTTCTTCACGATCTGGTTCTTGCGCTCGTAGGCCTCGGCGAGCTGGGCGTCGATCTGCTTGAGCTTGGAGGCCGACGCCTCCATGCTCGTCCGCATCTTGTCGACCAGGGCGCTCATCGACTCGCGGAGCACCCGCTCGTACTGCCCGTCGCGCTCGTGGCGCTTGGTCTCGATCAGCGTCCGCACCGCCTGCACGTCCGGGTGGTTCTCTCCGAAGCCCCGCCGGGTCAGCGAGTCCACCTGGGCCTGCAGGTTGGCGATGTCTCGGTCCATGTCGCGCACCACCGGGGCCCCGGACGCCTCCTCGCGGACCGCGTCGGGGTAGACCGGGGTGGCCTCGGTCTGGGCGTTGCGCTCGAAGCGGACCAGGTAGCTCTGGGCCTCGTCCAGGTCGCCCTGCGTCTCGACGCGCTGCGCGTTGAGATTGTGCATCATGTTGGCGACGTTGCTGAGCGCCACGTCCAGCGAGTCCATCCCGCTCGAACCGACCAGGTTCATCCGCTCGTCGATGAGGCTGCGCTTCCGGTCGCGCGTCGCCCCGAGCTGCGAGCTGAGCAGCTCGCGCCGCTCCGCGTGCGCCTGCTTGGTCATCGAGTCCAGGTCCGTCTCGTAGGCGTCGCGCACCGCCTCGACCAGCACCTTCGCGTCGCCGGGGTTCCGGTACGTCACCGCCAGGCGGATCAGGGCCGTCTCCGGGATGATGCGCGCCGAGACGATCTTGTCCAGCTCGCGAACCGCCGTCCGCGGCTGGTAGTTGTTCCCGCTGTAGAACTGCCGGCCCCAGGCGCTCCGCTTCACCTCGGGGTTCTCCACCGCCGAGAGCAGGATCTTCTCCGTCGTCATGAGCTGCGCCTGCGTCCCGATGAACCGCTGGATCTCGTCGCGGCTGTGCCAGCCCGTGTCGATGGTGTAGATCGTGGTCACCGGGTCACGGCACTCGAAGATCACCGAGGAGGTGTATCGAGGCCAGTACTGCATCAGCACCAGGTGAGCGGCCAGGCCCACCACGGCCCCGAACGCCAGCGCCGCCACCAGCGAGGGCGCGTACTGGCGCAGCAGCTTCACGGGGTCGATCGGCACGAACTGCGCCGCCGCCGCGCCGGGGCTGGGCGCCGCCGCTCGCGGCAGCGCGGGAGTCGCGGGACGGGCAGGCGTGATCGTGCTCATAAGAAAAGCTCACAGCGGCCCGCAGAGAAACGGGCCTCGGGCGCTATTTGTCGGTCCATCCTCGCCCCCTCTTGGGGTACGGCCCCCATCCGGCGAGGTTCTAACACTCCGATAACCATTATTGACCCGAAAGATCCGCCCGGAGCGAGCCCAGGCGCGACTCGAACGTCGTCAGAAGCCCCGGCGTCGTCTTCACCTGCGCCTCGAGCTGGTCGGCGTAGCGCTTGGCCTCCACCCGGTCGCCCGCGCGCAGCTTGGCACGCGCCATCCCGTAATACAGGGAGGCCTTCTCCTGGGGGGTGACCGCCATGGAGAGCCCGCGCATGAACGTGCCCGCGGCCTCGTCGGTCCGCCCCAGCTCCAGGTAGACCACGCCCAGGGTGTCGAGCACGCTCGCGTTGGTACGCATC
Source organism: Phycisphaerales bacterium (assembly GCA_035628055.1). GTDB lineage: Bacteria > Planctomycetota > Phycisphaerae > Phycisphaerales > UBA1924 > DASPKO01. The sequence continues at coordinate 2,304 of DASPKO010000263.1, forward strand.
AGCGCCGCGGCCCGCTCGGCGTGCTGCAGGGCCTCCTCGGGCTTGTGCAGGTCAACGGCGAGCGCGTACGCCAGGTTGTTGGAGACTTCCGGATCGCCCGGCCGGGCCTCGAGCGCCTTGCGGAAGTGCGCCACCGCCTCCTCGTGCCGCTTGTCCTGGTACGCCAGGGCGCCCAGCACCCGGTGGGCCGCGAAGGCCTTGACCTGGTCCGGGCCCTCGGCGATGGCGCCGAGCATCTCGAGCGCCCGCCCCCGCGTCGCCGGGTCGCCCTGCAGGCCCATCGCCAGCCAGTAGTCGAACCACCCCGGGTGACCCCCGGCCGGCTTGATCTGCTCCATCAGCGCCAGCACGTCCGCGGGCTTGGGCGCGATCGCCGCCAGCCCGGCGAAGAAGCCCTGCACCGAGCTGGGATCGTCGGCGGGGACCATCGAGTACGCGCGAACCACGTCCGCGCGCGCCTCGGCGGCCCGGCCGGCCGTTGCCAGCGCGTGCGCCCGGAACAGCAGCAATCCCGGGTCCTTCTCGGTGGCGATCTTCTCGCTCGCGAGCACCTCGAGGGCCCGGGCGTGGTCGGGCGGTGAGAGGGCCAGCAGCCCCGTCACGTACACGCCGGCGATCAGCGGCGACGACTCCACCTCCCAGGCCTTGGCCAGGTGGGGCACGGCCTCGCGGGCCCGCCCGGCGCGCACCAGCGTCGAACCGAGCGAGGTCAGCCAGCGCACGGACTCCGGCTCGCGCTGCACCGCCGCCCGGAGCTCACCGATCAGGTCGTCGGTCCGCCCGCGCAGCGCCAGCACCGTCAGGAGCTGGGCGCGCACGTCGCCATTCTCCGGATGGTCTACCAGCAGCTTGCGCAGCTCCTGCACCGCGACGTCGAACTGCCCGCCGGCGACCAGGCTGTCGACCAGGAGGCGGCGGGCCGGCTCGAAGGCCGGGTCCAGCCGCAGCGCCGCGCGCAGGTCCTCCTGGGCGTCGCGGA
>DASPKO010000264.1:0-2412 GCA_035628055.1 Phycisphaerales bacterium
CGCCCGGCGCGTCCCGAGCGTGAGCGGCCAGGTGATCCCCGAGCCGGTCTTCACCCGCGCGGATTACCAGGCCAGAGTGCTGGAGGGCATCTACGCGGACCTCCGCCCGCTCGACCCCGAGGGGCTGCTCCGCGAGGAGTGGGTGAACGCCCGCGGGGCCATCGCGCGCTTCAGCCGGAACTCGATCGAGGTGCGCGTGCTGGACGTGCAGGAGACCCCCGGCGCCGATGTCGCCATCTGCGCCGCGATCGTGGCGGTGCTGCGGAACCTGGTGGCGGAGCGCTGGTCGCCCCTCGCCCGCCAGCAGGCCTGGGAGACCGCGCCCCTCCACCGCATCCTGCTGCGCACCATCGACCGCGCGGAAGAGGCCGTGATCTCGGAGCGGGACTACCTCGATGCGCTCGGGGTCCCCGCGTCCCTGGGCGCGGCTCCCACGGCCGGCGCGGTCTGGGACCACCTCGTCGGCCAGTGCGTGCGCTCCGACCCGGGCGCTGGCGAGTTCGTCCCCGCGCTCGACCGCATCCTCCGCCAGGGGACGCTGTCGACGCGCCTGCGCCGTCGCCTGGGACCCACCCCGTCTCCCGAGCGCGTGACCGACGTTTATCGTGAGCTGTGCGAGTGCCTGCCCAGCGCCGCGCGGCCCGCCGGCGGGATGTTCGATGCGCCCGCCTAGCCACGCCCGACCGCCGGGGCTCATCCTCACCTGCGAGCACGCGGGCAACCGGGTGCCGCGCGGCTTCGAGCACGCGCTGGCCGGGCTCGACGACCTGCTCGAATCCCACCGGGGATGGGACCCGGGAGCGCTCGAGCTGGCGCGCACCTTCCAGCGCCGCCTGGGCGCCCCGCTGCGCTTCGCGACCACCACGCGGCTGCTCGGAGATCTCAACCGCTCCTGGACCAACCGGCCCATCCGCGCGGAGGTCCGGGCGCGGCTCACCCCCGAGCAGGTGCGCACGCTGCACGGGCGGGTCTGGCTGCCGTACCGGCGTTCGGTGGGCCGGCTCGTGCGCGCCGAGCTCGGGCGCGCCGGGCGCGTGCTCCACCTCTCGGTGCACACCTGCACCCCCGTGCTCGACGGCGAGGTCCGGCGGCTCGATGTGGGCTTTCTCTACGACCCGGCCCGCGCCCGCGAGCGCGCATTCGCGGACCGCTGGCTGGCCCGGCTCCGCGCGGTGCGCCCGGACCTGCTCCTGCGCCGGAACTACCCCTACCGGGGCGCTTCGGACGGCCTGGTCACGGCCCTGCGGCGCGAGCTGCCCGCGTCCCGCTATGTGGGCATCGAGCTGGAGGTGAGCCAGAAGCATCCGCTGGGCGGAGGACCGCAGTGGCGCCGGCTCAAGAGCGTGCTGGCCGAAACCCTCGCCGGGGCGCTGGGGCCCGCGTGAGAGCCGCGCGGGCGCGCCGGCTCACCCCACCCGCCCGTTGACCGGGGCGCGGGCCGCGTGGTCATGCACCGCCGTGCGCACCATCACGAGCTCGGTGATGTTGTCGAGCGTCACCAGCCCCACCAGCCGCCCCCCCTCCGCCACGGGCAGCGCGGTGAAGCCGGAGGAGCGCATGGTGTCATACGCCCGGCTCAGCGGCTCGCCCGGGGCCAGCACGGGACATGGCGTGCGCATCACCTGGCCCACGGGCGCCTCCATCCCGTGCTGGGCCAGGGCCCGAATCAGGTCGCCTCGCAACAGGATTCCCGCGACCCGGTCCTGATCCCAGACCGGAAAGTCCTGCTGCGACCCCGCGAGCAGTTCCTCGGAGGCGACCCGCAGGGTGTCGCTGGCGCCCAGCGCGCGAAACCGCGAGAGCATGGCGTGCCGGACCACCAGCCCCCCGAAGCCGGCCCGCGTCTGCACGGCCTGGTTCTCCGCCTCGGCCCCCAGGAACACGAACAGGGCGACGAGCACCAGAACCACGTTCCCGCTCAGGAGCCCGATGATCCCGAAGACCACCGCCAGCGCCTGCCCGATCCGGGCCGCGATCATCGTCGCCCGGTGGTGATCGACCGCCATCGCCAGCAGCGCGCGCAAAATGCGTCCGCCGTCCATCGGGAACGCCGGCAGCAGATTGAAGAGCACCAGCACGATGTTGATGCCCATCAGCGACTGGAGAAATCGTTCTGGCGAGAGATAGCCCTCCAGCCCCCGGTCCATCAGCTCCGGGCGTGGACCGGCCAGGCTCAGCCCCGCGAAGATGCCGGCGGCGATGATGACGTTCACCAGCGGACCGGCCGCGGCGATGACCAGCTCCTGGCGGGGGTCCTCGGGGATGCGCTCCAGGGCCGCGACCCCCCCGATGGGCAGCAGAGTGATCCGCCGGGTTCTGACGCCGTAGCGCGCCGCCGCCAGGGAGTGCCCGAGCTCGTGCAGCACGACGCAGCCGAAGACCGACAGCACCAGCGCCAGCGCGTAGGCGGCG
>DASPKO010000265.1:0-6411 GCA_035628055.1 Phycisphaerales bacterium
TCAAGTTCACGGCTCGCGGCAAGCGGCGCATGCACTCGAAGCCCTCGGCCCGCGAGACCGATGCCTGCCGCCCCTGGCTGGAGCGCGAGATCGAGCTGGTGGCCCCGCGGCTGATCGTCGCGCTGGGCGCCACCGCGGCCCGCTCGCTGCTCGGCCCGGCATTCCGCGTGACCAAGCGGCGGGGCGAACTCATCACCGGCACGCGGTGGGGCGCGGGCGTGATCGCGACCGTCCATCCCTCTTCCATCCTGCGGGCACCCGGCGACGAGGAGCGGCGCGCGGCCTTCGCGGCCTTCGTGCGCGACCTGGCCGCCGCAGCGACGCACCTCAAGTCCGGGGCGACCTCGAAGGCCGGGGTCCCGGCGGGGCGGGCGGCGGGGGGTCGGGCGGCCGGGGAGCCGCGCCGCGCGCCGCGTCGGACCGCGGGCGGCTCCCGCGCGGGCGCGGTCTCCGACGGGGCGGCCGCCGCGCCACGGGGGGCAGGGTCTGCCCCACCGGTGCGGCGACCGTCGCGCTGAGAGTGAGACCCGGCGCAGGGCCGTGGTCACTCGGGTTCGCCACACCCATGAGTCGAGGGCGGCGGAACGTGAGGCCAGGCCTCGTGACCGCGCGGGCGGGCGCGGGCAGCACGCGGGTGCCGGCACGCGCCGGTTCTGGCATCGGTGTTGCATCCACGACTCGGAGGTGCGGGGGCCGGCCCATGCGGGCCGGGCACACGTTCTCGCCATCGTGCGAGTCTCTCTTCGCCTCTCTCTCCCACACGCGCGGCCCCCGGTGAGTTCCTGTCCCGGGGGTCGCGCCTTTTGGCGCGCGCTCGGTGCGGCCGTTCCACCGCCGGGTGCCGGCACGCGGCGCTACCCTGCGCCGAGCGTGACCAACCGCCGTGTCGTCATCACCGGGATGGGCTGGGTGACCCCGCTGGGGCATGAGATCGCCCCGGTCTGGGAGAGGCTGGTGCGCGGCGAGAGCGCCATCGGGCCGGTGACTCGGTTCGAGGCCGACTCGTTTAAGACCTGCTACGCCGCCGAGGTGCGCGACTTCGATCCGCTCTACGAGGCGCTCGAGGTGGCGTGCGACGCTCCGGCGGCGCCGCCCGGACCAGGGGCACGGGGCGCGCGTGCCCGATGCCTCCCCGACCTGGCCCCGGGGCTCTCCAGCCGGTTCGCCCTGGTGGCGGCGCACTCGGCCTGGCGGATGTCCGGGCTGGAGGCGCTGGCGGCGCGGGGCGGGCTCGAGGCGCGGCGGTTCGGCGCCTACCTGGGTGCCGGCGAGGGCGTGGTCGAGCTCGAGGGGTTCGCGGGGAGCAACCTGGCCTCATGGGACGAAGCGTCCCGGCGGACCGACCCGGTGGCCTGGGCCCGCGCGGCCTACGCGCGCCTCGCGCCGGCGCGCGAGATCGAGCAGGAGCCCAATCTCACGCTCGGGCACGTGGCGGCACGCCTCGGATGCCGCGGCCCGACGAGCAACTGCATGACCGCCTGCGCCGCCAGCACGCAGGCCGTGGGAGAGGCCTTCGAGATCGTGCGCAGCGGCGAGGCCGACGTGATGGTCGCGGGCGGGGCGCACTCGATGATCCATCCGCTGGGGATGACCGGGTTCATCCGCCTGACCGCGATGAGCCGGCGCAACACCGCCGGGGCGGCCCGACCGTTCGATCGCTCCCGCGACGGCTTCGTGATGGGGGAGGGGGCGGGCATGGTGATCGTCGAGGCCCTCGAGCATTACCTGGCGCGGCGCAACCGGTCCCGGCAGGACCGCACGGGGGAGGGGCCGGCGCCCGAGCCGCTCGCGGAGATCGTCGGGTACGGCTCCTCGGCCGACGCGTTCCGCATCACGGACATCCAGCCCGAGGGGCAGGGGGCGCAGGTCGCGATGCTCCAGGCCTGCCGGCAGGCGGGGATCAATCCCCGCGAGCCGGGCGGGGACGGCCGCCCGCAGGTGCATTACATCTCCGCGCACGGGACGGGCACGGAGGAGAACGACAAGATCGAGACCGCCGCGGTCAAGGGTGTCTTCGGTGCGCTGGCGGCGCGCGTCCCCTTCTCGAGCGTCAAGAGCATGCTCGGGCACCTGATCCAGGCCGCCGGGGCCGTCGAGCTGATCACCTGCATCCAGGCGATCCGCACCGGCTGGGTGCCCCCGACGATCAATCTCGCCGTGCCGGACCCGGCCTGCGACCTGGACTACGTGCCGAACCAGGCGCGCGACCTGCGCGCCCACGGGGGCGTGGACGTCTGTCTCTCGAACAGCTTCGGATTCGGGGGCCAGAACAACACGATCGCGGTGCGACGCTATCGCGCCGACTGAGAGCTCCCCGCGGCGGCCCGGGCGGCGGCGCGGGCAGCGTCGAGCGTCGCCTGGAGCTGCCGGCTCAGTCGCGAGACCGGCGTGCCGGCGCGGGCGGCGAGCTCGGCCAGCGTGGCCGGCGGTTCGCCGGTCCAGCCGAAACGGCTCTCCAGGAGCGCGCGCCCGTCGGGTGGGAGCGACTCCGCCGCCGGGCGCACCGCGGCCACCGGCTCGAGCCACGCTTGCCAGGGGCCGAGGCGCCGGGCGAAGTCGGGCAGGACGGCGCGAGCCGGGTCGAGGCGGGGCGCGGCCCGGCCGGGGGTGAGCACGACGGGCGGCGCCTCGGAGCGGACCCACGCGGAGACGGCCTTGGTCAGCGCCAGGCCGCAGGGCGCCGCGAGCCGCCCGCCCCGAGTCGGGTCGTAGCGATCCACCGCGGCGGCGAGCGCGTCGAGCGCGACCGAGACGACGGCCTGGGCCTCGGCGGTTTGCAGGTGCTCCAGGCCGCGGGGAAGCCGGGAGTCGATCGTGCGAACGAGCAGGGGGAGCTGGGACCGAACCAGTTCGGCCTTGAGCCGGGCGGCCCAGAGCAGGTCGGTCTCCACGCGGTCGAGGGCCCCCGCGGACGCCCCATGCCGCGGCAGGCGTGAGATGCCCGCGCGGGCCCGGCCAAGGAGCGCCCAGTAGCCAAGGCCGACCGTGCGTTCCCACCCCGCCGGCACCGGCCCCGCGCGCTGCGCGATCTGCAACAGCGCCGCCAGCGTGACCGGGCCCGGGGCCCCGAGCCCGGTCCGCACCTCGGGCGCGTCGGGCACGGCGGCGTGCCGCGCCGCCCCCGGGGCTTCGGGCAGAATCAGGCTTCGGAGCAATCGCGCGCGCTCGTGCCGGAGCGCAGCGGCGAGGGCGCGCGGCGTGCACCCCAGCCGCGCACACACAGCCCCCACCGGGACACCCAGCCGCCGAGCCCGGAAGGCCAGACGGCGGTCGCGGGCACGCAGCGGGCCGGCACGCTTCTCGGCGCCGGCCTCGGCCGCGTGACGGCGGAGGAGCTGGCGCACCGCCTCATGGCTCCGCCCGTGCCGGCGGGCCAGGCGCAGCGCGGCCTGGTTCAGGGTCAGCCCGCAGCCTTCGCGGTAGCGGCGCGCGTGCCGGAGCAGGCGGCGCTCGGCGGGCCCGCCCAGGCGCGAGAAGGCCGCCGCGGCCCGGAGACGCTCCGCGTGGGCGCGCTCGAAGCGTTCCACCGCGGCCCGCGAGAACACGAGCCCGGCGCCCGGCGCGGTCCCTCCCACGCGCCGCGCCATCAGCCCCAGGCGCCGGTAGCGCTCGAGCGTTTTGCGCGAGACCGACCAGCGCGCGCCGAGCTGGGCGGCGGTCAGCCACGGTCCGGCCGGCGCGCCCGGGTGCTCGGCGGGCTCGAGCCTCGCGGCGACGCAGAGGTGCTCCGCCAGCGCCGCGAGCTCTCCCGCGAGGTCCGCGCCCGCCAGCATGTCCCGCGGCGCCGTCTCCGAGCGCAGGCCCGTCACGCGGAAGACCACCCAGTCCGCCGGGTAGGCCATCCCCGGCTCGAGATCGCTGGCGAGCTGCTCGACCCGCTCGAGGTGCCGGCGGGCGGCCGCGGGCGGCGCAAAGCGCAGCTCCCGGGCCAGGTCGGCGAGCACGCTGGTGCGCAGCCGTGGGAGCGGGGGCACGTCTCTCAGCCCGTGGATGTGGCCGGAGCGGTCGGCGCGAGCAGACCCGGGGCCGATGGCACGCAGGGCTCGAGCCAGCGGAGTCCTCGCGCGGGACAGAGCCCGAGCGCCGCGGCCTCGGCGACGAAGTGCTCCGCGGCGCGGCGATGGTCCGCGCCCAGGTCGTACCGGAGTCGCAGCCCCAGGTACTCCTCCGCGAGGCCGCGGGGCCAGCGGCGGTCGGGGGCGTGGCGGGCCACGAGCCAGTCGGTCCGCAGCGCGTTGCGCCGGCGGGCGCGGTCGAGCACGGCGGCGGCGGCGTGGACCTCGGGGCGGTCGGCGTCCTCGGCGCGGCACGCCCACACCGCGTACACGAAGGGCATACCCGTGAGCTCCTTCCACTCCGCGCCCAGGTCGAGGCGATGTGGATAGACCCCGGCCGGTGGCGCGCCGGTCACCACCTTGTCGCCGATGAGCAGCAGCGCCTCGGGCCACGCGGCCTCCTCGATGCCCGCCCGGAGCCCGGCCAGGTGGGCGGCGTCGAGAGGAACAACGTCGGGGAGCCTCCCCGTGCGCCGTGCCAGGATGAGCCGGAGCAGCGCCACCGAGGTGTGGCTGTCGCTGTCCGCGTGCACCCGTTCGATCCGTTCCGGGCGCACGCGCGAGAAGAGGCCGACCGTGAGGGTGGGCCCATCGCACCCGATCATTCCGACGGGCAGGACCCGGACATCGTGGCAGGCGGCGTCGATCACCGAGATCAGCCCCAGGTCGATCGCGCGGGCTTCGAGCATCCCGATCAGCCGCGCGGGGACGGCGGGCACGAGCCGGGCGTCGCGCCACGCGGCGACGCCCTCGACCAGCGGGGCCGTGTTCAGGTAATCGACATAACCAAGGCGCACCGGCTTCATGGCTGGTGGGGCCGTGCCGGCGGCGACGGAGCGGGCGGAGGAGCGGAGTCGGGGGCGGGCTGGGCCGCGGGCGGCGTCTCCTTGAGCCAGTCGCCGGCATCGCGCACGCGCACGAGCCAGACCTGGCTGGAGGGGCGGGTCTCCCCGCTGGCGAGCGGGCCGCGCTGCGCCGTCCACATCATCAGCGCGCCGTCGTCGGAGAAGGCGGGGAGGAGGTCCGCACCGGGGGCGTGCGTGACGCGGCGCTGCCGCAGGTCCGCCGACTTCTTTTCGAGGTCGACCTCGATCGCAAAGACCTCGTAGTTGTGGTGTCCGACGGCGCTGCTGCCGAACGCGAGGAAGCGTCCGGAGGGATGCCAGAAGGGCCCGAAGTTCACGTGGGAATCGTCGGTGAGCTGGCGCTCGCTGGCCAGGCCGGTGATGGCCCCGTCGGGCCCGCGTTCGAGCCGGGCGACGAACACCTGGAGGCGGTCATCGAGGCGACGGTCGGAGCGGTAGCAGATCATCGTCCCGTCCGGGGAGAAGAACGGTCCCCCGTCGTAGCCGGGCGCCTCGACCAGGGGCGTGTGCCGGTCGCGGCGGGTGTCGTAGACCCAGATGTCCGCGTCGGGGCGGTCGTTCTCGTCCTTGGGCTCGCGCACGTGGGTGTAGAGCACGTGCCGACCGTCTGGCGACCAGGTGCACTCCGCGTCGTAATGAGCGCGGGTGAAGAGCGGCTCGGGGCGCGCGGGGGGCGCCGACTGACCCGGCGTGGGTTCGGCGGGCAGGGCCACCCGCGCGACGCACACCTCGGTCTCCTCGGGGAACTGCCAGACGTACTTGCGGGTGCCGACCTGGAAGCCGGCGGCCTGCTCGGCGGCGGGGGGCCGGAGGGTCGAGCCGAACATGACCAGCCCCGGCTCGCTCGGGTGGAACCACCCGCAGGTGTTCGCCGAGCCGGGCGGGCTCACGAGGACCGGCGGGCCGATCCCGACGATCTCGCCCTGGGCGTTGCGCGTCAACCGCGCCACGTACATCGAGTAGAACGGGTCGGGCTCGCGCCCCGCGGGCGGGACGGGCACGGCCTGGAAGATGATCCACCGCGGCGGGGAGTGGTGGTCGAAGTAGGCCTCGCCGGCCTTGACGAAGGCGTCGCGGCTGGTGAGCTGGACGTGCCCCGAGAGCAGCCGCGATTCCTCGGGCGCCACCGCGCCGGGCGGGACGGAGGCGCCCGGCGCCGCGCCCGGGCGCGGGGCGGGCGCCGGGGGATTCCAGCCGGTCGGGGCCGACAGGGCCAGCGCGGCCGTGGCGGCGGGCAAGCAGTGGATCACGGGCGACTTCTCCTGGCCGGCGGCACGGGTGCCCGCGGCGAAGCGGGATCGGGGCGTGCCGGACGCGGTGGGGATCGAAGTCTAAGCCAGTGCCCGCAGCTCGTGCGCAAAGGCGTCGGCGGCGGTGCGCACCCGATCGGTCCAGCGCGCCCCGCCCGACACGGCGCCCTCGGGATAGATCACCGATCGGCTGGCGGTCACGAGCACCCCGGCGTCGGCGAGCGTGCGGCGCCCCGGCCT
>DASPKO010000266.1:0-7287 GCA_035628055.1 Phycisphaerales bacterium
TCAGCATGGAGCTGTTTTCCTGTCCTGGGCCGGAACCCGTCTCGTGCCTCGGGCGGGCCGAGGGACCCGGCGCCGACCCGCTCGGCGCGCCGCAAGCCTACGTCGCCGGACCCCGCCGAGCGTGGTCCACCAGGGGTCCGGCTACCCTGGGCCGTGCCCGCCGATGACCACCTCCTGTCGGCCCGCGACCTCGCCTTCGGCTATGCCCCCGGCCGGCCCGTGCTCCGCGGCGTGAGCGCCGCGTTCGCTCCCGGCACTCTCACCGCGATCGTCGGTCCGAACGGCGCCGGCAAGACAACCCTGCTGAAACTGCTGCTCGGCCTGCTCCGCCCGGCGGGAGGGTCGGTCCGGCTGGCCGGGACCGACGTGACCGCGATGTCCCCGCGCCGGCGTGCCGGGCTCATGGCCTACGTGCCGCAGCGGGCAAACGTCTGGGCACCCTTCACGGTGCGCCAGGTGGTGGCTTTGGGGCGGCACGCCCGCCCGCGCGACCCGGGTTCGGTCGCTCGGGCCATGGAGCAGCTCCGCGTTGCCGACCTGGGGGAGACCCTTTACGCGCATCTCTCGGCTGGCCAGCAGCAGCGTGTGACCCTGGCGCGCGCCTGGGCCCAGCTCTCGGGCCCCGAGCACGAGCCGGGCGCGCCGCGCGTGCTCCTGGCCGACGAGCCCTTCTCCGCCATGGACCCCCGGCATGTGCTCCACGCCGCCGATCGCCTGCGCGAGCTCGGCCGGGCGGGGGATCGGCCCACCGCGATCGTCGTGGCGCTTCACGATCTACCCCTCGCGGCCGCGCTCGCCGACCGGGCCCTGGTGCTCGGAGAGGATGGGCGGGTCGTGGCCCACGGGCCGGTCGGCTCGGCCCTCGCCGACGGCGTCCTGGCCCAGGTCTTCGGGGTCGAGTTCCGCGCGGGCGTCCCGGTGCCATCGCTAACTCACGCCGGCCCCTCGCCCGCGGGCGCCATCTAGCCGGTGGGCGGCGCCATGCCCGCCAGCACGCGCGGCGTCTGCGGGCGGCGCCGCAGGGCCGGATTGCCGAGCTGCCCGCAGGCCGCCATCGTGTCGCGACCCTTGGTCCGCCGCCGCTTGGCGTAGGCGCCGGCGGCGGTCAGCCAGCCCAGGAAGGCTTCGACCGCTTCCTCCCCGGGCGCGGGCCAGGGGGAGTCCTGCCGGGGGTTGTACGGGATGAGGTTTACCACCGCGGGCAAGGGGCGCACGTACTCGGCCAGCTCGCGCGCGTGCTCGGGCCGGTCGTTGACACCGGGGATCAGCACATACTCCAGGCAGAACTTGAATCCCCCGTGCATCGGCCAGTCCAGCAGCACCTCGCGGAGCTCGCCCATGGGCATCGCCCGGTTGATGGGCATGATCGCCGAGCGCACGCGGTCGTTGGGCGCGTTGAGCGAGACCGCGACGCCCAGGCGGTGCCACCCCGGGCGGCGGACCTGCTCCTTGAGGCGGCGCAGCCCGTCCAGCCGCCCCACCGTCGAGACCGTGATCTTGCTCATCGGTATCGCCGGGCCGCGATGATCCGTGAGCACGCCGATCGCCCGGATCACGCTGTCGTAGTTGTCCAGCGGCTCGCCCATGCCCATGAAGACGATGTTGCTCACGCCGTGCCCCAGCCGGTGCCGGGCCGCGAACCACTGGGCGACGATCTCCGCCGGGGCGAGGGAGCGGATCAGCCCCATCTGCGCCGTCTGGCAGAACCCGCAGCCCATGGCGCACCCGACCTGGCTCGACACGCACAGCGTGAAGGTGCGCTCGCCCTGGCGCCCGATCATCGGGATCAGCACGCTCTCGGTCTCGAGCGGGGTTCCCCCCCGGGCGGCCCCCTCGACGACCTGGGTGAACTTCAGCGTCACCCCCTCCGGCCCCGGCGAGGCCTGGGTGCGATGCACGACCGGAGGCCGGCTGAGCACCAGGCTCGGCTGGGACGTGGCGCCATCGCGAAAAAGGCGGCCGTACCGGTGCAGCGCCCCGGCGACCCCACCGGGCACACGCGCCGACTCGCACCGCTTGGCGTATTCCGCGGCCGTCAGTCCCAGCACGGCGTCGGGGGCGTCGGACTGCTCCGGGAGGCTGGTCATGCGATGAGAAGGCGCGGGGCGTGGACGCCCGGCGCGAGGAACGGTCTTTTTTTCCGGACCCGAGCCTTGAGCCGGTCCACGCGACGGCCGATAGCTCTCGCGGCACGCACTGTACGCGCCCGCGCCGGGGTCCCGGCGCCGGCGGACATCCTCTCGTACGGGCCCGGAACACACCCAAGACCTCCAGGAGCGGCTCACATGGCAGCAGGCACGCAGGCGCACCGTCTCTCGCACAACCCCCGGCCGCGGGTCCGGATCTCCCCGCTCGTGGCCGCGCTCGCCGCGGCCCTGCTCCCCGGCTGCGCCGGCGGGCCGTCGGCCCCGCGCCAGGCGACCGGTCGGGTGACGGGGCCGAACCCCTCGTTCGCCTCGGTCCCGACGCCGTGCGCCACGTTCGGCGCCGACGCCGAGTTCCAGGCACGCGACGAGGCGGCCCGCACGCAGGAGGTCTTCGTGGCGCGTGCCGAGCAGTTCCAGGCCGAGGCCGACGCGGTGCAGCGCGAGGCCGCGGAGCAGAACGCGAACCACCAGATGCTGCTGGTCTCCTCGGCGATGGAGCGGGCGAGCGCCTTCCAGGAGATGCTCTCGCAGGCCCGCAGCGAGTTCGAGGCCGCCCGGGCCGAGCACGAGCGGATGGGGGCCGAGCGCACCGCCCTGGCCGAGCGCGGGACCGCACAGCTCTCGGCAATGCAGACCGCCGCCGCGGCCGCGAACGCCCGCGCGGCGGCCCGCGTGGCCCAGCTCCGCGCCGAGGCGGCCGCCACGAGCGAACAGACCGGCACGCGTGCCGAGGAAATCAACGCCCGCCTGGTGAATGTCGCCCGCGAGACCAGCGCCCTGGTCGCGGGTCTTCGCCAGCGGGCCCAGGCGATCATGGACGAGGGGAACGCCGGGACGGCCGAGCTGTGCGCCCGGGCCGAGGCGGTCGCGGGCTTCGGCTCCAGCCGCGCCGAGACCCTGGTGCGGGACGCGACGTTCGCTCGCGAGGAGGCGCTGCTCGAGGCCCAGGAGATCCGCGGCGCCGCACGCGCCCAGGTCGACCAGGCCCACGCCGCGGCCATGACGCGGTTCGCCCGCGCCATCGCGGAGATGAACGTCGCCGGCGCCGAGTTCGACCGGGCCAGCACCAGCTCCACCGGGGCCGGCCAGGCCGCGCTCGACGACACCTACGCCAACCGCCTCTTCAGCCTGCTCGCCGAGATGGAGCGGGCCGAGGGCGAGGAGATCGCGGCCCGCGACCGCGCGGCCGCCGAGAACGCGCGCGCCGACGCGCTCGTCCTGGCCGCCGAGGCGCGCTACAGCGCGGCCCTGGCCGAGGCCGACACCGCCCGCAAGGAGGCCGTCGCGGCCCTGGGGGGGATCGAGTCGCAGGCGACCCTGACGGCGACGCGCTCGGGCGCCACCTTCGCGCAGCTCCGCGCCCAGGCCGACGCCGCCGAGGCCTTCGGCGCCGCCGACGCGCTCCGCCTGGAGGCCATGCGGGATGCGCTGTGCCGGCGCGGCGCGGCGACCGTGCAGCGCCTCGAGGCCGAAGCGACCGCCACGGCGGCGGCCCACGCCGCGGTGGCCGCCCAGATGCGCCAGGAAATCGCCACGACCCGCGCGGTGCTCGAGAGCGAGCTCCGCCGGCTCGACCAGTCCGCGGCCAGCTTCCTCGCCACCGCCCAGGCGAACTTCGACGAGGCCAAGGGGGCCTGCGAGGCCTTCGCGGGCGTCGCCGCCGCCGACGTGGCCGAGATGGCCGCCAGCGCCGAGTCCAGCCGCAAGATCGCCGCCGCCCAGGCCGGCCACCTCCGCACCCTCAGCAGCACCACCCGCCTGGCGGGCGACGCGGCCTTCGAGCGCCTCGTCGCCACCGGGCGCAGCCAGCGGAGCGACTGGGAGCTGGCCGGGACCGTGCAGCAGGCGCAGGCCGTCGCCACCGCCCGGATCGACCGGGCCTCGACCGGCCTCGACACCTCGTTCTCCGCCGACCCCGGCTGGGCCATGGCCCGCGGGTACATCAGCCCCGACCAGATGTTCGCCCGGGCCCAGCAGTTCCACGCCGCCGCCGACGCGCATCACCGCCTGAGCGACAGCGCCCTGGCCTCCATGGAGCGCCGCTGGGCCGAGTTCGCCGGCACCCCGGGCGCACTCGAAGGGGCCCCCTCGGCCCGGTTCGTCTCCGGCACGCCGGCGACCGGCTCGGGACGTCCCGGCACGGCTTCCCGCACCGGCACCCCCGGGTCGGCCGGCCCCTCCACCGTCACGAGCGTTCCCACCGACAACGACTGAGCGCCCCGCTGGGAGAGAGCCGGGAGACAATCTCGAAATCAGAGCCCGCCGGGCCCGCCCGGCGGGCTTTCTCTTTGCGGGACCGCGCACCCGCGCACGCTACCATCCGCCCCACCCCTCACTCGGAGCACACGGCGATGGCGGACGTTCTGAAGGGAAACGTGGTCATCGGGCAATCCGGGGGCCCGACCGCCGTGATCAACCAGTCACTCGCCGGCCTCGTGAGCGCCCTCAAGGACGTCAGGGGCATCGGGAAGATCTACGGGATGCGCCACGGCGTGACGGGTCTGGGCCGCGGCGAGGTCGTCGACCTGGGCCGCGTCCGCGCGCCGCTCCTCCGGGCCGTCGCCGCGACGCCCTCGGCGGCCCTGGGCTCCAGCCGCGAGAAACCGGACCGGGAGTCGTGCGCGCGCGTCCTGGAGCGGTGCCGCGAGCTGGGCGCCAGCTACTTCTTCTACATCGGCGGCAACGACTCCTCGGACACGTGCCGCATCGTGGCCGAGCTCGCCGAGAGCTCCGGTCGCGAGCTGCGCTGCTTCCACGTCCCCAAGACCGTCGACAACGACCTCATGGGCAGCGACCACACGCCCGGGTTCCCCTCCGCGGCCCGCTTCGTCGCCACCGCGTTCATGGGCGACAACCTCGACAACGCCAGCCTCCCCGGTATCAAGATCAACGTCGTCATGGGCCGGCACGCGGGATTCCTGACCGCGGCCAGCGCTCTGGCACGCCGGCACGACGATGACGGCCCACACCTGATCTACCTCCCCGAGGTCCCCTTTGATACGGACCGGTTCATCGCGGACGTCGCCTCGGTCCATGCGCGGCTGGGGCGGTGCCAGATCGCGGTCTCTGAGGGCATCGTCGGCGCCGATGGCCGGGCCATCACGACCACGCTTCTTCCCAGCGGCGAGGTCGATCCGCACGGCAACGTGCAGCTCTCGGGCACGGGCGCCCTGGGCGACGCGCTCGCCCAGCTCGTCAAGGGCAAGGTGCGCCCGGGCGGCAAGGCCCCCCGGGTGCGCGCCGACACCTTCGGCTATCTGCAGCGCTGCTGGCCCGACCCTTCCCCCGTCGACGCCCGCGAGGCCCGCGGTGTGGGCGCCTTCGCGGCCCGCCTGGCCCGCTCCGGAAAGCGCTCGGGCTCGGTCGCGATCCGCCGCGTGAGCGACCGCCCCTACAAAGTGGCCTTCGCTCGCCTCGAGCTGGCCGAGGTCGCCGCCAAGACCCGGCACATGCCCGCGGAGTTCATCGCCGGGCACAACGACGTGACCCCGGCGTTTATCAGGTACTGCCGCCCGCTGGTGGGCAAGCTCCCGGAGATGGCCCGGCTGGAGCGCCCGCGAAGCACGCCCAGGCCTCCGTCGCGCTGAGCGCTTGCCGGGGGCCGATCGCCCGTTCCGCCGGCATGTCCGGTCGGCGCCGCAGCGTGGCCGCAACGATGCTGTCGCGCGGGTCCGCGCGCACGATCGGCACGTCCGAGCCGAACCACAGGAGCTCGCCCGGCGCGCACCCGGCCGCCACCAGATCCCGCAGGGGAAGCACGCGCTCCAGGCGGTGCGGGAGATAGCGGGTCAGCGCCTCGACATCCGCGAGCAGGTGGCAGGGCTGCACGCTGCAGACCACCCCCAGGGCGGCGAACCGCGGCACGTCGCCCGGGTCGATCAGCTCGCAGTGCTCGACGCGGTAGCGCAGCCCCCGGCACACCGCCCGCGCGACGCCCCCGCGCTGGGCACGCTCGATCGCATCCAGCGCCAGGCGGACGGCGCCGTCGCCGATCGCGTGCACCGCCAGCGGGAGGCCCACCGACGCCGCGCGAGCGGCCGCGTCGTCCAGGTCGTCGGGGGCCAGCAGGGCCCGCCCGCGCGGGAACTCCGCGAGCGGCTCACGGTACTCCTCGAGCATGAAGGCCGTGCGGCTGTTCAGTGTGCCGTCGGCGAAGACCTTCGCCCCGGCCAGCTCGACCCGGTCCGAGGCCCAGCCCCGGGCCTCCTCGCTGGCCTCCCGGACGCGCGCCGCGGGCGGGTAGAGCCGGATGCGCATTCCGAGCCGGCCGCGCCGCTCGAGCTCCGCCAGGCGGGGTCCCAGCTCCGGCTGGGAGTTCAGGTCGTGGGCCTCGTCGAAGCCCAGGTCGCGCAGGAGTTCCACTGCCGCCGCGAGCTGCTCCAGGGCCGCCTCCCCCTCGGCCGGATCGGCCGCCTGCCAGGCGCGGAACGCCGCGTCCTCCAGGAGAAGGCCGGTGGGGAGCCCGGCCTCATCGGTTGCGACGATCCCCGCCGCGCCGACGGGGGCGCCGGGTTCCAGGCCCGCGGCCCGCAGGGCCGCCGAGTTGGCGCACGCCGCGTGATGATCGAATGAGAGCACCACGGTCGGGACCCCCCCGCCCGACCGGTCGAGCTCCTCCATCGTCGGCCAGCGCCGCTCCGGCCACGCCTCGACACGGGCCCCGGACAGGCGAACGAAGGGAGCGCGCCCGGCCGGTTGGGGCCCGGCGCGGGCTCCCGCGGCCGCCCAGCCCACACGGGCCAGGCAGTCGTCCAGGCCCGCGCAGTCGGCCAGGTCGGGAATGGCCAGGGCCTCGCCGAGCGCGATCAGGTGGGCGTGCGCCTCCCTCACGCGGCGCTCCCGCCAGCCCCGGTGCGCAGCGCCCGCACGCGCGCCTCGGCCTCCGCCTCGTTCGGCGCCGGCTCGGGGAACTCCACGCGCACCACCCCGACCACCTCGGCCCGGATGTCGAGCCCGTCGGGGTCCATCCCGACGGCCACCGGACGCGCCGCGGTGCCGCCCGCGCGCGCGCACAGGCCAATGAGGCCGCGGGGATCGGCGTTTAGTTCCCGCAGCAGACGCCCCTGCACCGGGAGAAGCGGATTGGACAGGTCGAGAGTCTCGCCCTCGTAGACCTCGCCGCGCCACTTGACCCCGCGCA
>DASPKO010000267.1:0-5934 GCA_035628055.1 Phycisphaerales bacterium
GACCTGCCGGACCAGCTCGGCGAAGCGCCCCCCGATCGACCTCACGATGTCGCGCGCGAGGGCCGGGTCGCGCAGCTCGGCCTTGAGCTCGAGGTTCTGCTTGGTCACGAGAGCGAGTTCATGAACAGGCCGGTGGCGAGCTTGGGATAGAAGAACGTGCTCTTCTGCGGCATCAGCTCGCCGGCGCGGCTCACCTCGCGGACCGCCTCGAGCGGCGTCGGGCGGACGATCACCGCGAGCTGCGGAGTGAACGCCTTCCCCCCGCCAGAACCCTTCTCCTGCCCCGCCCCGATGGCCGCGACCTCCTCGAGGGAGTGCGGGAAGGCCCACGCCACGGGCCGTCCGCCGTTCAGAGCGGGCTGGCAGATCTCCTCGACGACCAGGTGCTGCACCAGGGCCACGTCGAGCGTCCGCCACGCGCGCACGCGTTCGGGAAAGCGGCGCTCGAGCGGGTCCGGGTTGGCCGGCGTCGCCGTCAGGCAGCGCCCGGTGGCGAAGTCGTACAGGCCCAGCACGCCCTGCTTGGCCGGGCCGCCCGCGGCGGCCATCTCGCGCTCGAGCCCCGCCAGCCCGCTCCGCGTCTCGCGGAGCACCAGCTTGCCGGCGGCCGCCCTCTCGAAGGCGTCAAGGCTGTACTGGCTCATCCCGCCCAGCACGCGGTGCGTGGGCCCGATGACCATCCCAGGGTCGGACATGCTCACCAGCACGAACAGGCACCGGCGCGCCGGATGGTCCGGACCCACCGGCTCCCGCGACTCGAGGCTCCTGAGATAGTTCAGCGCCGTGGTGTACCGGTGGTGCCCATCGGCGATGAAGACGTCCTGCCCCTGGAGCGCTTGGGCGTACTCCCGGATCGTCGGGGAGTCGCTAAGGGTCCAGACCTCGTGGTCCACGGGCCCCCCGAACCCCGCCTCCGTCCGGGCCACGACGTCCGGGCCCCGCCGCGACATGATGGAGCCGATCAGGGCGGTTGCCCGCCCGTCCTCGTCCGGGTGCAGCCCGAAGATCGGCGAGAACTGCGCCCCGGTCGCCGTCATCAGGGCCAGCCGGTCCTCCTTGGGACCCGAGAAGGTCTCCTCGTGGGGGAGCACCCCGCCGCCGGCACGCGGTCCGAAGGGGTGGGTCTCGAGCGTGCACGCCATGCCCGTGCGGAGGTGCCTGGCGCCGCCGAACTCGAAACGCTGGCGGTAGGCCAGCAGAACGGGCTGGCCGCGCCGCGCGAGCACCCCCTCATCGAGCCACTGCCGGAAGGTCCGCGCGGCTTGCTCGTAGGCCTCGGTCGGCCCCAGCTCCTTGGCCGGCAGGTGCGGAAGGTCGATGCGCACGATGTTCCGCTGGTCCTGCTTGAGCAGCGCGGCCTTGGAATCGGCATCGAGCACGTCGTACGGCGGCGCCACCAGGCGGCTCAGGTCGGCCGGGCGCTCCGCCCTGCCGGCGAGGGCTTCGGCGTACTGCACGGCACGGAACGGGTGGACGGCGGGCATCGGCACCTCCCACGGACGTGGCGGCCCACTATAAGCAATGGGGGTCCCGAACCGATAGATCAGCCGGATGTGTGGCGTGCTGGGATTTGCGACGGTCGGAGGCCTGGACACCGGCGTCTCCGACACGCTCGCCGGGCGCCTGCGCGACCTGATGACCCATCGCGGCCCCGACGGCGCGGGCCTGTGGCGCGCCCCGCCCGCGCCGAACGGCGCCAGCAACGTCGTGCTGGCCCATCGCCGTCTCGCGGTGATCGACACCTCCGCCGCCGGGGCGCAGCCCATGACGACCGCCGATAGGCGGTTTGCCCTGGTCTACAACGGGGAGCTCTACAACGACGCCGAGGTCCGCGGCGAGCTCACGGCGCTCGGCGAGCGTTTCACCACCACGTGCGACACGCAGACCGTCCTGCTGGCCCTGGCCCGGTGGGGCGTGGCGGCGCTCCCGCGCTTCCGCGGCATGTTCGCCCTCGCCTTCTATGACACGCGGGAGCGCATCCTGCTCCTGGCCCGCGATCCCCTGGGCGTGAAGCCGATGTTCTATTTCGTGGCCCCCCGCGAGGGGGACCGCCCGCCCCTGGTCATTTTCGCCAGCGAGCCGCGCCCGATCCTCGAGCACCCGCGCGTCCCCTGCCGTCCCGACCTCGCCGTCGCCAGCGCGTACCTCACCACGATCCGCACCACGCTCGGGGAGCGGACTCTCTTCGAGGGCGTGCGCACCCTGCGCCCGGGCGAGCTGCTGCGGATCGACCTGGGATCGCCCGACGGCGCGATCCGCCTGGAGCTTTCCTCGCACTGGACCGGGCCGCGTCCCGGGGCCGCGCCGCCCGACGCTCCGGAGCGCCTGCGCCGCGCGCTGACCGATTCGGTGCGGGCACACCGGCGCTCCGACGTCCCCGCCTGCACGCTCCTCTCGGGCGGGCTGGACAGCGCCGTCATCACCACGCTGGCCAGCGCCCAGGCCGGCACCGTGCGAACCTACGCCTCCGGCGCCGAGGACGATCCCGGTGGCGACCTCGAATCCGCGTCCGTGGTCGCCGCCGCCCTGGGCGCCCGGCACGCGGCGGCCCCGGTGTCGGCCCGGCTCTTCGCGGACCGGTGGCCGGAGCTCACGGGGTCGATGGGCCTCCCGCTCAGCACCCCCAACGAGGTCGCGATCAATCACCTCGCGCGGCGGCTCCGCGCCGACGGGCAGGTCGTGGCGCTCAGCGGCGAGGGGGCCGATGAGCTCCTCGCGGGCTACGAGAGCCCCATGAGCGCGGCCCTGGACTGGGAAGCGCGCGCCGGCGCGGGGTCAGGAGCCGGGCGGGGCGACGGATGGCGCCACCAGCTCCACGCCGGCGCCTGGATGCCGCTGGAACTCAAAGCCGCATTTCTCAACCCGCACGTGTGGAAGGCGCTCGAGTCCGACGCCGCGCTGACCTCGTTCTACCGGGGCGAGTTCGCGGCCTGCGTGGCGGAGGCCGGGCCGGGCCTGGCGGCCCACCTGCGGTTTCAGCGGCGTGTGAACCTGCCCGGGCTCCTCCAGCGCCTGGACTCCGCCACGATGCTCGCCTCCGTGGAGAGCCGGACGCCGTTCGCCGACCGCGTCATGGCCGAGCTCGTGGAGCCCTGGCCCATGACCCTGAAGTTCGACCCCGCGCGGGTGCCGGCGGGCAAGGTCGTGCTGCGCGACGCCTTCACGGGCCGCGTGCCGGACCTGGCGCTCACCCGGCCCAAGGCGAGCTTTCCCCTCCCGTTCCAGGGCTGGCTCGCGCCCGCGGCGCCGGTGCTGGGAGCCTCGCGCCTGTGCGGGGAGGTCTTCGCGCCCTCGGCGCTCGAGATGGTCGAGCGCGACCCCGCGCGGCACTGGCGCCTCGCCTGGCCGATGATCAACCTGGCGCTCTGGGGCCGGGTTTGGTGGCCCTGAATCAGTCGGGCTCGTCCTCCGGCGCGCCGGGGGCGCCCGCCCTGGCGAGGTCGGGGCGCTCCAGGCCGAGCCGGCGCAGCAGCGCCCGCAGGTCCTTCGGCCAGGGCGCGCGCACGTCGATCGGGGCTCCGGTCACGGGGTGGGTAAAGGCGAGCCGGTGGGAGTGCAGGGCCAGCCGGGGGGCCGCGTCGCGCGGGCCGTGCGGCGCGTAGAACCGGTCCCCGAGGATCGGACAGCCGATCGCCTCCAGGTGAACGCGCACCTGGTGCAGGCGGCCCGTGAGCGGGCGGGCCTCGAGCAGCGCCGCGCCGCCCGCGGCCGTCTGCAGCACGCGGTAGGCGGTCAGCGCGGGCTTGGCGCCGGGCACGCGGGTGCGGCCGGCGCCGCCATGGATGACCCGGGCCAGCTTCGGCCGGTCTCGGGCCGGGAGGGTCTCGGCGATGGGCAGGCTGAGCACGCCGCGCGGCTGCTTGGGCGCCCGCGCGCACACCGCCCAGTAGAACTTCCGCACGCTCCGCCCGGCGAAGGCCTCGCGGAGCGCGTCGTACGCCCGCACGGAGAGCCCCACGACCAGCAGGCCCGAGGTGTCCCGGTCCAGGCGGTGCAGGAGCCCGAAGTCGCGGGCGGCCCCGAGGTTCTGCAGCCTCGGGCCATGGGCGGCGAACAGGCCGTTGAGCAGCGTGTCGTCCTGGTGCCCCTTGCCGGGCTGGGTCGCCAGCCCGGAGCGCTTGTCGATCACCAGCAGATGATCGTCCGCGTAGGCGACGCGGAAGGTCACGTGCTCGCTGGGCGTGACGGAGAGCAGGCCCATGCGCGCGGCGCCCTAGCGGGCGCCGTTCCCATCGGCCAGGGGGGGCGGCTGCTGCGGGCAGGCCGCGTGGTCGAGATACCAGCGCAGCTCGCCGGCGGGGGGGGGCGGGGGACGCACGCCCAGCACCGGGAGCTCGCGCACCGTGCCCGCGCGCGCCTCGACGCGCGCCACGGCCTGGCGCTTCGAGGGGCCGGTCACGATGATCCCCACGAACCGCGAGGCGTTGATCATCCGGAACGTCATCGTCACCCGGTCCGGGGGCACGACGCCGGGCCCGGAGTTGATCGTCACCAGCCGGGGCCGCTCCGGGTCCTCGTCGAGCGCGGGCGAGCCGGGAAAGAGCGAGGCGGTGTGCCCGTCGCCGCCCATGCCCAGGATCACGAAGTCCAGCCGGTCCTGCCCCTTCTCGCGCCAGCCGAGCACCTCCTGCAGCCGGGCCTGGTACTCGGTGTCCGCGTCGTCCGAGAGCGCGAAGATGGGATGGACCTGGTCCTCCGGGATGCCCGAGTGCGTCCCGATGATCTCGTTGATCATCTTGAAGTTTGAGCGCTCGTCGTCGAATCCCACGCGGCGTTCGTCCACCAGCCACAGGTGCGTCCGCGCCCAGGGCAGTCCCCGGTATGCCGGGTCGTACATGAGCCGCATGTAGAGGGGCACGGGGGTCGATCCCCCCGAGAGCGCCAGGTGGAAGTCCCCGAACGCGCGCACACAGGCCTGCGCCTGGACGACCAGGTCCGCCGCGATGGCGTCGACCACGGTGTCCGGAGAGTCGCGCAGCACCACCGTGCCGGGGAGGTTCGGCGCCACGGGGACCGGGGCCAGCTCGTACAGGTCCGCCACGGGGCAATTGTGCCGCCCCGGCCGGGCCCGGGCAACGCGGGCGGCCAGAATCCCGCCGGCCTCAGCAGCCGTCGAGCGCGGCGAACCAGGCCGACAGGAAGGCGGACAGGTCCGTCGAGGCGACCACGCCATCGCAGTTGAAGTCGCCGGCGAGGTTCGTCCCCTGCGCCAGGTCGGCGAACCACGCGGAAAGGAACGCGCTCACGTCCGATGTCGCCACCGATCCGGACCCGTCAAAGTCCGGGGTGCAGGCGCGCGCCGAGGGAACGGGCAGCCCGGTCGCGAGCACGGAGGCGGGCTCCCCGGGGGCCCCGGGCCGGAAGAGCGTGATCTCGAGCGTGCCGTCGGTGGGGGGGGTCGGGGCCACGAAGCGCACGTTGTAGAGCGTTCCCCAGCGGAGGGCGTTGGTGTTCTCGGGCTGGGCGGCAGGCACCGCGGCCCAGCGCAGCGCCCCGCCGGGGACGCGCCCCGGGGTCCAGTCGGTCCCGTCGAAGTCCTGGGGAGTGCTCCCCAGGGGGTGCCCGTCGCCCGAGTGATAGGCGACGTCGTGGAAACCGGGCGCGCTCACGGGCAGGCCGCACGGCACGCTCACCGCCAGGGCCGACGCCGACCGGTGAGAGTTGACGTTCGAGACCGCGTACTCGTAGGCCCAGGTCCCGTTGGCGTTTGGGGTGGCCCTGGCGGCGACGATGAAGCGCGCGACCACGTCGCTGGGGGTGGGCACGTCGTGATGCTCGACGAAGTCGACGTTGACGAGCGTGACCCCCGGGTCGTGGTCCTTCCAGGCCTCGAGGGCCGACCGCTGCACCTCGACCGGTCCGACGAAGGTGGGAGTGGCCACCACGGTGGGGATGGAGACCTGCCGGAAGGAGGCGTTGTTGAGGCCGTTGCCG
>DASPKO010000268.1:0-3368 GCA_035628055.1 Phycisphaerales bacterium
GCCAACGCGCCGCGCGACGGGCAGGCGCCCGCGGCCGGCGTCGTCCGCTTCGCCCCCGTCGATCGGCTGGCCCCGGGCCAGAAGGTCACCTGGACGATCCGCACCCGCGGCACTCGCCCCGGCGACCACCGCTTCCATGTCCGCATGATCGCCGACCAGCTCGACCGCCCGGTGGAGGAGAACGAGTCCACCCGCGTCTTCGAGCCCCAGTCGCTCCCCTCGGAGCAGGGCGGCGCGCCCCGCGGCGACCGTCCGCGCGACACGGCCAATCCGCGCCCGCGGACCGACCCCGACCGTCCCGCTACCCCGGACCGTCCGGCCACCGAGCCGACCCCCGAGCCCGCGCCCGCCGGCGAGCCTCGGTAAGCCCCGCGCGGGCTCTCCCGCGTCTACCTGAGCCCTAGATCCTCTGAACCCCCGGCACCGTGCCGGGGGTTCTCTTTTTCCCTCGCCCCGGTGCGCGCGCGGACACTGCCGCGCCGCTCGCACCGGCAGCGCCATCACGTGCCCTTCCGCTCCCGCCACAGCCTCACCGCGTCCGGCTCGCGCGGGTAGAGCGGATTGACCCGGGCCGGATCGCTCGCCACGAGCTCCGCGCCCGCCCGCGCGCACCACGCCGCGTCGAGCACCGGGTCCACAACCCGCACCCCCCCGGCCTCGGCGCCCTCTCGCAGACCCGCGGGCACGTGGGCATCGCCCACCAGCAGCCCCACCCCGTCCCAGAATCCCGGCCCGGCCGCCTCCGCGGCGCTCACGAGTCGGCCCTCGGGCACGCCATCGCCCACTCCTGTCCACCCCGGAGCGAATCGCGTGAGCCACCCCGAGTCTCCCTTCCCCGCCAGGGCCACCTCGAAGGCCGCGCCCCCCGCGCGCTCGCGGGCCGCGAGCGCCACCACCATGGCCGTGGGCACGCCCACGCACTCGGCGCCCGCCCCCAGCGCGATCATCTTCGCCGCGGCCACCGCCATGCGCACCGCGGTGTACCCGCCCGGTCCGATCGACACGGCGATACGACCCAGCTCCACGGGCACGACGCCGAGCCGCGCACACAGCCGGTCCGTCGCCCAGACCACGTCGTCCCCCTCGCGGCCCGCGCCGATCGGCTCGGTGCCCAGGATCACCAACCCGCGCCCCTCGCGCCGCGCAAGCGCGACCCCGGCCGAGCCGGCGCCATCGCCGGGCCCAGGGCCGCTCCCGGTCGTCGGGTTACTCGCCTCGATGCCCAGAATGAGCCCGCGCCCCGGCGGGCTCTGCTCGGGATTGGCAGCCGCGGGCATGGAGAAGGCTAGCCGGGACCCTCCGCGCTCCAGCGCTCGAGAGCTCGCGCCATCTCCTGCGCCACGCCCAGCAGCGCCGTGCTCGGGAGCAGGCACTTCGGATCATCGATCAGGAGCACGCGCCCGCGCGTCATGGCGGGAACTCGCAGCCGAGCGCTCGGGCCCAGCAGCTCTTCCAGGGCCGCCGCGTCCAGCAGCCCCGCGCGCGACGCCGTTCCGGGCCGACGCGGCGCCAGCAGGATGATCGCCCCGGGGCTGAGCCGCTCGACGGCCTCGGCGTCGAGCTCGATGTAGGGCGCCCCGGTCTCCAGTGCCGGGCGTCCCCCGAGCGACTCGAGCACCTGGTGATGGAACGAGCCCGGCCCCAGGCCGCCCGCACGCCTCCCCGGGATCATCAGCAGCACGCGCCCGATGCGCTCCGGGTCGATTCCCGGGCGTCGCCCCCATCCGCCTCCCCCGGCCTCGTCCATCGCGACCAGGGCGGGCGACGCCAGCGCCCGGGCCCGGGCGCCCGCGTCCGCCGGCACGTTCTCCGCCAGCCACCGTGCCGCCGAGCGCACCTGCTCCAGCGAGAGCACTTCCAGGTTCTCCACGCGCCAGCCGCGCTCCCGCGCCAGGTCCATCAGGCGGGGGGGCACGCCCGCCGTCTGCAGCAGGACGTGAGTCGGCCCGGCCCGCAGCAGCGCCTCGTAATCGATGCCCGCCTGGTCTCCGCACACCGGCACCGCCGGGTTGGTCCAGGCATCGAAGCCATGCCGCCCCACGATCACGTCCCCCATCCCCAGGTCGCGCATCGTGTCGGCAAGCGCCGGCGAGAGCACCACCACGCGGGGGGCACCCACCGCGGTCGTCGCCCGGGCGGCAGGCGCCGCCGACTCGCGACACGCGGCCAGCACGCCTGCCATCACGGCGAGCGCGAGCACGCAGATCAGCGCCCGACCTGACCCGCCCCCCCGCCGGTCACGCCAGGACGCAGCCGCGCGCTCGCCGCTCACTGGCCAACCCCCGCCCGCACCGCGGCCGCGAGCCCTTCCAGCCGTTCCGCCCCGTGCAGCGGAAACGCCCAGGTGCGGTCCAGCAGGACCGCCGCTCCGCGGGCGGCGCCCCGCGCCCGCCGGGCCGCCGCGTCGAGCGTCGCGAGTTCCTCCGCGTGCCGGGCACGGACCCGGTCCAGCAGAGCGTGCAGCTCCGCGAACAGTGGCGCGCGCTCCCGCCCCTCCGCCCTCGCGATGGCCGCGACGAGCTCCCGTTGGCGCGCCGCCGCTTCGGAATCTCCGAGCAGGTCCGGATCATGCCGGGCGCGGTGGGCGCGCCACGCCGCGGTGCCCGCTGCCCCGGCGAGCTCCGAGGCGTCTCCCGCCGTGCCCGCAAGCCGCAGCCGCAGCGTCGCCGACACCACGGCGGCGGGGCACAGCTCCCATCCCAGCCACTCCGCGAGCCAGCGCTCCGTCACCCGGTCATACCCCTCCTCGCCACCGCCGCCCGTGCCATGAATGAAGAGGTCGCACCCGGCCGCCCGCAGCAGGCCCGTCATCAGCAGGGCGCGCGGGGCCAGTTCGCCCGCATCGCCCAAGCCAGCGCCGGCCATCGCAGCGCGGACACGCTCGCGCGGGGCGCCCGCCCGCCGCGGCAACCGCCAGAGCGGGAGCTCCACGCCGCGCCCGCCCCGGTCCGACTCATCGAGGGCGCCGAGCCGGGCCGTCGCGCCGGCCTCCCGGACCGCGGCGTTGTAGGAGCGCGCGCACCGCGCCGGGTCGGCCGCCATGGCCCGGACCACCTCGGCAAACAGCGCCGTCCGGGCCAGCTCGCGCGCGAACACAAGAGGCAGCGACGGGCAGAGCCCGGCCGCGAGCGTAACGACCGCGCGACCGACTTGCTCCGCCTCCGATGCCGCGCCCGCCGCCGCCGACACCGCCGCCCCGATCCGGCGCAGCCCCGTCCCCACGCTCTCCGGCACACCCGGTCCCGTCACGCTCGGCGCCGGCCCGGGCCGGAGCGCCGGACGATTGCATGCGGGCACGTCGCCGTCGCCCTCGCCCCCCGCCTTGTCCCCGAGGCCGCGCGCGCCCTCCGCCTGCCGCATGTCCCACA
>DASPKO010000269.1:0-6830 GCA_035628055.1 Phycisphaerales bacterium
ACCTCGACGCCGCTCGTCGCGGTGTCTTCGAACGCCCGGAACGAATCCACCGTCCCGTCATCGGTCACGACGTAGAGGCGCCGGAATCCGACGGTCGGCGTCACGGCGCCGCTCCAGCCTTCCCAGATCGCCCCCTTGGGCGTGCCCGCGATCGTCGACTGCAACGACATGCCGCCCGCCCATTTCAACTGGGTGAGATTGTCCGGATTGATCGCGTGGATCTTGCCCTGATGGTTCCCCGACAGGTCGGCCTGTCCGAGGTACAAGGTGTCCGCCTCCACCGGTGGGGTGTCCGTACCGAAGGAGGTGCTCGGCGGCACGGTCGAGCCATGACCGACGCTCGTGAACGACGCGACGCGGGTGCCCGGCGCATTGCCGCCCTGGGTGACGGTCCGGATCACCCACAGGCCCGTCGCGGTGCCCGCGCTGCCGGCGCGCGTGGAGACATACAGGTAGTTGCGCGAGTAGTCCATCCAGGGCTGGACGAAGGCCCCGTCCATCGCGATCGGGCTCGCCTCACCGGCCGGAAAGAACGTCCACAGCAGGGCGCCGGTCGAGCCGTTGAGCGCGAAGACCTTGTTGTTCGTACGGCCGTTGGTCGTCGTGTTCCCGCCTCGGTGAGCCGCACGGTCACCATGCGCCGGTCCTCATGATGCTGGGAGCGCGTCACCAGGCCCTCGCGCTCCAGGCCGTCCAGGAGCCCGGTCATCGTGGCACGTGTCACCCCGCAGCGCGCCGCCAGGTCAGATGGGGTCGTCCCCCGGTCCGGGTGGCGATTGAGGATCATCATCACCGTGAAGCGGCCCTGCGACAACCCGTGCGACGCGAGGTACGCCTCGACGGCCCCGAGCACGTCGCTCGCGACGCGGAGCAGGACCAGGTAGGCCTCGCAGGCGGCCGGCTCCACCGAGGGATAGCGGGCCGAGCAGGACATGAGGGTGTCATACTTGGGGAGGTCTCTGAGTAGGAACATTGAGGCACCCGATAATGAGGTGCCTAAGCGTACGCCAGCCGACTCGGGCGTCCAGCCCGCAAGGGGTCGGGCTCGGGCGCTGCCCGACCGGATGTGGCGCGGATTCGGGGCCGGACGGGGCGGTGCGACGTACCGGGAAAAGAGCCACCCGCGAGATTTGAACTCGCGACCTGCGCTTTACGAAAGCGCCGCTCTGCCAGCTGAGCTAGGGTGGCGCCGCGCGCCGGAGGGCGGCGGGCAGCAAGTATCCGCCGACCCAGGAGCGATTTCCACAGCCTCGCCCGGGAGCCGGCCGCGGCCGCTCAGTCCCGGCCCGGCACGGGCCGCACCGTGA
Organism: Phycisphaerales bacterium; assembly: GCA_035628055.1. Taxonomy (GTDB): domain Bacteria; phylum Planctomycetota; class Phycisphaerae; order Phycisphaerales; family UBA1924; genus DASPKO01. The sequence goes on from DASPKO010000269.1 coordinate 1,308, forward strand.
TGGCCCCGCCGGCGATGGAGCGCACCTCGTCGAGCTGGCGCGACCCGATGCGGACGCGGAAGCGCACGTCCCCGTTCTCGTACGCGCGCTCGAGCACCTGCCCGCGCTGCTCGATCGCCAGCACCGTCCTGCCGGCCGACATCGGGGCCACGATCTCCACCTCGCTCACCCGCCCCTGCGCCAGCCCGAGGACCGCGGCGCGGAGCCGGGCGATGCCCGGGTGGGCCGGGTCGCCCCCGGCGACGGGGATCGCCTCGGGGTCGGTGCGCAGCCACGCCAGCACCTCCCGGTTGTCGGCCAGGGCGTCGGCCTTGTTCAGGAGCAGCAGGCGGCGCGGGGGCTCCCACTCCGAGTCGCCCTCGTCGCGGGCCTGCTCGCCCGCCTCCTCCACCAGCTCGTCGAGCGTGCGCGTCACCGTGTCGAACTGCAGGTCCGCCGCGGGGTCCGAGACATCGAGCACGACCAGCAGGAGGTCGGCATGCGTGGCCTCTTCGAGCGTGGCCCGGAAGGAGGCGATGAGGTGGTGGGGGAGATCACGCACGAACCCGACGGTGTCGCTGAGCATGACCTTGAGCGCGCCCCCGTCGTCGCCCCCGGGGGCTGCGGGGCCGGCCCCCGCGTCCTCGGGGGATCCAGTCGCGGGGTCCGCGCCCGGGGGGCTCTGGGCGTGCCCGCCCAGCTCCCACTCGCGCGTGCGGGTGACGAGCGTCGCGAAGAGCCGGTCGTCGGCGTACGCGCCGCCGGCGGTGAGCGTGTTGAAGAGGGTGGACTTGCCCGCGTTGGTGTACCCCGTGAGGCAGACGGTGAAGTAATCCTTGCGGCGCTGCCGCACCAGGCGGCGTTTGCGCGCGTGCACCTGGTCCAGCTCGCGCTTGAGGTCCAGGCGCCGGCTCTGGACGAGTCGCCGGTCGATCTCGAGCTGCTGTTCCCCCGGGCCGCGCGTGCCGATCCCGCCCACCCCGCCGTGCCCGGTGATGCGCTCCAGGTGGCTCCACATGGCGCGGAGGCGGGGGTAGGTGTATTCGAGCTGGGCGAGCTCGACCTGCAGCTTGGCCTCGTGCGTGGTGGCCCGGGCGGCGAAGATATCGAGGATAAGCTCCGAGCGGTCGATCACCTTCTTGCCGACGACCTCCTCGATGCTGGCGATCTGCTTCGGGGAGAGATCGTGGTCGAAGATCACCACGTCGGCGCCGAGCGCCCCGACCAGGTCGCGCAGCTCCTCGACCTTGCCCGTGCCCATGTACGTGCCCGCCACGGGCCGCTGCATCCGCTGCTCCAGCTGCCCGACCACCACCGCCCCGGCCTGCTCGGCGAGCGCCGAGAGCTCTCCGAAGGGGTCGCGCGGGTCATAGGTCGAGTCGGGCAGGCGGACCGCGGCGAGCACGGCCCGTTCGGACCGGACGCTGGCGCTGGTGCGCTCGGGAGGTTGGGGCATCGTGAGGAGTTTATCCGTCCCGCCGGGACCGCCCGGCGGCGCCGGCGCGCGGTGAACGGCGTGCCCCACACGCGGGCACGGCCGTGGTACGCTTGGCGCGCCGCGTCCCAGGAGAAGCGATACGTCACGCGCCGCCGCCGTGCCTGTACCCGTGCCGTCGCTCCCGCGTCGCGCCGAGCGCCGCCGGCGTCGACCGGACCTGATCCGGCTGGCGAAACTTCAGCGGGCGCTGGTCGGGCTCATCGCGAGCTACATCGTCGCTCAGGCCGTGGCGATCCTCTACCAGGGGGCGCTGACGAGAGGGAGCCTGCTGCTAGGAGCCGTGATCTCGCTGGGGGTGCTCGCGATCTGGATCGGAGCCATCGTCATCACCGTGCTGATGGCCATCGCGAGCGGCCGGAGCGTCGTGCTCGCGATCATTGGTGGCCTGCTCATGATCCTTCCCCTGATTGGCGTCGTGCTGCTCCTGGTCGCCAACGGCCGGGCCACGGCCACGTTGAAGCGCGAGGGCCTGCGCGTCGGCATCTTGGGCGTGCCGGCGCACGAGATGGATAACCTCAGAGAGGGAGCGTGCCCGAACTGCGGCTACGACATGCACGGCCTATCCCCGGGCACCACCTGTCCGGAGTGCGGCCGGCGCCCGGATTGAGCCGGGGCGCCAGGCCGCGCCCCTTCCCGTTCACCTCGGACCGCGGTGCCTGTGCCGGCAACTTGGGCGCGCCGGGGGGCGACCGGCGTGCTCCGGGCTTGCCCTCACCCCGCGACGGCACCCCGCGACGGCCATCGACTGCTGGCGGGCCGACGGCCGACCTCAGGCGTACGGGTAAGGTGGGGGGGTGCACCGAACCCGGCTTGATCGGCTGCGATGACACCCCGGACCAACAGGCCGCCAGACGCCGAGCCGGGGAGAGCCCGGTTCGACTTGTCACGACCGAACATGGCGGAGCGCCCCCCGACACAGCGAACCGTCATCCCGCTCTGGGTGGCGCGGCTTGCGGCGGCGCTACGCCAGCTCTATCTCGCCGCGCTCGGCGTCGCGCCGCTCGCGCTGGTGATGCTGGCGGCCCACGCGGGGCCCTGGTTCGTGCCTCCAGAGTTGCTCCGGGGCTGCGCTCTGGGTGGTATCGCGGTCATCACCTGGTGCACGCTCCGCCTGGTCAGCCTGCTGGGACGCCCGCGCGCGGTTCTTCTCCTCGGCGGCGCGGTCATGCTCGTGCCCGCGCTGGGACTGTTCACGCCGAGCCCGTTCGACGGCCTCTCCGTGGCGGCGCTCTCGGTCGGCGTTGCCCTTCCGGCACTGCTCGCCCTGCGGCAGGCACGCCACGCGCTCCACCATGCCGGCTTCGAAGCGAGCTGGCTGGGCTTCCGAGTGCGCCCGCTCCCGCCGCCGGGAGCGTTCCCCTGCCCCACGTGCGGGCGCGACCGCCCCGATCTTCCGCCCGGCAGTATCTGCCCGCACTGCAACGCGTTCTGCCTTGGCTGCGGCTACAGCCTCGTGGGGATTCCCGCCGATGCGCCGTGCCCGGAGTGCGGCAGGCCGCGCTCGAGCCCGCACGCCGATGCCGCTGACGGTGCGCCGACGATCCAATGGACCGAGAGCGCGCCGCACGCCGCGGTGCGGGCGGACGCCCGGCCCCGTCCCCGGTCGCGCCGTGAGCTTGCCAGGATCGCCCGGGCGCAGAGGGTCCTCGCGCTGCTCGTGGCGGGCTACCTGACGTTCCTCGGTCTCGCGGCCGCGGCGGCCTTGAGCGGAGGGTTGCGCCTTCGTGCCGGCCCCTTCGTTCTGCTCGTCTCGGTCGCCGCGTGCCTTGCGACCGCGCTCCTGACGGCGCGACTGGCCTGGCTCGTCGGTCTTCGGCCGGTTGCCTGGGTCGCCGCGGGAGCATTCATTCTCGCGCCCCTGCTCGGGCTGGTCGCGGCGCATCCGGTGGGCCTGGGCCTGGTCATGTGCGGGGCGCCGCTGTCCGTGGTCGTCCCCATCTGCCTCGTGCTGGATCGGGCTTCCGCCGTGCTGCACGGCGCCGGGATGCGCGTCGGCCCCCTGGGGCTCGGTCGCGCGGCGCGGGCCCGGATCGAGAACCGCGACTGCCTCCGCTGCGGGTACAGCCTCTCGGGACTCCCCGCGGGCTCGCCCTGTCCCGAATGCAGCAAGCCAAGAGATCAGCTCGGCGCCGACAACGCGATCGCCGCGTTGATCAGCGCCAGGTGCGAGTAGGCCTGGGGATGGTTCCCCAGAGCGACGCGCGTCGTCGGGTCGTACTGCTCCGAGAGCAGCCCCGTCGGACCGACCAGCCCGACCAGGTCGCGGAACATCGCCAGCGCCTCGTCGCGCCGCCCCATCGCCAGATGGCACTCGATCAGCCAGCCGAAGCAGATGTGGAAGCCCCCCTCCATACCCGGCAGCCCGTCATCGTGCAGGTAGCGGTAGACGGTGGGCCCGACCCGGAGCTGCGCCTCGACGGCCGCCACCGTGCCGGCCGCGCGAGGATCGCTTGGCGCCAGCAGCCCGCTGAGGATGACCCACAGGGCCGCGGCGTCGGTGGCGGGCTGCTCATAGGTCGCGCTGAAGGCGCCCAGCTCGGGGCTGAACCCGCGGGTGAGGACGTCGTCGGCGATCTCGTCGCGCAGGCGCTCCCACTCGGGGAACTGCCGGCCCCAGTGCCGGGCCGCGATGCGCAGGGCCCGGTCGACCGTGAGCCAGCACATGACCTTCGAGTGCACGTGGTGCTGGCGGGGCTTGCGCTCCTCCCAGATCCCGTGGTCCGGCTCGCGCCAGCGCGCCGCGACCGCGCGGACCATCGCCTCGGCCAGGCGCCAGTGCTCGGGCGAGAGTGGGGCACCCGCCTCGGCCAGCAGCGCGATCAGCTCCACGATCGGCCCGAAGACGTCGAGCTGCACCTGGTTCGCCGCGGCGTTGCCCACGCGCACGGGGCGGCTCCCGCGATAGCCCGAGAGCTCGCCGATCTCGGCCTCGGGCCCCAGCGACCGCCCGCTGACCGTGTAGATCGGCCGCAGCCGCTCGGGCGCCGAGATGTCCTCGAGAATCCCCAGCATCCAGTCCAGGAACTTGAGCCCCACCCCGGTGCTGCCGAGCCGCACCAGGGCCGCGGCGGCCATGGCGGCATCCCGCGGCCAGCAGTAGCGGTAGTCCCAGTTGCGCACCCCACCGATGTGCTCGGGCAGGCTCGTGGTGCCCGCCGCCGCCACCGCGCCCGTCGGCCCGTACACCAGGGCCTTGAGGACCAGGGCGCTGCGGCGCACCAGCGCCGGCTCGAGCGCCGGCACGCGCAGCGAGGCCGCCCACCCCTCCCAGAACCGGAGCGTCTGCTCGCGGCGTCTCGGCTCGGCGATCACGCCGTCCGACAGGTCCCCCGTGCCGTGGCGCAGCTCGAGCGTCACGGGCCCGGCGGCGAGATCGGCCCGGGCGATGGCGGTCTGGTGCACGCCCTCCGCGTGGAGTTCCCAGCGCAGGCCCGGGGCGTGGAGCACCGTCGGGTCCGGGGTGTCCTCGATCCAGAGCCCGGTGGGGCGGAGGCTCAGCCGGGTCGCGACCCGGCCGAAATCCAGGCGCGGGGCGAACCGGATGACCGCCGGCCCCGGACCCTCGAGCACGCGCACCAGCTCGGATCGGCCCGCCCGCTGGAAGGGGCGCCCCGCCGAGCAGTCGAGATAGTCCGTGATGGTCAGGCCCGGGTACCGCGTGCGCAGCACGAAACTGTCGCCGAGGTACTCCTGCCCGAGCGGCGCCGCCCCGTCCGCCGGCGCGACATCGAAGTACCCGGCCGACTCGCCCCCCAGCATCTCGGCGAAGAGCGCCGGCGAGTCCAGCCGGGGCAGGCACAGCCAGGCGAGCCGCGCCCCCGGCGTGACCAGGGCCAGGGTTCGCTGGTCCGAGAGCAGGGCGTGCCGCTCGATGGGGACGGCCCCGGCGCCGAAGAGCCAGGCCTCGCGCAGCTCGGCGATCCGCGCCAGCACGCGGGCCACCTGGACCGGGTCCCCCACGCGGTACGCCGCTCGGGTCGGCCCGGGCCCGACCTTTATTCCCACGTCCGGCCCGCGGAGCACGGAGAAGGCGTCCTCGTCGGTGG
>DASPKO010000270.1:0-9159 GCA_035628055.1 Phycisphaerales bacterium
CCTGGGAATCCCCGCGGGGCGGGGCCTCGCGGTCGGCGCCGGCGTCCGGCGCGCGTTCCCGTGCCGCCGCGGGCGCCTCGGGCAGGATCAGCCGGTACGAGGTCTTCCACACCGGCATCTCGTGCACGTACGCCACGACCACCTCGCGCTCGCCCGCGCCAGAGAACGTGATGTCCACCGTCTTGACGGTTTCGGCCCGCTGCTCGTCGAGCGCCCCCAGGGCCTTGTCCAGGTCATCCTTCAGGCGGTCGCGCAGGCGCACGCCCCGCAGCTCGGTGATCGGCATCGTCTCGATCGTGCCCGGACTGGCCTCGGGCACGAAGTTCACGTACACCGTGTCCACGAGCGGCTGGTCCTTGCCCGACGGCACCTTGCGCGTCTCCGTCCCGACGATGGTCGCGACCACCGGCCCGGTTACCGCCAGCAGCTCCACCGTCGACCCGCGCAGCCGCTCCAGGAGGACGCCCAGCGGCGGGTTGTCCGCGATGGGCACCTGGAATGATCCGAGGCGGCGCGAGACCGGGTCCTTCGAGGCGTAGGAGACCGAGTCGATGCGACCGCCGCCGAGGTCGAGGATGACCAGCGACTTGAGGATGTCGTTGACCTGCTCGGCGTGGAAGCTCAGATGGGCCTGGCGGTCCCCTTCGACCTCGCCCTGCCGCTGGAAGAACCCGACCCCGGAGCGGTACAGCGTGATTCGGCGGATCGGCAGGTCGGGCCCCGGGTCGCCCGCGGGGGCGGCGGCCTCCCGGGCCGCGGGCGCCCCGCGCGTTCCGGGCTGCGCCAGCGCGGGGGCGAGCGGAGCGGCGAGGCCGGCAAGCAGGACGATCGCGGCGAGGCGGGGCATCTGTTGTTCTCCGTGGCCGGGCGCGCGGGGCCGGTGCGCGGGGAGTGTAGAGCCGGCTCGGTGGCACCCGCCGCCAGAGGACCCATGGCCGCCCGCCGACGGTTGTGCCCGCGACCTCCGTCGCGTGCCCGCGCTCACGGAGGTTTACACTCGCCCCGGGGATCGGAGCCGCCGCGCGTGCGTCTGACGGTGCTGAACAGCTCGCCGTCCCGGTCGGCGGCCCGGGCCGCCGGCTCGGGGCTGGGCGTCCACGACAGTCCCGCGGAGCGGGGCGCGGGCGAGGAGATCGCCCGGGCGCTCCGCCGCGTCGTGCGCGGGGAAGTCCGATTCGGCGCGCACGACCGCATGCTCTACGCGACCGACGCCTCGCTCTACCAGGTCGAGCCCCTCGGCGTCGTGGTGCCCGCGGACGTCGCCGACGCCCAGGCCGCGGTGCGCTGGTGCGGGCAGAACGGCGTCGCGGTCCTGCCCCGGGGCGGGGGCACGAGCTTGGCGGGGCAGTGCGTGAACCGGGCCGTGGTGATCGATCTCTCGCGGCACTGCCGCGGGATCGGCCCCGTCGATGTGCCCGCAGCGCGCGACGGGCGGGGGCTGCCCGCCTCGATCTGGGCCGAGCCGGGGGTGGTGGTGGACGAGCTGAATCGCGAGCTGCTCGCCCGGGGCACGGGGCTCTTCTGGGCCCCCGACCCGGCCACGACCGCCCAGGCGACGGTGGGCGGGTGCATCGGCAACAACGCCGCCGGAGCGCGCTCCATCCGCTATGGGCGCACGAGCGAGAACCTCCTGGCGCTTGACGTGCTGCTGGCGACCGGGGAGCGCGTCCTGCTGGAGAGGCACGCCGGGGCCCGCGATGCGGTAGCGCGGCGGCTGGCGGAGGGGGTCCTCAAGATCGTCACCCGGAACGCCGGGGCGATCCGCGACCGCTTCCCGCGCACCGTGCGCCGCAACGCGGGGTACGGCCTGGACATGATCCTCGACCAGGTGATGCGCGGGGCCACCGCGGGCACGCTCGACCTGACTCCCCTGCTCTGCGGGAGCGAGGGGACGCTCGCCGTTACGCTCGGCGCCCGGCTCAGGCTCTCGCCCATCCCGTGCGCCCGGGGCCTGGCGGTGGTCAGCTTCGCGGCCCTCGAGGAGGCCATCGAGGCCGTGGCCCCGATCCTGCGCGAGCTGCTCCCGCTCGGGCTCTCCGCGGTTGAGCTGCTCGACGACGTGGTGCTGGGAGCGGCCGCGGGGAACCTGGAATACCGGCGCTACGTGGAGTTGCTCCCGGGGGCCGACATCGCGCGCGGCGAGCCCAAGGCCGCGCTCTACGTCGAGTTCTTCGGCTTCGAGGAGGGCGCGCCGGAAGTGCGTCGCGGGCTCGCGGCCCTCCAGGATCTGGCGGCGCGCCTGCCCGGGGCCACCGCGGCGCGCTCCTACACCGACGCGGCCGCCATGCTGGACGCCTGGCAGCTCCGCAAGGCGGGCGAGCCGCTGCTGCACGGCCTGGGCGGCCCGCGCAAGCCCGTCACGTTCATCGAGGACAACGCCGTCCCCGTCGAGCGCCTCGGCGAGTTCGTGCGCGAGCTGAAGCAGATCGTGGCCCGGCACGGCACGCGCGCGGCGTACTGGGCGCACGCGAGCGTGGGCGTGCTGCACGTGCGTCCGATGATCGACCTGCACGACCCGGCCGACCGGGCGCGCATGGTCGAGATCGCCGTCGAGGTGGCCGACCTGGCCCGGGCCTGCGGGGGCGTCATGTCCGGCGAGCACGGCGATGGGCGCGTGCGCGGACCGCTGCTGGAACGGTTCTTCGGACCCGAGCTCATGCGCGCCTTCCGCGAGGTGAAGGCCGTCTTCGACCCCGCGGGCCTCCTCAATCCCGGCATGGTGGTCGCGCCCGGTCCCGTCGGGACGATCGCCAGCGACCTGCGCGTGCTCGCGGGCCCCGCGCCGGCCCCGCCCGCGGGAGACGCCGGGACGCGCCCCGGCCCCGCCGCCGACACGTTCTTCGACTTCGGCGCCCACGGACCGCTGGGAGCCGCCGAGCTCTGCAACGGCGCCGGCGTCTGTCGCAAGACCCGCGGGGGAACCATGTGCCCGAGCTACCGGGCGACCCTCGACGAGCGGCACGCGACACGGGGCCGCGGGAACGCCCTGCGGCTGGCCATCGGCGGGCAACTGGGACCGGACCGGGCGGAGGCCCCAGCCGGCCCCGCCTGGGACGACCCGGAAACGGTGGCCACGCTCAACCTCTGCCTGAGCTGCAAGGCGTGCAAGGCCGAGTGCCCCAGCAACGTCGACATCGCCCGTCTCAAGGCCGAGTACCTGGCGCAGCGGAACCGCCTCCGGGGCGGCCCGCCGCTGGCCGACCGGGCCTTCGGGCACGTGCGCCGCCTCAACCGCCTTGGCTCGCTGGCCCCGGGCCTGGCCAACTGGGGCGCCCGCCGCGGTCCCGTGCGCTGGGCGCTGCGCCGGGCGCTGGGGATCGATCCCCGCCGCACCCTGCCCCCGTTCGCCCCCTCGCTCTACGCGTGGATGCACCGGCACCGGGCGCAGCGCCCCGCTCCGGGCGCCCCCCGGCCGCGCCGGCGCGTCGGGCTGTTCGCGGACTGCTTCACCACGTACAACGAGCCGGGCATCGGGGCCGCGACCGTGCGCGCGCTCGAGGCCCTGGGCTGCGAGGTTGTCCTCCTCCCGGAGCGCGAGGGCGGCCCGCTCCGGCGCGGCGGATGCTGCGGACGCGCCCTGATCTCGACCGGGCTCCTGCCCGAGGCCATCGCCGAGGCGGACGCCACGATCGGGCTGCTGCGGCCCGCGCTCGAGGATGATGCCCTCGACGCCCTGGTGGTCTGCGAGCCCTCCTGCCTCAGCGCCATCACAGACGACTGGCTCGGCCTCAGGATGGGCACGCCCCTCGAGGTCCGGCGCGCCCTGGCCGCCAAGGCCATGCTCCCCGAGCAGCTCGTGGCGGAGCTCGTCAAGGAGGCCGGCGCCCCGGCGCCCGGGCCGCCCGGTCCCGCGGACCCCGCGACCGCGGGACGGCTCATCCTGCACGCGCACTGCCATCAGAAAGCGCTCTGGGGCGCCAGCTCCAGCGCCGAGGCCCTCCGCCTGCTGGCCCCAGGCCGCGTGGACGTGCTGGACTCCGGGTGCTGCGGCCTGGCGGGCGCCTTCGGCTTCACCGCCGACCGCTACGACCTCTCGATGCGGGTCGGCGAGCTCTCGCTCTTCGGGTCCGCCCGGGCCGCCGGGCCCCTTGACGTGCTCGTGGCGCCGGGCACGTCGTGCCGGCATCAGATCCATGACGGCACGGGCCGGCGGGCCCTGCACCCCATGGAGGTGATCGGGGGCCTGCTCGCGGCGCCGGGCGCTGCGGGAGTGCCCGCGCCCCCCCGGCCCGTCACCGCGCCTGCCACACCGGCGGACTGATCAGCGAGCGCGAGTCGCGCACGCCCAGGGTCTGGTAGATCTCGCGCGTCGCCGTGGACCGGTTGAGCGTATAGAAGTGGATGCCCCGGACCTGGTGGTCCAGCAGGTCGCGGCACTGCTCGGTCGCCCAGTGGACGCCGACGCGGCGCACCGCGTCCGGGTCGCCTCCGGTGCGGTTGAGGGCACGCAGCAGCGGGGCCGGGAAGTGGCACCCCAAGGCCAGCTCGGCCATGCGGAGCATCCCCGGGATGGACGTGACGGGCATGATGCCCGCGAGAATTGGCACGCGAATCCCCGCCAGCTCGCAGCGGTCGCGGAAGTCATAGAACAGGTGGTTGTCGAAGAAGAGCTGCGTGCAGATGTAGTCGGCCCCGGCGTCGACCTTCGCCTTGAGCAGGTCCATCTCGCGCATCCGGTTCGGGGTCCCGGGATGCCCCTCGGGGTATCCCGCCACGCCGATCCCGAAGCCCCCCGCACCGCCCCCGGCCCCCCCCTCCGGCGCCCGGCTCTCGCGCTGGCGGATGAAGCGCACCAGGTCGGCGGCGTAGCGGAAGTCGTCCTGGGAGCGGTCGTAGTCGCCCAGGTGGCGCGGCGTATCGCCGCCGAGCGCCACGATGTTGCGAATTCCGGCCTCCGCGTACCGGTCGAGGATCGCGCTCGCCTCGTCCCGGCTGTGGCAGACGCAGGTGAGGTGCGGGAACGGCTCGAGGGTCGTTGACCGCTTCAGGCGGATCACCAGCTCGTGGGTGAGCGCGCGCGTCGAGCCGCCGGCCCCATAGGTGACGGAGACGAAGCTCGGGCGCAGGGCCTCGAACTCCGCGATGGAGGCGAAGAGCGCCTCGGCCGCCTCGGTGCCGCGGGGCGGGAAGAACTCGAAGGAGAACGTGGTCGCGTGCTGGGTGAAGATGTCGCGGACGTGCATGGCTTCGCGTCGCGGGGGAGGTCGTCACCCGGGGGCCGGGCGGCGCGGTCGCCCCCCGCGCGGCTCATTCTATCCGTTCATCCGGATGAACGGATGAAAGAGGCCGGAGCGGGCCCCTCCCCGGCGGGTTTCCGGGCGAAACCCGCCCCGACCTGGTGCACGCCCCGGGCGCTGCGGTGGCGGGCCCTCCCCCGCGACGTACATTCGCGCCGGAGGTGCCCATGCGCGTCATGGTGATCGGGGCCTCGAACGATCGCGACAAGTTCGGCAACAAGGCCGTGCGCGCCTTTCTCCGCCAGGGGCACGAGGTCGTGCCGGTCAATCCCACCGTCGCGGAGGTCGAGGGTCTGCGGACCTATCCGGATGTCGCGAGCGTGCCCGGACATGTCGACCGGGCCTGCTTCTACGTTCAGCCGGAGGTCGGCGTCGAGGTGGTCAGGCAGGTGGCGCGCCGCGGCAACGTCGACGAGGTCTGGCTCAACCCGGGCGCCGACGCCCCCGAGGTGGTCGCCGAGGCCAAGCGCCTCGGCCTCAGTGTCGTCCGGGCCTGTTCCATCCGGTCCATCGGCGAGGTGCCGGACTAGGCCCCCCGGCCCGTGCGCCGCCTTGCCCCGGGGACTCCCCTCGACCACACTGTCGGAGGACACACCCGCACAGGAGCACCGCATGCGTACCCGCACCATGGCCGTCCCGGGCGCGCCCTCCCCGCAGATCGCCTGGCCGGCCCTCGGCCTGGCGCTCGCCCTCGCGCTCGCCGGAAGCCCGACCGAGGGGTCCGCCGGCACGGCGCTCTCTAACGACCGGTCTGGCCACGCTGGCCCGGCCCCCCAGCCGCCGACCGGGGGCATCCACCCCGCCCTCCGCCGGGTCCTGGCCGCGGAGGGGGAGCCCGTCAAGGCGTGGATCTTCCTCGCCGACCGCGGGTTCACCAGCCCCGAGGAGCTCGGGGCCGCGCTCGCCGAGGCCGAGGGGGCTCTCGACCCGCGCACGCGCTCGCGCCGCCTGCTGCGCCGCACCGACTCCGGGCTGGTGGACGAGCGGGACCTGCCCGTGAACGAGGGATACATCCGCCAGATCGAGGCGACGGGGGTGCGCGTCCACGCCCGCAGCTCCTGGCTGAACGCCGTCAGCGCCGCGGTCACGGCCGCGCAGGCGGAGGCCATCGCCGCCCTTCCGTTCGTCCGCTCCCTCCAGCCGGTGCGCTGGGGCCCGGCCACGGAGCCGGTCTCGCTGGGGAACGCCGGGGGACCGCCGGGAGGCGACGGCATGCCGGTGCGCGGGCCGGGCGGCTTCTACGGGCAGGCCACGGCCCAGCTCGCCCAGGTGAATCTCCCCGCCGTCCATGCCCAGGGCTTCACCGGGGCGGGGGTCGTCGTCGGCGTGCTCGACACCGGCTTCCTGCGCGAGCACGTCGCGTTCAACCACCCCGCGCACCCGCTGGTGGTGGTCGCCGAGCACGACTTTGTCATGGGCGACGGCAACACCGCCCCGCAGCCGGGCGACGACCCGAACCAGCACGGGCATGGCACGCTCATCTTGGGCGTGCTGGCGGCCTATGCGCCCGATTCGCTCGTGGGCGGCGCCTACGACGCCTCCTTCATCCTGTGCAAGACCGAGAACGTGCTCAGCGAGACGCCCGTGGAGGAAGACAACTACGTCGCGGCCCTGCAGTTCATCGAGGCCCACGGGGGCGACCTGGCCACCGCCTCGCTGCTCTACAGCGACTGGTACACCCCCGCCGACTACAACGGGCTGATCGCGGTCACCACCATCGCGGTCAACACCGCCACCGCCAACGGGCTCCATTGCCTCAGCGCCGTCGGCAACTCCGGGCACGACGCCGATCCCACCACCCACCATCTGGGCGCCCCCGCCGACGCCTTCCGCGTCATCTCCTGCGGGGCCGTGCGCTCCGACGGCGTGATCGCCGGGTTCAGCTCCGACGGGCCGACCGTCGACGGGCGCGTCAAGCCGGAGGTGCTGGCCCGGGGCGTCGAGACCGCCACCGTGGCCGCCAGCGGGACCACCGGCATCTGGTTCCCCAGCGGGACGTCGCTCTCGACCCCGGTCGCGGCCTCGGTCGTTGCCTGCCTGGTGCAGGCCCGCCCGGGCTGGACCGTCGACCAGATGCGCACGTTCCTTACCACCACCGCGAGCGACTTCGCGGCCACCGGCACCACGGACCCGCTCTTCATCCGCGGGTACGGGATCGTGAACGCGGCGGCCGCCCTCGACCGTGACTGCAACGCCAACGGCGTGCCCGACCCGCAGGACGTGCTGGCAGGCGCTCCGGACTACAACGGCAACAGCACGCCCGACTCCTGCGAGCCGTGCATCGCCGACGTGAACCTCGACGGCGACGTCACCTCGGCCGACATCAGCACCCTCCTGGGCCGCTGGTTCGCCGATCTGGCCGGGGGGACGCGCACCGCCGACTTCAACGACGACAATGCCGTGACCACGGCGGACATCACGGCGTTCCTGGGCGCCTGGTTCGCGGGCATCCAGAACGGGTGCTAGCAGGGCGATGCCACGGGCCCGGGGCCAGCACCAGATGCGCGCGCTCAGGGCCCGTCGGCCTGGACCCACCAGCGCTGGCCCTCGCGGCGCACCGGCCGGTAAAGCGTGTCGCGCTCCACGGGCCGGAACCCGGCCTCGCGGATGGCCCGGCGGAGGGCAAAGACGCTCACCTCCTGGTGCGTGGCGGGGGCCTCGGGCCCGGCGCCGTCCGGCCCGCCCGGCGCCGCCCCGGGAAGCTTGGTGATGTCGTACCACACCACGGTGCCGTCGAGGTCGTCCGCCCCGCACCCGAGCATGAGCTGGGCCATGGGCAGGGTCTGCATGATCCAGAAGGCCTTGACGTGCGCGAAGTTGTCGAGCATCAGCCGCGCCACCGCCAGGGTGCGGAGGTTCTCGAGCCCCCCGGGCCCGGCCAGGTGGCCCAGCCCGCTCCCGTCCGGGATGAACGGGAGGGGGATGATGGTCTGGAACCGGCCCCCGCCGCCGCGCTCCAGGGCCGCGTCCTGGGCGCGCCGGAGCAGGTCCATGTGCACGAGCCGCTCGCGCGCGTCCTCGATGTGCCCGTACAGGATCGTCGCGTTAGTGCACAGCCCGAGCTCGTGGGCGACGCGGTGCACCTCCAGCCAGACGTCGGAGCGGATCTTGCCCCGGAAGGCCTCGTCGTGCACCCGGTCGTCGAAGACCTCGGCCCCACCCCCCGGCAGCGAGCCGAGCCCGGCCTCGATCAGGCGCTCCAGCACCCAGCGGATGCCCGCGGCCGGATCGGAGCCGCGGTACACACGCGCGATCCGCGCCAGGTGCACGATCTCGACCGCGGTGAAAGCCTTGACGTGCAGGTCGCTCCCGAGGCCGCGGGCCGTCTCGCGGATGGTGCGCACCAGGTCGGTGTAGTACTCGAAGGGGAGGTACGGGTGGAGGCCGCCGACGGAGTGGATCTCGGTCGCCCCGGCCGCGACGGCCAGGCGGGCCTGCTCGCGGACGTAGTCCATGTCGCGGGTGTAGGCCTTGGCCTCGCCGCGCTTGGCGTAGAAGTCGCAGAAGCTGCACGAGAGCGCGCACACGTTCGAGTAGTTGAGGTGCCGGTTGATGTTGTAGTAGGCCACGTCGCCGTGCCGGCGCCGGCGCACCGTGTCGGCCAGCTCGCAGACCCGCCACAGGTCGGGCGTCCGGTAGAGCGCCAGCCCGTCCTCGGGGGTGAGCCGCGTGCCGCCCTCGACCTTGTCCGCGACGTCGTCCAGGCGCGGGTCGTGCCCCGGGCGCGGGGCCGGGCGCGAGGAGGGCGACGGCGGCGTGATCAGCGTGGCCATGAATGCCCGAGACGGTAGCGCCACGGCACCGCCGGTACCATCCGGGCATGAGCACGATCAAGGCCGAGACGATCCTGGCGGAGCTCAACCGTCTGCGCAAGGAGATCGGCGAGGACCCGAGCGACCTCGAATGGCTCGCGGTGCACCAC
>DASPKO010000271.1:0-2610 GCA_035628055.1 Phycisphaerales bacterium
CGCTTCCTCGCAGGCGCCCCCCATCGAAGCAACGATGCGGGTGAGGGTGACCAGCGGGAGCCCCTCCTCGAGGATGAAGGCCGCGGTCAGGCACCGAGGCAGCGCCCCGCCCACGGCGAGGTCATTTATCGTTCCGCAGACCGCCAGGCGACCGATGTCGCCGCCGGGAAAGAAGAGCGGGCGAACCACAAAGGAGTCCGTCGTGATGGCGATGCGGCCCGGCGGGTTGCCCGGGCGCGCCGTGTCGCCCTCAGTCAGGAGGAGACTGGCCTGATCCTCCAACGCGTCCAGGACAGGGTTGCCGAATGCCGCGAGAAAAACGTCGCGGACCAGATCGGC
The DNA here is from genome assembly GCA_035628055.1 of Phycisphaerales bacterium. GTDB lineage: Bacteria > Planctomycetota > Phycisphaerae > Phycisphaerales > UBA1924 > DASPKO01. Next base: position 340 of record DASPKO010000271.1, read on the forward strand.
CGTCAGCCGCCCGCCACTGCCGTGCCCGAGAAGCACCCGGTCGTAGCCCACCTTGGGCATCGGGCAGGAAGTGGGGGAGAGCGAGATCGACGGGGATGGGGAGTCAGGCGCGGGGCGAGGCTCGTTCGGGCCGGCGGGGGCGCTAGAGGACATCTTCTTCGCCGCGGAGTACATGGATCATGTCCCAAAGGATGTGCAGCAGCGTCTCATGGACCTCCTGGATACGCGGGATCGAAAAGCTCGGAACGATGAACGTGTGGTCGCAATGCTCGGCCATGCGCCCGCCGTCGCGACCGGCGAACCCGACCGTGAGCATTCCCAGGTCTCGGGCGGCGCGCAGGCCGCGCAGCACGCTGGCGGACTTTCCGCTCGTGGAGATGGCCAGCGCGATGTCGCCCGCACGTCCGAGCACGCGGATCTGCTCGGAGAAGACCAGGGCGTAATCGCGGTCGTTGCCCACGGCGGTAAGGATCGCGGTGTCCGTCGTGAGCGCGATGCATGGGAGCGCAGGCCGCTTCTCGATGATCGGGTGCATGAACTCGACAGAGCAGTGCGTGGCGTCGCAAGAGCTGCCACCGTTCCCCATGGCAAAGAGTCTCGCTCCCGCGTCGAAGGCCCCGGCCATGGCCCCGGCGCACCGCACCACCGCCGACGCGTGCTCCCCAAAGAACCGGTCCTTGAGGTCCGCGCACTCCCGCGCTTGACGCACGACCTTGGTCTCCAGTTCGCCCGCGCCGAAACCCGGACGGGCCGCGGCCTCCCTCATGGCCGTCCTCCTCCGGTGGTCACCGGGCTCAACGTCGCACCGACGGTGCGGACGGGAGCGCCGCCGCGGGTAACGGCGGTCGGCCGTGCCGGGCGTTCGCGCCCGTACGCGAAGTACGCCGCGCAAGCGCCCTCCGACGAGACCATGGTTGCACCCAGCGGCGTCCGCGGCGTGCAGGCCGTGCCAAAGGCCGGGCACTCGTTCGGCTTCCTGAGACCGCGCAAGACCTGCCCGCTGATGCACCCGGGCGACTCCCGGGCCCGCACATCCTCAACCTCGAAGCGATGAGCGGCGTCGAACTCGCGGTACTCATACGCCAGGCGATAGCCGCTCTTCGGGATGAGGCCCATTCCTCGCCATTGCCGGTCGGTGATTTCGAAGACCTCCTCGAGGAGCCGCCGGGATGCGCGATTCCCTCCCCGCCGCACGACGCGGGCGTAGACGTTCTCGACTTCGTGGCGCCCGGCTTCCAGTTGGCGCACCGCGGCCAGCACGCCATGCAACATGTCCACCGGCTCGAAGCCGGTGATCGGGATCGGCACGCGGTAGCGGGCCGCGATGGGCTCGTATTCCTCGTACCCGACGACGGTGCACACATGGCCGGGTCCAAGGAACCCCTGCACCCGATTGCCCGGCGATTGCAGGATCGCGGTGATAACCGGCGGCACCAGGACGTGCGAGACGAGCACGCTGAAGTTCCGCAGGCAAAGCGCCTTTGCTTGTCGCACAGCCATGGCATTGGCCGGGGCGGTCGTTTCAAACCCGATGGCGAAGAACACGACCTCCCGCTCCGGGTGAGCCGCGGCCAGGCGTACCGCGTCGAGCGGCGAGTACACCGCGCGCACATCCGCCCCCCCGGATTTGAGTTCCAGCAGGTCGCTCCGCGAGCCCGGGACCCGCAGCATGTCCCCGAACGAGCAGAAGATCACCTCCGGACGGGCGGCGATCGCGTGGGCCTTGTCGATCATTTCCAGCGAGGTCACGCAGACAGGGCATCCCGGCCCGTGAACGAGCTCGACCTCCTGCGGGAGCATCTCGTCGATTCCGTAGCGCATGATCGTGTGCGTCTGACCGCCGCAGACCTCCATGATCGTCCACGGTCGGGTGACGGTCCGTGTGATGGCTTCGGTCAGGCGGGCGGCGATCGCGCCGTTCCGGAACTCGTCGAGGTACTTCACTCGTGCCTCCCGGCCTGCGGCTCCCCGTCGGGCTCCTGAGCCGCGTCCCGCGGTTCAGATTCCTGCCCCACGCCCAACTCATCGAGCTGACCGATCGCCGCCAGGAACTCGAACACTCGCGCCGCCTCCCCCTCATCGAGCCGGGCCAGAGCGAACCCGACATGCACGAGGACGTACTGGCCCGGCACGGCGTCGGGCACGTGCTCCAGGCTCGACGGACCGATCGGCCGGGGCGACACAATCTCGATCGGCTTCGAGCTCGACCGGGACGCGGCAAAGGTCGACCGGCTCGGAGGGATCGCCGTCTCGCAATGGGTTGAAGGCCGG
>DASPKO010000272.1:0-3496 GCA_035628055.1 Phycisphaerales bacterium
AGCGGGCCAGCTCCTGGGCGCCGTAGTCCGGCTCCGCCAGGCGCTGCAGCGCCGACAGGTCGGTCTGATCGATGCGGCGCTCGGCGGCCTCGACGAGGCGCTGCTTCACCCGCTCGCGCAGGCCCGGGCCCGGGCCCTCCAGCTCCGCGGGGTCGAGCTCCACGCCGAAGCTCGTCCGCGCCCAGGCGGCCAGCCCGGCCAGGTCCAGCTCCGCGCCCTCCTGGCCCTCCGCCTCGGGCAGGTATTCCCCGAGCGTGACGTCGATGCTCGAGCGCACGTCGGCCTTGGCCTCCTCGCGGATGCGGGCGATCATCGCGGGAACGTCCTTGCCGCGCAGCCGCTCGGGCGCGATGCTCGAGTCCAGGGCCTGGTGGGCCAGCTCGGCGGCGCACTGGTAGGGGTAGTTCCGGTCCAGGTAGGTCGCGGTCGCGTCGGCCACCTCCTCGGTGATGTAGCCGAAGATGAGCCCGCGCATCTCGCGCCCCTCGAGCACCCGCTGGCGCAGCCCGTAGAAGCGCTGCCGCTGGTGCTCCATCACCTCGTCGTACTCGAGGATGTTCTTGCGGTACTGGAAGTTGCGCTCCTCGACCTTGCGCTGGGCCCGCTCGACGCTGCGCGAGAGGATGGGGTGCTCGATGGCGTCCCCCTCCTTCATCCCCAGCGTCGCCAGGATCTTCATGGTGCGCTCGCCCGCGAAGAGCTTCATGAGGTCGTCTTCGAGCGAGACGTAGAACCGGGAGGAGCCCTGGTCGCCCTGGCGCCCCGAGCGGCCCCGGAGCTGGTTATCGATGCGCCGGCTCTCGTGCCGCTCGGTGCCGATCACGTGCAGCCCCCCCAGGTCCTCCACGCTCTGGAACCAGCGCACGCGGTGGAGCAGAAAGCGCCCGTGGTCGTCGAGCGACCGGCGGAGCTCGTCGGCCCCGAGGGTCTCGATGCGCTTGGGGCTGAGCCACGTGTAGTGCGCCGCCCAGTGGCGCAGCAGCCGCAGCTCCAGCTCGGGGAACGGCAGCTCCTCCGCCTCGCGCTTGGGGAGGGAGAGCTCGCCCTGGGCCACCTTCCGGTACACCCCCTCGCGGAGCTCCTGGTCGGTCGAATCCACCGTCACGGTCCGCGGGGCGATGCCGCGGCGCAGCCAGTGGTCCAGCAGCGCCGCCCGGGTGACCGGGCCCAGCTTGATGTCGGTGCCCCGCCCCGCCATGTTGGTGGCGATCATGACCGCCCCGACCTGCCCGGCGTTCTCGACGATGTGCGCCTCGCGCTCGTGCTGCTTGGCGTTGAGCACCTCGTGCTTCACGCCGTGCTTGCGCGTGAGCATCTGCGAGAGCGTCTCGCTCTTCTCCACGCTGGTGGTGCCGACCAGCACGGGGCGGCCCACGTCGTGGAAGCGCTTGATCTCGTCGACGATCGACTCCCACTTGTCCTTGCCGACCAGGAACATCAGGTCGTCGTAATCGCGGCGTACCACCGGCTTGTTCGTGGGGATCGAGACCACGTCGAGCCCGTAGATGTCATGGAACTCCTGGGCCTCGGTGTCCGCCGTGCCGGTCATGCCCGCCAGCCGCTTGTACATCTTGAAGAAGTTCTGGATCGTGATGGTCGCGACCGTCTGGGTCTCCTGCTTGATGGGGACGCCTTCCTTGGACTCCACCGCCTGGTGCAGCCCGTCGGACCACTGCCGCCCCTTCATCATGCGCCCCGTGAAGACGTCGACGATGATGATGCTCGGCTGCACCTGCCCGGTGCGGGGGTCCTCGTCGGGCATCACCACGTAGTCGCGGTCGCGCTGGTAGACCACGTGGGCCCGCAGGGCCTGCTCGAGCAGGTGCGGCATGTCCATGTTCTGCCCGACGTAGAACGAGCCGATCCCGGCGATCCGCTGGGCCTCGGCCACCCCCTGGTGCGTCAGATAGCACTGCTTGCGGTCCAGCTCGACCTCGTAGTACTGCGCGTGCCGGGCCCGCTCGTTCTCGAGCTCGGGAAGACCCCCCTGCAGCTCCTTGAGCTGCCGCTGCAGCTCGGGCACCCGGGCCTTGTCGCGGGCGTTGCGGATGTCGCCCTCGAGTCCCTTCACCTGGCGCAGCGTGGCCTGCACCCGGTCGTCGGCGGCCTGCCAGGGGCGCTGCTTCTCGAGCAGGTGCCGCGCCAGGCGGTCGGCCAGCTCGTACCGCGGCGCGTCCTGGTGGGCCTCGCCCGAGATGATCAGCGGGGTGCGGGCCTCGTCGATCAGGATCGAGTCCACCTCGTCGACGATCGCGAACTCGCGGATCCGCTGCACCTGGTCCTCGGCCCGGCGCTTCATGTTGTCGCGCAGGTAGTCGAAGCCGAACTCGCTCGTGGTCCCGTACACCACGTCGCAGTGGTACATGGACCGCTTCACCGCCTCGTCCTGCATGTGCATCGGGTGGATCGCCCCGACGGTCAGCCCCAGGGCCCGGAAGAACGGGAAGGTCCAGTCCCGGTCGCGCTGCACCAGGTAGTCGTTCACGGTGACCACGTGCACCTTGAGCCCCTCGATGCACGCCAGGTAGGTCGCCAGGGGGGCCACGATCGTTTTGCCCTCGCCGGTCTTCATCTCGGCGATCTTGCCCTGGTAGAGGACCATGCCGCCGATGAGCTGGACGTCGAAGGGCCGGGCCCGGAAGGGCGGGCGGCTCTCGGGGTAGAGCGCCCGCACCGCCTCGTAGAGCTCGACCGGGATGTCGACCTGCTGCCACCCGGGCACCGGGCCCGCGCACCCCAGGTACGGACCCTCGGGCGCAGCGGGGGGCAGGGCCCCGGCCTGGGCGCGCACCGACTCAAAGAGCTCGCGGGCGGCGGGGGGGAGCTGCCCCGGGTCGAACCCGTGACGCGGATCGAGGATGTTGCGGATGCCCACCGAGCGGTCCATGGCCTCGCGGGCCACGGCGAAGGCGTCCACCAGCAGGTCGCCCGCCGCCTCGCCACCGGCAAAGCGGGCGCGCAGCGCCGTCACCCGCTCGCGGATCTGCTGGTCGGTCAGGAGCCGGGTCTGCGGCTCGAGCGCGTTGATGGCGTGCACCCGCATCGTGTAGCGCTTCACGAAGCGCTCGTTGCGCGTGCCGATGATGCGATTGAGGAGCGGCCCGACGAGCGGGATCCCCTTGGGACTGGTCGATACGGCCATGGGAGCGTCTTTCTGACGGCGGCGGCGGGGACCGGGCCCCTCTCCGCGCCATCCTCGCGGGCCTGGCGCACGCCATGCCCCGCGCGGGCTTGTCTCGAGATGATGGAGGAACGGGGTGGCGCCTACGCGCCGCGAGCGCCGCGAAGGGTCAGGCGCGCGGCGGGGGGAGCGCGAGCAGGCCGGCGCGCCGGGCCCATTTCCGCCCGGCGTCGGGGAGGCCGACGGGCACCACGACGGGCGCGACCCGCGCGGGGTCGGCGGAAGGCCCGGAAGCCACCGTCGTCCGCTCAGCCGCGCGCCGCGGGGGCGCGACAACCGACCGGTGGCGCGCCGGGGGCCGGGTTGGTTCGATCA
>DASPKO010000273.1:0-11073 GCA_035628055.1 Phycisphaerales bacterium
GCCTGGGGGACGCGCACCTCCTGGCCGCGGTGGGGGCCTGCATCGGGTGGATCGATGCGGTGCTGGGGTTCTTCGCGGCGGCGTTCCTGGGGATGGCGTGGGAGCTGGTGCGGCGAGCGTTCGCGGAGCGGTTCCGGCGGATGCTGCCCTACGGGCCTTTCCTGGCGGCGGGGACGCTCCTGGTCCTGCTCGCCAAGCCGCTGATCGAGCTGGGTCTGACCGGGCTTTTGCGGGTCCCGCCGGGCCAACCGCCGATCAATCTACCCTGAGAGCCGAGCGCCGCCGGAGCGCGGCGGGTCTTCTCTTGCGAGAGCGTGAGGCCGGCTCGCGGTGCGGGCGCGGCAGAGGAGTTTCGGCCGGCTCTTTTTCGGAGGAAACCGATGGCCAGGTTCGCAGTCGCCCTGCTGGGATTGACCCTGACGTGCTCCGTGCTCACGGGATGCAACGGGGGGATGAAGGAAGAGAACGCCTCGCTGATGCAGGAGAACGCCGAGCTGCGCGAGCAGAAGGCGCAGCTCGAGGCCGCCCTGGGCAACGAGCAGTCGGCCAAGGCGGGCCTGGCCGCGGAGGTCGAGAGCCTGCGCCAGCAGTTGGGGGCGGGCGGCGTCGCACGCGGCCCGGGCGGGACAGGCCTCGAGGGCGAGGGATGGACGGTCGACAGCCGCGGGACGGACATCGTGGTCGGCATCGCGGGCGACGTGCTGTTCGACTCGGGCAAGGCGACGCTCAAGGCCTCGGCCAAGAAGTCGCTGGACCAGATCGCCTCGTCGCTCCGGAGCCGGTACGGGGGGCGGGTGATCCGCGTCGAGGGGTACACCGACACCGATCCCATCCGCAAGAGCGGGTGGAAGGACAACGAGGAGCTCAGCGCGCAGCGGGCCCTGGCGGTGGAGCGGTACCTGGTGAGCAAGGGCCTGAGCGGGTCGCAGGTGTACGCGGCCGCGTTCGGGCCGGCCAACCCCAAGGGCAACAAGTCGCAGAGCCGGCGCGTGGAGATCGTGATCCTGGACGCGGCGGGCTGAAGAGACCCCGGCCTTGGCGGGATATACTCGGCCGTGCGGGCGATTGGCGCAGCTGGCTAGCGCGCATGCATGACACGCATGAGGTCACTGGTTCGAGTCCAGTATCGCCCACTTGCGGCCGGCGGGAGTTCGGGCCGGGCGGACCGGGACCCCGTGGCCCCCGATCCGGTGCCGGATAGTCCGGCGCCGCCCGGGGCGCGCGGCTCGGGAGTTGGGAACCCATCATCTCTGACGCGAGCGGGCGCCCTCCGAGGGCGCCCGCCTTGCTTTCACGCCTCCTTGCACCGGCTCGTCCCCAAACTGGTGGTCTGCCTGCGCGAGGGGGTGGACCGGCGCACCGTGGGCGGCGACGTCCTCGCGGGCACACATCGACGCGACCGGCCTGCACGCCCTCGAGGAGTTCCATCACAAGTGCCGGCGGCAGGGGACGCTGCTGCTGCTGCTGGGGGCATGCGCGCGCCGGCACCTCTTCGAGTTCCTCCGCGTCGGCCTTGAAAAGGTGCTGGGGTCCGAGAACGTGTTCGAGACCATGGCGGAGGCCCAGGCGCGGGCGCGCGAGATCGTGTGGGCGCGGCGGGCGTGGCGGGGACGGGCGCCTGACCGGCGCCGCGGCCGTGCCCGCCCCGGGTCCTCTGAGAAAGCCTCTTGCTTTTCGCCGGAGAACCGCTACCGTGCCGGTTCGTCCTTTCAGGCGCGGTCCCGTGGGCTGTGCCGTCCCGTCCACGACCGCCGGGAAGTCCATGCCAGAGCCCGTGGAGGTCCTGATGTTCCAGGCGCGTTGTTTCTGTGCGCTCATGATCGCGGTCGTGACCCTTCTAACCGGCCGGGCGCTCGGCCAGGCGGTGACCTTCACGACCCCCACGACGATCGGCGACGGCGACCTGAGCTACGAGGGGTACCACGTCACGGTGCAGGGGACGACGCTGACGGTTGACGGTGCGCACACGTTCGCCTCGCTCACGGTCGTGCGCAGCCTGGCGAATCAGCCCGGGGTGGTGACCCATTCCGTGGGTTTCGACAACGGCACCGTCGCGGGGATGCATCTGACGATCAGCGGCAACGTGCTGGTCGAGGGCGCCAGCGGCGCCCTGGTGGCCAGCCGCATCGATGCCAGCGGGCGCGGCTTCGCGGGCGGGACCGGGCCGGGCGCGGGCGGCAACGGCGCCCAGGCGGGGGGCGGCGGGCACGGCGGGTTCGGGGGACTCTCCAACGGCGGTGGCGGCACGCCCGGCATCGCCTACGGGCTGGTCTCGAGCCCCCAGCTCCTGGGCTCGGGGGGCGGGAATGACACCAACGGGGGCGGCCCCGGCGGCCGGGGTGGCGGCGCGATCCGCCTGAGCATCGGCGGGACGCTCACGCTCGACGGCACCGTCTCCGCGGTCGGGCAGAACGGGCCCGCGCTGGAGACCGGCGGGGGCGCTGGCGGATCGGTTTGGATCCTGGCGAGCACCCTCCAGGGCTCGGGAGCGATCTCGGCGGATGGTGGCTCCGGGAACACCAGTTGGTCCGGGGGCGGGTCCGGCGGGCGCGTCGCGGTGCACGCCGGGACCAACGCATTCACCGGGCCGATCACGTCCTGCGGCGGCGGCGGGTATTCGCGGGGCGCGGCGGGAACGGTGCTGGTGCGGTCGGGGGCCCAGACCCGCGGCGCGCTGACGGTTGCCAACTGCGGCCCCGGGATGCAGACGCGTCTCGACGAGTTCATGGATTACGACTCGGTGCTGGTGGGGTCTAGCGCGGTGCTCGAGCTGCTGGCGGGGACGACGCTCTCGGCCGACGGGCTCACCGTCGCGAACACCGGAACGATCACGCACGCGGCGAGCGATGCATCGGGCCTGCACCTGGATGTCGCGGGTGCCCTGACGATCGAGGCGGGCGGGGCGGTGACGGCGTCGGGACGCGGGCACCCGGGCAACAGCGGTCCGGGCGCCGGCGGGGCCGCGCCCCAGGCCGGGGGCGGCGGGCACGGCGGGTACGGGGGAGACGGCAACGGCGGCGGTGCGGGGGGCGCGGGGTACGGCTCGGTGGCGGAGCCGACGACGCCCGGCTCTGGCGGCGGCCTGGACACCAACGCGGGGCACAACGGCGGCGCCGGGGGCGGGGTCATCCGGCTGTCGGTGGGCGGTGCCCTGGCGATCGACGGGGCTGTGCTCTCGGCCGGTGCCCCGGGCGTGGGGAACGAGCCGGGCGCGGGCGCCGGGGGCTCGATCTGGATCGATGCGGGTTCGGTCACCGGGTCCGGAGCGATCAGCGCTCCGGGAGGGAACGCCAACGTCACGTGGGCCGGCGGTGGCGGCGGCGGCCGCATCGCGGTGCACTATGGGACGTACACGTTCACCGGGACGGTGACGGCCTGCGGCGGCACGGGGTACCACAAGGGCGGCGCCGGGACGGTCCTCTTTCAATCGGGGGCGCAAGCGCACGGCGACCTGGTGCTCGGGAACTGCAACCTGGGGAACAACGCCATCACCGACCTGCCGGTGCCGATTCACTACGACTCCATCACGGTGCGCGACCGCGCGCTGCTGGACCTGCCGGCGCCGGTAACGGTGCACGCGGGCGACCTGCTTGTCACCAGCGCGGGAATGATCCGTCACTGGGCCACTCGAGCGGGGCTCCACCTCCTGATCGACGACGACATGACCATCGACCCGGGGGCCAGCATCGACCTCGACTGGCGCGGGCACGCCCCGGGGGCGGGGCCCGGCGTGGGCGGGGCCGGCGCCCAGGCCGGCGGGGGAGGGCACGGCGGCTCGGGAGGCAACGCGAATGACGGCGGCGCGGGGGGGATCGCCCACGGGTCGCCGATCGCGCCGACCGACCTCGGCTCGGGCGGTGGCGAGGACACCAACGCGGCCGGGGTCCAGGCGGGAGCGGGCGGCGGGGCGGTGCGGCTGGACGTGGCCGGCACGCTCACGGTCAACGGTCTGATGACTGCGGGCGGTCAGGGCGTTCTGGGGTTCGAGGGCGGGGCCGGGGCGGGCGGATCGATCTGGATCGACGCCGGGACGCTGGAGGGCGCCGGTGTGATCCGGGCGAACGGCGGGAACGGAAACAACTCGTACTCGGGGGGCGGGGGTGGCGGCCGGATCGCGCTGTACTACGCCTCGAACTCGTTTACGGGGACGGTCACGGCCTTCGGGGGTGCTGGATACCGCCGCGGGGGCGCGGGCACGATTGTGTATAAGCCCGACGCGGACCCCTACCCGCACCTGATCACCAACGCGGGGGCGGTCGCGCCCGCCGCCTTCACGACGATCTCGGCCCCGGTCGACTGGGGGAACGTGAGCGTGGTCGGCGGGTCCAACACGTTCTTCGCCGAGGAAGTGACGATTCACGGCGCCGCCGGCGTGTCCTCGGGCTCGGACCTCACCTTCGAGGGGTCGAACCTGATCATGGGCGACCTGAGCGTGGGCCCGACGGGACGCGTGACCCACAGGCCCCAGGTGCCTGGCATGCACCTGACGGTGCAGGGGAACGTGACGGTAGATGGCGGGGGTGCCTTCGAGGCGAATGGTCGCGGGCACCCGAGCGAATCCGGCCCCGGGGCCGGCGTGTCGGGAGCACAGGCGAGCGGGGGCGGGCACGGCGGGCTGGGCGGCGCGGCCAACGGTGGGGGCGGGGGCGGCGCCGCGTACGGGTCGGTGGTCGCACCGGTCGAGTTGGGATCGGGCGGGGGGCGCGACGTCAACGCGGGCATCCCCGGGGGCCCGGGGGGCGGCGCGCTGCGTCTGACGGTCGGCGGCACGCTGACTCTCGAGGGAGCGATGAGCGTCAACGGCCTCGGCAGCGGCGGGTTCGAGCCGGGCGCGGGGTCCGGCGGCTCGCTGTGGGTGAGCGCCGGGCATCTGCAGGGCGCCGGCGCCATGACCGCGCACGGCGGCAACGAGAACACGAGCTGGTCCGGCGCGGGCGGCGGGGGCCGCATCGCGGTCTATTACACGAGCAGCTCCTTCACCGGCACGATGGCGGCCTTCGGGGGCGACGCGTGGCGCGACGGGGGCGCGGGCACGGTGTACACCAAGGCCGCCGCCGACAACCTCGGCGATCTCCGCGTCGTGAACGGGCGGGCCGGCGCGCTCACTCCGATGCCCGTCGACGTGACCGTCATCGGCGACGTGACGGTGGACGGGCAGGCGGAGCTGCTGGTGGATCACGCGCTCGACGTCGACTCCCTGACCGTCACGAACGCCGCGGTGACGCACACGGCCCAGGCGCCGTCCGGCCTGCGCCTCAACGCGCAGGGTTCCATTACCGTCGGCGTGGGCGGCCTGATCACCGCCAACGGCAAGGGATTTGGCGCTTCGACCGGTCCCGGAGAGGGGATCGACGCCGCGCAGGCCTCGGGAGCCGGGTACGGCGGGGCAGGGGGGAACGGCAACCCCAGCACCCCCGGCGGCACGCCGTATGGCTCGCTGGTGGCGCCCTTCGAGCTGGGTTCGGGCGGGGGGAACGACACCAACGCCGGGATTCCGGGCGGTGCCGGCGGCGGGCGAATTCACCTTGAGCTCAACGGGGCCCTGCACGTCGATGGGCAGGTGACGGCGCGCGGCGGGGACCATCCGTCGTTCGAGTCCGGGGGCGGGTCGGGCGGAACGATCCACATCAAGGCCGGTTCGATCACGGGCACCGGGAGCATCCGGGCGATCGGCGGGAACGGGAACGGCTCCTGGTCCGGGGGCGGGGGCGGCGGCCGGATCGCGATCTATGTGCCGACGGGGGGCATGGTGATGCCGGCCTCGAACGTCCTGGTCACGGGTGGGAGCGGGTGGCGTCCGGGCGGCCGGGGAACGATCTACTGGCCGACGGTCTGCCCCGCCGACGCCAACGGCAACGGGTCGTATGAGACAGGTGACGTGACGGCGTTCCTGGCGCTGTGGTTCGCGGACCTGGCCAACGGCACGATCTATAGCGACGTCAACGGTTCCGGGAACGTGACCACCGCGGACATCTCCTTTTTCCTGAGCGGGTGGTTCAACGCTCTGAACGGGACGGGCTGCTGAGCCCCGGGCCGCGTCGGCTCGCGACGTGACGGCGCGGCCCAAACCCTCCTGTGCCGGCCGCCGTATGCACCGGCGGTGGTGGCGCCGTGCCCGCGCGCGGGCCGACTACCCTGCATGGCGGGGCCCGATCCGGCCGATCTTGTTGGGCCGGGGCGGGGCGGTGGCATGCGATAAGACGTTCCAGGAGCGGAAGTTATGTGCGGAATCGTCGCCTACATCGGATCGAAGCCCGCCCAGAACCTGCTCCTGGAGGGTCTCAAGCGCCTGGAGTATCGGGGGTACGACTCGGCGGGCATGGCGATCATGGACGGGACGCGGATCAACACGATCCGTGCGGTGGGGCGGGTGTCGGCCCTGGAAGACCGGCTGGAGGAGCGGGGGGGGCTCAAGGGGAGCCTGGGCCTGGCGCACACGCGCTGGGCGACGCACGGCGGGGTCTGCGAGGCCAACGCGCACCCGCACCGGGACGACCGCTCGGGGATCTGCCTGGTGCACAACGGGATCATCGAGAACTACGCCTCGCTCAAGCAGCTCCTGCTCGACAAGGGGCACGTCTTCTCGAGCGAGACGGACACCGAGGTCCTGGCGATGCTCGTGGGGGAGCTGTACGCGCCGCAGGAGGGGATCGACCTGGAGGCGGCGGTGCAGGCCGCCCTGCGCGAGGTGACGGGCGCGTACGCGATCGCGGTGATGTGCGAGCGCGAGCCGGACACGCTGGTGGTGGCCCGGAAGGGCTCGCCGCTGATCGTGGGGATCGGGGACAAGGAGTACATCGTCGCCTCGGACCCGTCGGCGATCGTGGCGCACACGACGCAGGCGGTGACGCTGGACGACTACAACGTGGCCAAGATCACGCGGGAGAGCTTCCGCACCAGCGACATCCACAACGCCACGGTGAGCCACAAGGTCATCCAGCTCGAGATGGACCTCGAGGCGATCGAGCTGGGCGGGTACCCGCACCACATGCTCAAGGAGATCTTCGAGCAGCCGCGGGCCCTGCGCAACTGCTTCCGCGGGCGGATCGACCAGCGCGAGGGGAAGGTGGTGCTGGGGGGGCTGGCGGCCTTCGCCAAGGAGCTGGTGCGGGCACGGCGCTTCATCCTGACGGGGCAGGGGACGGCCCTGCACGCGGCGATGATCGGCAAGTACCTCTTCGAGGACCTGGCCAAGTACCCGACCGAGACGGAGTACGCCAGCGAGTTCCGCTATCGCAACCCGGTGATCGAGTTCGGCACGGTGGTGATCGCGGTGAGCCAGTCGGGCGAGACCGCCGACACCCTGGCGGCGCTCTACGAGGCCAAGGACCGGGGCGCGCTCTCGCTGGGCGCCGTGAACTCGGTGGGCTCGACGATCGCGCGCGAGACCGACGCGGGGGTCTACCTGCGCGTGGGCCCGGAGATCGGCGTGGCGAGCACCAAGGCCTTCACCGGGCAGGTGGCGGTGCTGACGCTGATCGCCCTGTTCCTGGCGCGGCGGCGGTTCATGTCCGCGGACCAGTGCGCCGACCTGCTGCGCGAGCTGGAGCGCGTGCCGGAGAAGATCGAGCGGATCCTGGAGCAGGACCGGCTCGTCAAGCGCGTGGCGGAGAAGTACATCGGGCGCGAGAACTGGCTCTTCCTGGGGCGCGGGTACAACTACCCGACGGCCCTGGAGGGGGCCCTGAAGCTCAAGGAGATCTCGTACATCCACGCGGAAGGGATGCCCGCCGCGGAGATGAAGCACGGGCCGATCGCGCTGATCAACGACGGGATGCCGGCGGTCTTCATCGCCAACCGGGGTCGGCAGTACGAGAAGGTGATGAGCAACATCTCCGAGGTGCGGGCCCGGGGCGGGCACGTGATCGCGATCGCGACCGAGGGGGACGAGCACATCAAGCGGTGCTGTGAGGACGTGCTCTACATTCCCGAGTGCCCGGAGTGCCTCAGCCCGATGCTGGCGGTGGTGCCGCTGCAGCTCATGGCGTATCACGCGGCGGTCATGCGCGGTCACGACGTGGACAAGCCGCGGAACCTGGCCAAGAGCGTGACGGTGGAGTGAGGCCCCGGCGGAGGGTGGCCTCGGGCGGGCGCGGGCCCTCCCGGTACGCTGCGCGGATGGACGGACCGGAGGCGGCGGCGAGCGCGGCGGCCGGGCAGGCTGGCGTCGAGAGGGCCGGATGGTCCGACGAGCCGGGGCCGGTTTTCTCCCGCGCCCAAGATCCGGCCGAGCGCCGGCGACTGCTCATTGAAGTGGCCGTGGTCCTGGCCCTGGCCGCCCTGCTCGACACGGTGAATGCCCTGTGGGTCCCGCCGGACATGCCGACGTTTGGATTCGCGGCCGAGTCCGCCTTCATTCTGACGCGCGCCGCGCAGGTGTGCGTGCCCCTGCTGTACATCCTGCATCTGACGGGAGATGGTTTGCGCGGCGTCGGGCTGGCCCGCTTCGTGGTCCCGGTGGACCTGGTCGGGGCGGTCCTTCTCGTGGTCGTGACGCAGGCGGTCGGGGCCGTCCTCACCGGGCCGTTCTACGCCCTGTTGCCGCCCGAGGGCACCGAACCGGCGTCTTCGGAGCCCGCGGCGGCGTGGCACTGGGGACTGGCGGTCGTGGCCCACGCCGCCAACGCCCTGGCGGAGGAGCTCGCGATCTGGGGTTTCCTCTACACGCGGCTCCGCCGGCTGCTCGGAACCGAGGGCCTTCCGATGTTCCTCGCGGCGGGCGTCTTCGCCTCCTACCACGTGTACCAGGGTGTGGCCGCGGCGCTGCTGATCCTGGTGTTGGGGCTCGTGCACGGCGTCTTCTTTCGCCTGACCGGGCGGCTGATGCCGCTGGTGATCGCGCATGCGGCGACGAACCTGTGGTCCCACGTCGAGGCGGGCATGGTCTGACGGGCCGGCGTCCGATCCGGGCCGCGCGGTTTCACCCCGGCTTGCGCAGCACCGCGGCGTGGAAGGTCCGGCCCTCGCGCCGAAACTTGCGCTCGAAGTTCGTGCCCACCAGCTCGCCCTCCTCGCCGGTGCCGGGGGGGGCCTCGAAGGGCCGCAGCTCGAAGGGGGCCGGCGCCGTGCCGGGTCCCGGCGCGCCAGGCCCGGCGGGCGGGGCCCAGCGGGCGAAGTGGTCCTGGTACCAGGCCCAGAGCTCGTCGTGGTCGGTGACCAGCCGGAGCTCGCCCCCGGGCTCGAGCACGCGGTGCGCCTCGGCGAGGAACGCGTCCTGCACGACGCGGTTCTTATGGTGGCGGCGCTTGGGCCAGGGGTCGGAGAAGTAGAGGTGGATGACGCGGACGCGGGCCTCGGGGACGCGCCAGCGGATGAACTCGGTCGCGTCGGTTCGGAGCATGCGCACGTTGCCGAGCCCGGCGCGGCGCACGCGGTCGGCGGCGTACAGGAAGAACTCGCCGGCCCACTCGACGCCCAGGAAGTTGGTTTCCGGACGCCGGGCCGCCTCCCGGACCAGGAAGGTTCCCTTGCCGCTCCCGATCTCGATCTCCAGGGGCAGGCCGCGGCGCTCCGGCCCGAACCACGCGTGCACGTCCACGCGCCCGGCTTCCGGGCGGCGCGCCGCGTCGTCCGGGAGCGGGGGAAGCTCCGCCGGCGTCACCGCGATGGGCGACGGGTCGAGCGTGCGGCCGCGTGAGAGCCCGAAGGACATCGGTGGTGGGGGACGGGGCTAGCGCGGGGCGACGACCGGGGCCATCTCGCGGACGTCGACGCGGTCGGTGCGCAGGTCCCAGATGAGCCGGCGGGCGGTCACGGGCGGGCCCGCGGTCTCGTCGAAGAGGCGCACCACGTTGCCCTCCTCGGCGACGGCCTCAATAGTGTGCGTCGCGGCGTCGTACGTGAGCAGATCGGCCACGAGCTGCTTGGGGCCGCTGGTGACATACACGGAGTTCCGGGCCACGGCCCGGCCGAGCCGGGTGGCGCCCCCGACGGCTGCCTCGGAACCGGGCCCGAGCGGGCCCCCGGTGAGCCAGGCCCGCACGTTGTCGGCCTCGAGGGTGGTGACGGGCCCCTCCTCGAGCGGCTTGTGCACGAGGCGGACGCCGCGGGCCAGTTCGAGCAGGCCCGCGTTGCGGTCGTAGACCATCGAGCCGGTCCAGGTGAAGAGCGACGACCCTCGGGCCTCGGGCTCGTCGGCGCCGTCGCTCGCGGGCTCGGTCCGACCGTCATAGGTCGCGGCGCGTCCCGGGCCGGGCACCGTCAACGTGCCGGCCTGCTCGTCGGCGACGATGCGGCCACCGGTGAGCCGAACGAAGCGCTCCAGGCGCCGGCCGCCCTCGACCCCGACGTCGAGGGCATACCGCCGCGACTCGACGCGGGCCAGGTCGGAGGAGGGCTCCGCGCCCGCGGACCCGAACAGTTCCACGCGGCGGACCGTGCGCTCCGGCAGGTCGGGGGGACGGGGGGCGTCTCCGGCGGCGAGCGCGCGCTGCCGGACCGGCTCGGGGCCCGGGGGGGCCGCCGCGGACGGGCCCGTCGCCCCGGACGGGACGTCGAGGTCGATGACGGCGCGACCGGCGCGGGCGACCTCGATCGTCAGCTCGTCGGGCTGGCTGGTCGCCACCACGTCGCCGGTGCACTCGACCCGGCCCGCGGCGTCGTCGAACGTCATGCCCTGCGACCAGCTCGCCTCGAGGCGCTTGGCCGCGTCGGCGACCGCGCCGGCCCCCTGGGCGTGGGCAAACGTTCCCGCGCCCACGACCTCCAGCCGCCGGCGGGCGCCGTCGAGACCGATGTTGGCGCCGCTGATCAGGGAGGGTTCGCGCCAGACGGCCGACCCGGGACCCTCGAGCGTCGCGGTCTGCGCCGGGACGTCGGCGGTCAGGCTGGGGGAGCGGGCGCCCACGCCGTCGGCGCCGGTGAAGCCCACCTCGTCGCGCGTGCGCACGATCGTGGCGCCCAGCTCGCCCGCCTCGTTCCGTGCGAGGGCCGCCTCCAGAAAGCCGCAGCGGAGCGTGGCGTCGTCCTGCGCGGCCACCACCGAGCCGTGGGCGGTGACGGTGACGGGCTCGGGCTCGGCCTCGGGGTCCCCGGCGGGGGGAGCGAAGGCGATGTCGATGCGGCTGGCCCGCA
>DASPKO010000274.1:0-5589 GCA_035628055.1 Phycisphaerales bacterium
GCAGCCCCGCGGCACCGCCGGTGCCGGCGCTGCGCCTGGGACCGGACGAGTGGCTGATCGTCGGCGAGCGGGCGCAGGAGGCGGATATCCTCAACCGGCTGCGACAGGTGATGGCCGGCCAGCGGGCGCAGATCCTCGACGTGACCGCCAGCCGCACCACCATCGAGATCAGCGGCGCCGGCGCGACCGAGTTGCTGAGCAAGGGCTGCGGCATCGACCTTCATCCGCGCGTGTTCCTGCCTGGTCAGGCGGCGGCGACGATCCTGGCGCGCACCGGCGTCATCCTGCACCTGACCGATGCGGCGCCGGTCTGGCGCGTGTTCGTCCGCGCCTCGTATGCACGCTATCTGCGCGACTGGTTAACGACCGCGCTGGCGCATCACTGACTGCACTGCGCAGCAAGCATGGGCAGGGCGTTTATCGGCATGGCTCAATGGTTTCTCGGGGAGTCGATCCGTGCCATGGTCGCCGCCCGAGAAGGGAGGATGGCATGCGTGAGCTGACGCTGGAAGAAGTCGAGAAGCTGCTGAAGACCGGCATCGCCTATGCCCAGTCCAAGGGCTATCCATCCTCGGTCGCGGTGGTCGATATGGGCGGGAACCTGCGCGGCGCGCTCCGGCCGGAGCTCGGCCGCATCGTCAACATATCGATCGCCGAGAAGAAAGCGTGGACGGCCGTGGCGTTTCAGCGGCCGACCAGCATGCTGACCCAGCGGCTCGGGCCCGGCGGCACCGGCTACGGCATCATCCACGCCGATCCGCGCATCTGCATCACCCCGGGCGGCTATCCGATCTTCGACAGCGATGGCAGCCTGATCGGCGGCATCGGCGCCTCCGGCGCGCAAGCCGCGGAGGATCAGAACACCTGCCTGGTCGGGCTCAAGGCGTGCGGCTTCACCACCGACTTCAAGGACCCGCTGCCGCCGCGGTGACCGGGCGCCAGCGCACCAGCAGGATCAGCGGCAGCACCAGCAGCGCGCAGACGGTGTAAGCGATGAAGGCGTTGATGTAGCCGATCATCAGCGCCTGGCGGCCGACCTCGTTGCTGAAGCTGAGCAGGCTCGCCGGACTCCCCGAGGCAAGCGCAGCCACGATCGCGTCAAAGGACCGGTTGAACGGCGTCACCAGCTCGGCGAGCTGCGACTGGTTGACCTTGGCGCTGTGCACGACCAGCGCCACGCTGAGCGAGATGTGGATCGAGCTGCCGATATTGCGCAGCAGGTGGAACACGCCGCTCGCTTCCGCCATGCGCTCGGCCGGCAGGGTGCGGTAGGAGACCTGGGTCACCGGCACCCAGAGAAAGCCGACGCCGAGGCCCTGCACCAGCGAGGTCCAGGCGACGGCGAAGGTCGTGACGTTGACGTCGAAGCGGGACATCTCCCAACCCGACCACGCCTGCAGGGTGAAGCCGACGACGAGCCAGAGCCGCGGGTCGAAGCGATTGGCGTAGATCATGAACAGGAAGCCGGCCAGCGTGCCGATGCCGCGCATGCCGAGCAGGAAGCCGACGATCGAGTCCGGATAGCCGCGGATGGTTTGCAGCATGGACGGCAGCAGCGTCAGCGGCGTGAAGTTGAGCATGCCGAAGAGGAGGACGAGCAGCATGCCGATGCCGAAATTGCGGTCGAGCAGCAGGCGCAGATCAAGGAACGGCCGCCGTGTGGTCAGGCTGTGCGGCCGGGCTGGCGGTGACGAAGAGGGGGAGGGCGGGCCGCTGGCCGGGCTGGTTCCGGGCGCGGGCGCCTCGCTCGGCGAGGAGCATCCCGGTGTGCTCCGGGTCTCGCCCGGGCCCACGGTGGTCATGATGTGCGGCTTGCAGGGCTCGGGGAAGACGACGACATGCGGGAAGCTGGCCGCGTATCTGAAGAAGCGCGGGCGGTCGGTGCTGCTGGTGGCGGCCGACCTGCAGCGGCCCGCGGCGGTGGAGCAGCTCCAGACCGTGGCGGAGCAGGTGCAGCGCGAGATGCCGGGCGGTGCGACGGTCACGTTCTACGCCGAGCCGGACAAGGTGGCGCAGTACGGGAAGGCGGTGGGGGTCGCGGTGGGCGTCTGCCAGCGGGCGGTGGCCCATGCCCGGGCGCGGGGCGTCGACACGGTGATCCTCGACACGGCGGGGCGGCTGCACGTCAACGACGAGCTGATGGGGGAGCTGGCCCAGGTGAACCGGGCGGTGGGGCCGCACCAGGTCTTCCTGGTGGTCGACGCGATGACGGGGCAGGACGCGGTCAACTCCGCCCGCGCGTTCCATGACAAGCTCGAGGTCGACGGGGTCATCCTGACCAAGTTCGACTCGGACACGCGGGGTGGGGCGGCGCTCTCGGTGCGGCACGTGACCGGGGCCCCGATCCGCTTCGCGGGCGTCGGGGAGAAGCTCGAGGCCCTGCAGGAGTTCCACCCCAGGCGCATGGCGGGGCGGATCCTGGGCATGGGCGACGTGGTCTCGCTGGTGGAGAAGGCGCGCGAGGAGGTGACCGAGGAGGAGGCGGCGCGGCTCGAGGCCAAGATGGCCAAGGGCGACCTGACGATGGAGGACTTCCTGGGCCAGCTCCGGACGCTGCGGCGCATGGGGCCTCTGAAGCAGTTGCTCGGGCTCCTGCCGGGCATCGGCTCGGCGCTCAAGGACGTGCACATCGACGACAAGCAACTGGACCGGGTGGAGGCGATCGTCTGCTCGATGACGCCGGCGGAGCGCCGGGGGCCCTCGGCGCTGAACAACTCGCGCCGGCGGCGCGTGGCGGAGGGATCGGGGACCCGGCAGGAGGAGGTCGGGCAGCTCGTCAAGCAGTTCGAGACGGTGAGCAAGCTGGCCAGGCAGATGGCGGGGATGAACGCCGCCGCGAAGGTCAAGGCGGTCAAGGAGATGGGGGCGGGCGGGATGGGCGGGATGCTCCCGGGCGTGGGCGGGCTGCCGGCCTTCCGGTCCAAGGGGAGCACGTACACCCCGAGCATGAAGACGCGGTTCAAGAAGCGCAAGTGAGCAAGCCCCGCCGAGAACCCAGGCCGACCCGGGCCGAGCGCCCGCCCGCGCGGCGGGTGAGCGTGCGCCGGCGCGCCCCGGGCGCGGGGGGGGCGGTGGGGCCCGCGCTGGACCTGCAGCAGGTCTGGTACGCGCGCGAGCTGTTCTGGAACAACGTGGTGCGCGAGATGCTCGCCGCCCTGGCGGCGCTTCCCACGGAGCGGCCCGAGCAGGCCCGCGAGGTCTTCGACGGGCGGATGGCGGTGATCACCAAGCAGAACGCGCGGATCCCGATCGCGGAGATCGTCCCCCTGTTCGCCTTCGGGATGGCCAACGGGGGCGTCTCGGCCGAGGCACTCGAGGCGGTGGAGTACACCGTGTTCCGCGTCCGCACGCCCGCCGGGGAGATGTACACGCTGCCCCTGCACGAGATCCGCGGGATCCACTCGATGACGCCCGAGCTGCTCAAGCAGCTCGAGCAGCGGGCGATCCAGAACGTGACGGACGAGGACCAGGAGCGCGGGCCGTTCGGCTTCGCGGCCTTCGTGCGCCGCGAGCCTCCCGCCCCCCCGCACGCCGAGCCGGCGATCTGAGGCGACCGGGCGCGCCCGCTCCGTGGCGTCGGGACGCCTCAGTGCCGCCCGCTCTTCGCCACGGGCTCGGCTCCGTGGGCCCGGGGATGGCGCGGCTGATAGACGCGGAGCTGGCCCGCGCCGGGAACCTGAATCATCGCGACCAGCCCCCACCCCTGGTCGCTCACGCCGCAGGCCATCTTCGCCCCCTTGCGCTCCAGCTCCGCGACCGTGGCGACGATGTCGTCGCACATGAGGGAGAGCTCGTGGGTTCCGGCGGGCAGGGAGTGCTCGCCCCCGGCGGCCCCGGCGGCGGGGTGAACGCCCATCTCGGCGGGGGGCAAGGCGAAGATGAGCCAGCCCTGCCCGGCGTCCACGGATGAGAGGCCGAGCACGTCCTTGAGAAAGGCCCGGGTGCGTTCGGCATCGGACGAATAGATCATCGTGTGCAGGCCGTCGATCATGCGGGGAGTGTAACAGGAAGGCACGGAGGCACGGAGGCACGGAGGCACGGAGGCACGGAGGCACGGAGGCACGGAGGCACACAGGCACGGAAGGAGGCAGGGGGCGCGAAGGGAGCGGGCCAGAGAAGGGCGGGCCGGGCGCGGGAGCGGCCGGTGGCCGCGAACCCCCGTCGAGCACCGCTCACTCGGTCGGCGCGGGCTGGCTCGTGTCGGGTCGGTCGGGGGCGAGCGCCTCCCAGCGCGCGGGCGCGGGGGCGTCCTGCATAGCCAGCGACATCAGCGCCATCGCGGTGCCGTAGCCCGCCGTGCGCGGGAAGACCCGATCGTTGAAGGAGCCATCTTCGGCGCGGACCGCCAGGATGAGCTGGGCGAGGCGGCGGCGGTACTCGGCGCGCTCGGGCTCGGGCAGGAGCTCGATCGCCTGCGCGGCGTAGTAGTGCGCATAGAAAAAGTAGTACGGGGCGATCGCGTACGGCCCCTCGTGCGTGCCCGGCTTGGCCCGGCGGGCCTCGAGCCATCCCCAGTGCGTGAGGAACGCGTCGAGCGCCCCACGCACCGTCGCCTGGGACGAGCGCCCGGCCAGAAAGAGCGTGCACTCGGTCGCGAGCATCCGCCCCACGGCCCCGGGCGTCAGGTCGCGCCCGGGACGCTCGGGACCCACGGCGTAGCTCACGGCGCCCGAGCCGGTGCGCCCGCGCTCGAGAACCGCCAGGCCGCGCTCGATGATGGCGGCGTCGACCTCGTGCCCGCGGCGCCTCGCCTCGAAGAGGACCTGGAGCGTGGGCGCGGTCATGAAGGGCGAGGCGGGGCCGGGGCGGTCGCGCCCGGGCGCGCGCGAGTAGCTCCACCCGCCCACGCCCGGGATCTCGGTCTGCGCGATCGCCCGCAGGTAGAACGCGGTCGCGTCGCGCGCGGGCTGCGCGAGGTCGTCGGGCAGCACGCCGGCCGCCTGGGCCTCGAGCAGGAACCAGAGCCCGTAGGTGTAGCCCCAGCCGCGCACGTCGTATCCGCCCGCGTAGGTCTCGTGCGACATGAGCGGGTGGGCCGTGGACGCGCAGACGAACCGCGCCGCGCGCCCGACGGCGTCGCGCCGGGCCGCATCGTCGGCGAAGCCCGGCGCGCGCATGAGCGCCACCGCCGCGATTCCCGTGCCCCCCACGCGGTAGCCGATGGGGATCTGGCCGCGCACGCGGTAGACGCCCTCGTACGGCCACTCGGCCCGGGCCTCCCCCTCCTGCAGGCCGAGGATGACGGGAACGGCGAGCGTGATCGCCTCGGCGATCGCGGCGGGAGTCGCGGCGGGGAGCTCGGCCGGCACGGGCGCCGGTGCCGCGGGCGCCTCCTTCGTGCGCGAAAAACGGGCCTTGGGCGCGGGCTCGGCGGGCGGCGGGGCGGGCGGATCGGGCGGGAGCGGGTGAAGCTCGTCTGCGCGGCCGGGATCTCGCTCGCGCTGACGCCCGTGGCCACGCGCGGACAGGAGATCCCGACCGATCCCGGCACGCTGGCGCAGCTGCTGGTGAAGGAGGTGACCGTCGGCCTCGCGTTCGCGCTCGCCATCGGCGTGCTCTCAGCGGGCGTGCAGGCGGCCGCCGGGCTCC
>DASPKO010000275.1:0-3110 GCA_035628055.1 Phycisphaerales bacterium
GAGAGGTCGATGCGCCGGAGCTGCTCCGGGGAGAGCATTTCCAGGGACTCGTAGAGCATGTCGAGTCCCTTGTAGTAATGGCAATAGCCCATGAAGACCAGGCGCACGGGCCGCGGGCTCGCGCGCTCGAAGGGCGGCGGCGCGAAGGCCAGCTCGGGCGCGAGGCTCACCACGCGGTTGATGCGCGTCCCGATCGCCTGGGCCTCGATCACCTCCGGGCGCACGCCCATGGCCACGAACTTGTCGCGCACGAATCCGGAGACCGCCAGAACCCGGTCGCACCGGTTGAGCATCGCGATCATCGCCGCGCGGCGCACGCCGTACTCGTTGGGCGGTCTGGGGCTGGGCGGGTCGGGCAGGGCCAGGTTGAGCAGCGGGCGGCGCTCGGGGTCGGTCGTGTCGGCGGGGTCGGGCCGGCGGGGCGGAGCCAGTTCGCCGAGGACCTCGCGCGTGGAGCCGCGCGGATCGTCAGGCGGCGCCCCGTCCCGGCCCGGCGGCGCGAGCACCTTCAGCGGGATGAGCCTCGAGACGTCCTCCGGCCCGCGGGCCGGGTACCCGGGCGGTGGGGGCGGCTCCTCCCGGTTCCCGCCCACCAGCAGCCGGCCGAGGCTCGCCCCGATGCCGACCGCGGCCCCGGCGGCCCGCTTCACCCAGGAGAGGGCGCCCCGAAGCTCCTCGGCGTGCGCACGGAGCTCGTCGGTGGGGCGGGGACGGAGCTTTACGGCCGGCACGTACTGCGCCGCCCGGCGGGCCCGCTCCTCCTCCCACGGGCGGACGTCGATGCAGCGGGCACAGGCGTGTCCGTTCTCGGCGTCGGTGCAGATCCGCCGGTGCCCCTGCATCAGGTACACCTGCGGGCAGATGGTGTGGTAGTTGTGCAGGCTGTAGACGACCCGCGCTCCGAGGTCCCGGGCCCGGTCAACGCAGCCGATCGAGAAGCCCTCGATGTTGTGGAAGTGCACCACGTCGGGGCGCAGCAGGTCCATCAGCCGTCCGAACTCCGTCTCCAGCTCGGGGGCGGACACCTCTCCCAGCGGGCGCGAGAACTGCGTGATCGAGGGGGCGAGCACCGGAGAGTTGACGATCTCGAAGACCCGCACCCCCAGCCAGTCCTCGTGCCGGCGCACCACGCAAGTCCGGTCGCCCGGCAGGTGCGTCGTGCCCGAGCAGACCGAGATGACGTCGTGCCCGCGGCGGCGCAGGGCGATCGCCAGGGCCTGGCAATAGCCGTTGACCCCGCCCCCGTGGGACGCCCCGTCCCAGATCTTCGCCCAGTTGACCAGCACGACGCGCATGGACCGAGAGAGAATAGCGGAGCGCCCCGGGCGGGCCGCGAACGGGAGTTCTGCCCACGGCCGGCGGGGCCTCGCGGGCGGTACGCTTGGAAGCATGATCTCCCTGAGCTGCGACCGCTGCCAGCGCACCATCAAGGTCGGCCCCGAGCTCGCCGGGCAGCGCGTCGCCTGCCCGGACTGCGGCGACGTCAACATCGTCCCGATCGTCGGGCCCGCCACCACCGCGGCCCCCGGGACGCGCACCGGCGCGCCCTCCTCCGCGGCCCCGACGGCGCCGGACCGGGCCTCGGTCCTCGGGCTGCCCCCCGACTCGGGCCCCGAGCAGCCGGTGCTCAAGGTGCACGCCGCGCTCTTCCGGGCCCGTCCCCTCTCCTGCGCCGTGCTCGCGCTCCTGGCGATCGGCGCCCTGGTCGGGGCGGCCCTGCTCGCGGCTCGAGGCCAGGACCGCGTGTGGGCGATCGCCTGCGGGGCCGCGGCCCTGATTCCGCTGGCCGTCCTGTGCATCTGGAAGGTGCGCACGCTCGATCAGACGCTGGAGATCACCAACAAGCGCGTCGTGGCGCGGCGGGGCCTGCTCAGCCGCGCCACCAGCGAGGTCGGGCACGAGCACATCCGCAACGTGCAGATCGATCAGAGCTTCTGGCAGCGGCTCTGGGGCGTGGGGACGGTCGGCATCTCGAGCGCCGGGCAGAGCGACATCGAGATCAGCCTGCCCGACATCCCGCGCCCGCTGCGCGTGAAGGAGATCATCGACGCCTACCGCGACACGCTGGACTAGCCCGCCTGTCCCGGGCCCGCGGCCGGCTCGCGGCTGGCCCCGCGGCCTCTTCCTGGCCCGCTGACGTCAGAGCCGCTCGGCCGGGTACGCTTCGGGCGCGGTTACCTCAGCCCGTACTCCTTGAGCTTCCGGTACAGCGTCCGCTCCCCGATCCCCAGGAGCTGTGCCGCCTTCTCGCGGTTGCCGCCCGTCAGCCGCAGCGTCTCGCGGATCGCCCGCTTCTCGAGCTGCTCGAGCGACGCCCCCGCCAGCGAGCCCGCGGAACCGCCCGGGGCCGCGGCGGTCCCCGCCGCCTCGTCGTCGGCGGCCGCGATGTCCTCCGGGATCAGCCGCACGTCCAGCGCCGGGATAGGCCCCTCGGGGCTCTCGCCCACCGCCATCACGACCATCTGCTGGACCACGTTGAGGAGCTGCCGCACATTGCCGGGCCAGTGATAGCTCGTCAGCCGCATCATTGCCGCGTCGGTGATGTCCGGCGGGGGGCGCTTGGTCCCGCCGAGCTGATCGGTGAACCGCGCCAGCGCGTGCCGCACGATGCGCGGGATGTCCTCGCGGCGCTCGCGGAGCGGCGGGAGGCGGATCTCGGCGCCGCGGATGCGGAAGTAGAGGTCCTCGCGGAATGGCGGCGCCTCCCCCGCGGGGCGCGCCTGGGTCAGGGCCCGCAGGTCCTTGTTGGTGGCGCTCACCAGGCGCACGTCGATCGGCCGCGGCTCGTTGCTCCCGACGCGCACCACCTCGCCCGTCTCCAGCACGCGGAGCAGCTTGGCCTGCATCTTCAGGGGCATGTCCCCGATCTCGTCGAGGAAGAGCGTCCCCCCGCTGGCGTACTCGAAGACCCCCTCCCGGTCGCGCTCGGCGCCGGTGAAGGCGCCCCGGACGTGCCCGAAGAGCTGGCTCTCCAGCAGGCTCTCGGTCTCCGAGGCGCAGTTGATCGCCACGAACCGCCCCGGCCTGGGGCCGCGGCCCCGCGGGGAGTTGCGATGGATCGCCTGGGCCACCAGCTCCTTGCCCGTCCCGCTCTCGCCCGTGATCAGCAC
>DASPKO010000276.1:0-3065 GCA_035628055.1 Phycisphaerales bacterium
GCTTTCAAGGGCGCGCGCACGGGCCTCCGATAAGTCTCCGGCCGGGCGCCCGCGCGGGCCCGCGCTCCGGAGTGCTCGCGCCTGAAGACCATCGCGGTCATCAACCAGAAGGGCGGATGCGGCAAGACCACCACCGCGATCAGTCTCGCGGGCTACTTCGCCGCCGCCTCGTGGCGCACGCTCCTGGTCGACCTCGATCCCCAGGGGCACTGCGCCGCCGGGCTGGCCATTCCCGAGCAGCGCCTCGAGCTCACCATCGCCGAGGGCCTGCTGGCCGCCGGCGCCGGTGAGCCGCTGCCCGACCCGGCGCGCCTGCTCTGGCGCGTCAGCCGCGACCTGGACCTGGCGCCCAGCACGATGCGCCTGGCGGCGCTCGAATCGGCGCGCGGCGGACTCGCCGGGCTCCCCGAGCCGGAGAAGGCCCTGCGCCGCCTGCTCAAGCAGCTCGAAGATCGCTACCACGCCTGCATCGTCGATTGCTCCCCGTCGATCGGCCTGCTGGCGTACAACGCCCTGGCCGCCGCCGACCTGGTGCTCATCCCCGTCGAGACCGGGTTCTTCGCCCTCCAGGGCGCGGGCAAGCAGGTGCAGACCGTGGCGGCCCTGGGCCGCCGCCTCGGCGCCGAGGCCCCGTGCCTGCTCCTCCCCACCATGCACGACCCGGCGAGCATGCTCGCCCAGGACCTGCTCGCCGAGCTGACGCGGCGTTTTCCCGGAAAGGTGGCGCCCCGGCTGGTCCGCTACGACCCGGCGCTGCGCGAGGCGGCCTCGTTCGGGCAGCCCGTGGGGGAATACGCCCCGGAATCCCCGGGAGCCCAGGACTATCGCGCCCTGGCGGCCTGGCTGCTCGCCAGGCTCTCGGGACAGCCGCACGTCGAGGTTCCGGAAGCCGCGGACGTGCCGCCGGAGCCCGTGACCTGTGCGGAGGCATCTCCGGACGCGCAGGCGCCGCGCGCCGCGGTGCCGACACCTCTTATCTCTGACCAGGGTTCTTCCCAGGACATGCCGGCTCCCGAGCCGGCGCTCACGGTCACGCTCAGCCGCGCCGCCGACCTGGCCGCTCGGGCCAAGCGTCTCCAGGCGGGCCCGCCCGTGCCGGCTGTCCCCGTGCCGGTTCAGATCGGGAGCGAGCCGTGAGCCTCAAGTTCCCCACCGCCGGAGCCGGTGAGCCACTGGCGCGTCCCGCCCCCGTGCCCTCGGGCGCGGCCCGCGCGGACGAGTTCGACGCGCTGGCCTCGATGTTCCTCGGAGCGCCCGCGGTGGTCCCGGCCCCCGCGGCGCCGCCCTCGGCAGCCCCGCGTCCCGCCCGGGCCGCCGCGGTTCCGACCGCGGCCCGCGCCCGCGGGCGCGGCGGTGCACCCCTGCACCTCCTCGTCTGTGCGCACCTCCCGGTGCTCGCCTCGGCGTGGACGGCCCAGTTCGCGCGGACCGTTGCCCGGTCCGCGACCGGTCCCGTGGGACTGGTTCGCCTGGAGCGCGTCTCGCTCGGGATCGACCTGGTCGGAGTGCCCGCCCGGACCACCAGCGACCCGCTGCGGGCCGCGGCACCGCTCGATGGGGTCAGGGTCGCGGGGGAGCACGCCGCCGCATGGGTTCTGCGTGCCGGCGCGGCCGGGGCCAGGCGCGCGTGGGAGGCCACGGGCGCTCCCGTCACCGTGCTGACCGGTGCCGACGACGCCGCCGTCGTCGCCGCCTATGCCGTCGTGCGCGACCTGGTAGCACCGGGCGCTCCGGACGACCCCGAAGGCGAGGGGCCGGGTCCCGCCATCCCCGCCACCGTGCCCGAGATCGAGCTGGTGGTCGTCGGGGCCCCCGCGGAGCAGGCCCGGGCCGTGGCCGAGAAGATCGCCGCCACCGCCAACGACTTTCTCGGGTTCCGTCCGCGGATCGGCGAGCCCATCCCCGCGATCACCGGCGGCGGGAAGACCGTGGCGGTCTTCCGCGGCCCGGCCGAGGTCGGGGTCGATGAGCTCGTCCGTCACATCCGCCGCGCGACGCCGTCCCCGGCGCTTCAATCGGCCCGCCTGGGCGGGGCTGGTCCCGGCCCGGCGCGGCCCGCCGCGGATCGCCCGGGCTCGCACCGCGCGGGCGGGCCGGCCCCAGCCCTGGGGCCCGCCACCGAGCCGCGGCCCGGACGCCCCGAATCCCTCCCGGCTTCCCCGGCCAGGCCGCCCGCGGTCCGGTCGGCCGCACCCCCGACCTCCGCACCGTGTGCGGCGCGCCCGCCCGCTCACCTGTCGAGCCACGTGCCGGGCCTGGCCCCGCTCGACCTGGCGTGCCCCTCGGTGCCCGCCGCCGAGTTCGCGATCGACTCGTCGTGCCACGTGCACGTGCTCGTCGCCTGTCCGGGCGACCCCGGGCCGGCGCTGGCGCTGCTCCTGGCGGCGCGCGCCTGGGCGGGGGCCAACCACCAGCTCATCTGCCGGGCGCTCAACCTGGCCCTGGCGCCGTGCCCCGCCGTGCTCCACCTGCTCACCGCGGAGCCACGCTCCGCACGGGCGCTGCTGGAGACCGAGGTCCGCGTGCACGCGCGGCTGACGGTGCAGACCCCGGGCGGCCCGGTGGTGGCGACGAGCCCGCTCAACTAGGGCGCGCCGGGGGGCCGGAGGCCATCGCCTTCCCAGGCCGGCCGGGCGTCAATCGTCGGCGAACTCGAAGCTCGGCCGGGTCAGCCGCGGGGCGCGGCGCATGGCCACCCCGAAGATCAGGCCGGTCATCATCCAGGCCGCCAGCATCGACGACCCGCCGTAGGAGACCAGCGGGAGCGTCAGCCCGATGATGGGCAGGAGCCCGAGGTTCATCCCGACGTTGATGGCCATCTGGGCCGCGGTGACGGCGGCGCACCCGACCGCGACGAGGCGGCCGAAGGGCTCGCGGCACAGGGCGGCGGTGATGAGCGCCCCGGCGAACCACATGAGGTAGAGCCCGAGGACCGCGGCGCCGCCGGCGAGCCCGAAGCGGTGGACGATCACCGCGAAGACCATGTCGTTGTGGCGCTCGGGGAGCGAGTTGAAGCGCACCATGGCGCGGGCCCGGTCGTCGGGCTGGCCCAGGGGCCCGCCGGC
>DASPKO010000277.1:0-10210 GCA_035628055.1 Phycisphaerales bacterium
GGGTCGGCGTGGAGGGGGACGTGCCCGAAGACGTCGTGGAAGATGTCCGGCTCGGGCAGATAGTCCATCACCTCGCGGGGGCGGATGAGCACGGTGGTGGGGAACTGCCGCGCCGCCAGGCAGGCGAAGAACGACTTGGCGGGGAGGTAGCCCGGGACCCCATAGCTGCTCCACCCCGTGAGCTGCTTGAGATACCCGTTGATGCCCTTGAGCCTGGTCCCCGCGGGGACGGTCGCGCCGCCGGCGATCGTCAGCTCGCGCGGGGCGACGGTGTCGAAGAGCAGGGGGATGCGTTCGCGCACCAGGTTGATGGCCCTCAGGCCGTCGATGAACGTCCGGCTCACCTGCTGCTCGAGCACCCGCCAGCGCCGGTCGTAGAGCTCGCGCCACACCTCGTGGTTCTCGCGCGTGTACAGCTCGTAGCGCTGCGTGATGTAGAACGTGGTCGTGTCGATCTCCTGGGCCGGCAGCTCCGGGGCCCGGTCGGCGGCCGCCTGGGCCAGGCGGGCCTCTTCCGAGTCGATGATGTTGTTGTAGCTGATGTCCGCGCGCATGCGCTCGCCTCCGGGTTCGGCCTCGCGCCCGTGTGCAACGGAGTTTACACCCGCCCCGGCGCGGGGCCGCCGGGAGTTCGCCCGCCCCTCGGCTAGGATTCCCCGTGAGCCCAATCACCCCCGTTCCCGCCGCCGCCGCGCGGCCGGTCCCGGCCGGCCCGGCCATGCCCGAGACCCGCCCGGTCGAGTCCGTCCAGAGCGCTCCGGGCGGCGCGCCCTCGCGCTCGCGCACCATGCGGGCCTTGGTCAAGCACCACGCCGGTCCGGGCCTCCGGCTCGACGCGGCCAGGCCGGTGCCCGTCCCCGGCCCGCGCGACGTCCTCATCCGGGTCCGCCTCGCGGGCATCTGCGGGACCGACCGGCACATCTGGGAGTGGGACCAGTGGGCCGCCTCGCGCATCCCCGTGGGCATCGTCACCGGGCACGAGTTCGTCGGCGTCGTGGAAGAAGTCGGCTCGGCGGTCCGCCGGGTGACGCCCGGTCAGCGCGTGAGCGCCGAGGGGCACATCACCGCCTGGAATGATTACAACTCGCGCACGGGCAACGCCCACATCGCCCGCGACACCATGATCCTGGGGGTCGACCGCGACGGGTGCTTCGCGGAGTACGTGGTCGTGCCCGAAGAGAACGTCTGGCCCCTGCACCCCGGCATCCCGGACCACGTGGCGGCCGTGCTGGACCCGCTCGGGAACGCCGTGCACACGGTGATGGCGGCCGGGGTTTCGGCCCGCAGCGTGCTCATCACCGGCACGGGGATCATCGGGCTCATGGCCGTGACCGTGGCCCGCGCGGCCGGAGCCGCGCAGGTGCTGGCGACCGACCTGGACCCGCGCCGGCGTGCGCTGGCCCTTGAGCTTGGGGCCGACGAGGTCTTCGACCCCGCCGGGCCCGGGTGGATCGAACAGGTCCGGGCGCGGACCCGCGGCGACGGGGCCGACGTCCTGCTCGAGATGAGCGGGTCCTCCGCCGCGATCGACCAGGGCTTCTCGGCGCTGCGCATGGGCGGGACGGCGGCGCTGCTGGGGATTCCCTCGCGTCCGATAACCTTTGATCTGAACAACCACGTCATCTTCAAGGGGGCCACGGTGCTGGGCATCAATGGCCGGCGCATGTTCGAGACGTGGTATCAGATGGAGTCGCTTCTGCTCTCGGGGCGGCTGCGGCTGGACCCCATCGTGACCCACCGGGTGGCGATGTCGGACTTTGCCCGGGGTTTCGAGCTGATGATCTCCGGGGAGGGGATCAAGGTCGTGATGGAAGTCTCCTAGCTTTGGCCCTATGCCTGGGTTTGCTCTAGGCCTGGCCGCTTGCGCTTGGGGCCGGGCGCTTGGGGGCCGGGTCGGAGTGGTGTGGCGGGCCAGACCGCGCTTGCCAGGTAGGTGATGTGGGGCCTGCGGCCCCGCGACGGGTGGGATGTCACCCCACAGTTGCAACGCCTAAGAAAAACCGCCCGTTCAGCCTTGACACACCGGGGAGTTTGTGGTCCCATGGAGGGTGCCGCGCTGTTCTGGCGCGGTGACAGAGGTTTCCGGCTGGCCGCCAGGGCCCGGTCCCATGAGACCGGTCGCTTGGCAGAGCGCGCAAGTTTTGTCGGCCCGGGGGCAGGGGCCGCCGGGCCGTGAACAGTCATGCGTGGCGGTCGTCCGCGCCCGGCTGGCGCGGGCGGACGCTTGTTGGAAAGGCCGTCGGAGCGTGCCGGGATGCGTAGGCCCGTCGCTCTCCGGCGGTTCGGCTGGCTTGGTGCCCGCGGCCCGGAGCGTCGCGGGTGTCAACCGTTGTCCCGGCGCGCCCGCGGGCGCCCCGGGGAAAGGGAGCCGCTGGCGCACTCGTGCCGGCGGACCAGGAGAGGTCGCGAAGGCCCCATTGGCGGCGCTGGCCGCTCCACCGGGCCGATTCGAGAGCTCCGTCGTCCTTGTCACCAGCGCAGCCGGCGTGAAGGCCGGCGGCGCGGAGTTGGCCTCGTCGTCGTTTTCATTACAGGAGAAGCAGCACATGCGTAGCAAGCACATGGCCTGGCTGGGTCTGGCGGCCGGCCTGGCGCTGGGCGGGACCGCGACCGCGCAGGACGTGGTCTGGGACACCGGTGTTAATCATCCGGTGCTGTTCAACGGCACCCTGACGAACCTGGGACTGTCCTCGGGCAACCTGGGCGCCGGGCTCGAGCAGCGCTGGTTCGCGATGCCCTTCCGCGTGACCGGCGGGACGCCCAACACGACGATCACGGTCGTGGACGTGAACTACTTCTCGCCGGCGGGCTCCGTGCCGGCGACCATCGAGTACATCATCTGGAACCGCACCGGCCACCCGAGCAACCCGGCTCACAAGCCGACCACCATCTTCACCCAGGGGACGCTCGGGCCGCACGCACCGGGCATGGATGATCCCCGCAGCGCCGTGGTGGATGACTGGCTCCACCGCTTCGAGAACCTCAACATCGTCCTGCCCGACGGCGACTATTACTTCACGATCTATGGGGCCGGCGGCAGCGCCACGCCCAACGCCGCGTGGTTCGTCGGCGCCGATCTCCAGGCCGAGGACCTCGAGTGGAACGGGAGCTGGCGCCAGGCCAACCTGGCGGGCGGCTTCCAGGTCTACAACCCGCCGAACATCGTCGCGCCGCCCGAGATGGCCGACCCCGAGGACCGGCTGAACACGTCCTTCACGCTCTGGCGTCAGCTCCCTCCGCCCCCGCCCCCGCCGGCCAACGACACCTGCGCCACCGCCGAGGTCGTGACCCTGACCGGGGCCGCCACGCTGGTCTCGGGCACCACGCTCGGGTCCACGAGTGACACGGGCACCCGCTCGTGCTGGTTCTCGGAAGGCGTGGGCCGCGCCGTCTGGTACCAGTTCACGGGCAACGGCAGCACGCTGAACATCACGATGTGCGGGTTCACCAGCATGGACACCGTGCTGCACGTGTACACCGGGAGCTGCGGGAGCAATCTGTACTGCGCCGCGGGCGATGACGACGGGTGCGGCGGCACGCAGCCCCAGCTCGACCTGTGCACCACCGCGGGCACCACCTACTACGTCGCGGTGACCAACGCCGGGACCGCGGGCACCGACGGGGCCTTCGAGTTCGTGATCCAGGACATGGGCGCCTGCACCCCGCCGGCGGCTCCCGCCAACGACACCTGCGCCGGGGCCGTCAACGTGGCCATCGGCTCGACGGTCGCGGGCACGATCGAGAACGCCACCATCGACGTGGGCGCCCCGAACTGCGGCGCCGCCGCCGTGGATGAGGTCGAGGGCCCCGGCGTGTGGTACACGGTGGTCGGCAACGGCCAGACCCTGACCGCGACCATGTGCACCCCGCTCAGCACCGACCCGCACTTCGACTCCAAGCTCAACGTCTACACCGGGGCCTGCAACAACCTGCCGGGCCTCACCTGCGTCGCCTACAACGACGACGGATGCTCGACCGGGCCCCAGGACTTCGCCCTCTACAGCGTCGTGAGCTGGTGCGCCGCGCCCGGCGTCACCTACCGCCTGCTGGTGCACGAGTTCTTCAACTCCACCAATCTTCCCGGCGGCACCTTCCCCAATCAGCCCGTCGACAACGTCCCCACCTTCACGCTCACCATCACCAGCGACGGCGTCCCCTGCGGGCAGACCGACTGCGACAGCAACGGCACCGGCGACGCCGACCAGATCGCCGCCAACCCCGCGCTCGACTGCTTCACCGCGAGCGCCCCGCCCGTGGGCGGGTTCAACACCGTCGGCGGGCCCAACGGCTCGCTCGACGCCTGCGAGTGCCCGGCGAACTTCAACCGCGACGCCGCGGTGGGCACGAGCGACATCTCCGCGTTCCTTTCCTCCTGGTTCAACGACATCTCCACGGGCCAGACCAAGGCCGACATCAACTGCTCCGGCAGCATCGGGACCAACGACGTCTCGACCTTCCTGAGCATCTGGTTCGCCGCCCTCAACGGCCAGCCCAGCTACAACAACTGCCCGTAAGCGCGGCAGACCTCGCGGCCGGCTCACCGGCCGGATCTCCCGGTTGACCTCCAGGACGCCCGCTCCACGAGCGGGCGTCCTTCTTTTTGCACGCGGCGTCAGACCCGGTCTCGAGCCCGTCCCCTATCGCGCGCGGTAGACCTCGAAGCGGAACTTGTGCACGCCCCCGGAGGTCACCAGCCGCAGCGCCCCGGTCGCGATGGCGCTCTCGTAGCGCTCCGCCTCGGTGCTGCCCGCGTCGCGGCGCAGGGCCAGGAGCGTGCCCGGCGGGGGAACAAGGCCCGCCGCCAGCTCGGTGCGGCGCCACACGGGCCGGAGCGCGACGCCGCGCCGGCCCGCGGCACGGCGCGCGGATTCCAGCACCTCGGGCCGCGCCTCGACCAGGTCGCTCGCCCAGATCTCGGCGTCCTTTTCGAGCGCGGCGGCCAGGGCGATGCCGCCGGCACGCCCGGAGATGCGTTCGCGCCGGCGCTCGCTCGGGTAAATGAGGGCCACGAGCACCAGGAAGAGCGCCAGCCCGCTCGCGACCGGCAGACGCCGCAGCGTCGTGCCCTGCGGCCCCGGCCGGGCCCGCGCTCTCAGAACCAGCGCGCGGACCGCGCCCGCGGCCAGGGGTGGCAGGAGCACGGCGGCGGGCATGGCGTAGCGCGGGTTGTCCACCCCTCCAAGCGTGAGCAGGAGCAGCGAGAGGCCCCACCCCAGGCACAGGGCGCGGAGCGCCGCCCGTCGCCGACCGGCCCCTCGGCGCCACGCACCGAACCGACGCCAGCCCCACGGCAGGGCCAGCGAGGCCGGCAAGGAGGCGACGAGCGCGGCGGGTGCGAGCGTCAGCACGTCGGAGACCTTCCCGCCGCGCCACAGGAAGACCGACGGGCTCTGGACTACCGCGTCAGCGGCCCGGGCGTGCTGGAGCATCTCCCGGGCGACCGGGAAGAGGCACCCGCCCGCGATGAGCAGGCCCAGGGCCAGGCGCCCTCCCGCGGCGAGCGACCCCGGGGCGGCGCACCAGCCCGCCGCCAGGAGCGTGGCCACGAGCACCGGCGCGGCCGCGGGACCCTTGGCCAGCCCCGCGACCACGAGCCCGAGCGCGAAGAGCACGATGGTTCCGTGGCCCGGCCGGCCGCGGACGCGGGCGAACACGAGCGCATCGACCAGGGCAAGGGCCGCGAGCTGGGTTCCCAAGCAGTTGAGCGCCTCGATCTCCGCGGAGCGGCCCGGCGCGAAGAACAGGGGCATCAGGGCCTGCGCCAGCCCCCCGGCCAGGCCCCAGCGCGGGCCGATCCAGCGCCGCGTGAAGGCGGCCGCCACCAGGGCCATGAGCGTGGCCGCGAGCGCCGACACGGCGCGGGCGGCGAACTCGGTCGGCCCGAGCAGCGCCGAGGACGCCGCCACGGCCCAGGGCATACCGGGGGGCTTGCGCAGGTAGACCTGTTCGAACAGGACGGGGGGCCACCACCGGCCCGTCTCGAGCATGGTCCATCCGGGGATGGCGCGGTGCCCTTCGGTGAGCGCCAGGCCGCTGACCCCGAGCAAGGGCCAGTAGACGCACAGGCACACCAGGGCCACGGCGGGCAGGTGGGTTCGTCGGTCTGCCAGCAGGCGCCGGAGCATCGCGTCCGCGGAGACTAGTGCAGACCGGGGGCCGCCGCCGATTGCGGCGCGGGCCCTCTAGCGGGCCGTGGACGCCTCAGCCGCGCGACGCTCCGGGGTCGCGCCCGCCAGGTGCTCGTCTTCGCTGACCGGCGGGAATCCCTCGACCCACCCACGCTCCCGGACGGCCCGCGCGATCGGCCCGGCCCAGTCGGCCAAGTAGGCCATGAGCTTCCAGTTGTCGCCCGGATCATGCCCGTAGGCAAAGGCCTCCGGGTAGGCCTCGGCGATCGCTTGCCCCTGGAGGATGTGCCGGTACAGGATCACGCAGGCGCCCGTCCGCTGGGCGCCGCTGGCGCAGTGCACGAGCACGGGGTGGGCGGCGGGGTCGGCCAGCAGGCGCAGGGCCGCGACATAGGCGTTCGGGTTGCCGGTCCCATCGCCCTCGAGGGGCAGAACGACGCGGCGGATCCCCAGCGCCTCCGCGGTGCGGGCCTGCACGCGGGCTCCGGCGGGGTCGCGGTCGAACCCGCCCAGGTCGATCAGGGTGCGCACGCCGTGCCGGGTGTGCACGCGCTTGAGCGCCGCCGGGGTAAGGGCGGCGGAGCGGTAGACGTGCCCGTCAGTGACGGTGCCGAAGTTTCGGGGCCGGATGTGGTCGCGGAGGGCGAAGCGGTACCCGGCCCAGGCCGCCAGGGCGAGCGCCGCCACCACGAGCACCAGATGCCGGAATCGCCAGGGTTGTGCCGGGCCTCGCACACGTGATTCTACCGTGGTGTAGGATTTGCAGCGTGAGCGAAACGCGTGCCAATCAGGGGGCTCTCTCGGAGGCGCCCGAGGCCGGGACGCCGAGCCCGCGCCCACCACGGAAGGGCCCGGCGGGTCGTCCCGCGGGCGTGAGCGGGGTCACGGCCTATCCCGAGAGCGTGGAGCGGCTGATCGGCGAGCTGGCCAGGCTCCCGGGCATCGGCCGGCGGTCCGCGGAGCGGCTGGCGTTCCACATTCTCAAGACGCCGGCCCCGGAGGCCCTCAAGCTCGCCACGGCGCTCCAGGACGTGAAACGGAGCGTGCGGCACTGCTCGGTCTGCTTCAATCTCGCCGACGCCGACCCCTGCCCGATCTGCGGTGGCGGCCCCGACGAGCAGGAGCTCCGTGGACGCGACCGCGGCCAGGTGATGGTGGTCGAGCAGCCGCGCGACCTGATCTCGCTCGAGCAGACGGGGATGTATCGCGGGGTGTATCACGTTCTGATGGGGCGGATCTCGCCCCTGGACGGGATCGGTCCGGAGGACCTGACCGTGCGCGAGCTGCTCGCCCGGGTGGACGACCCGGCGCGCAACAGCGGGGGCCAGGCGGTGCGCGAGGTCGTGCTGGGTTTGAACCCGACGCTCGAGGGGGACGGGACGGCGCTCTATCTGGCGGGCGAGCTGGCGCGCCGGGGCGTGGTGGTGACGCGGCTGGCACGGGGCCTGCCCGCGGGGACGACCCTCGAGTTCGCCAGCAAGGCCGTGCTGGCCGACGCCATCCAGGGGCGGCGGCCCGTGGAGTGATTCTCCTGGGCGCCGGCGCGCTTCGGCGCGGGGCGCCTGACCGAGCGGTGGTCCCGAGGACCCCAGCGACCCCAGCGATGCGCTTCGACGCCACCCAACAGATGCGCCTCGGCCAGCACATGAAGCTGGCGCCGCGGATGATCCAGTCGATGGAGATCCTCCAGATGCCCGTGATGGAGCTGGAGGAGCGCATCGGGCAGGAGCTCGAGTCGAACGTCGCGCTCGAGGTGAACGAGGACGAGCCGGAGGGGTACGTCGCCGAGGCGCCCGAGCCCGGCGGCGTGGAACTCGACGAGCGCCCCCTGGAGGCCGGCTCCGCGCCCGAGGACTTCGAGCGCCTCGAGTCGTTCGAGCTGGACAACCCCGACGCCTTCGCCGACGAGCCCTCGGAGGCGCCGCAGCCCGAGCGGGAGCGGCTCGACTGGCTCGACACCCCGCGGGCGCGGATGGACTCGGGCGAGCCGGACGCCAAGAGCGAGGCGATGGCCAACACCGCGGCGCGGTCGGCCTCCCTGCAGGAGCAGCTCCTCGACCAGTGGCGCCTGGCGGAGGTCGACCCGGCCCTGCGGCCCCTGGGCGAGCAGATCATCGCGAGCCTCGAGGACGACGGATACCTGCGCACCCCGCTCGAGGTGATCGCCGAGCGCCTGCCCCCGGGCGTACCCCGCCCGGAGCCGGCCCAGATGGAGCTGGCCCTCAAGGCCGTGCAACTCCTGCTCGAGCCGCCCGGCGTGGCGGCGCGCGACGTCCGCGAGTGCCTGCTGCTGCAGATCGACGCGGCCCTGGCCCGAGAGCCGGGGGACGACGGGGCGTGGCCGGGGGGGGCCGGGGGCGACTGGACTCTGGTGCGCGCCCTGGTGGCCGACCACCTCGAGGACCTGGCCCAGAACCGCCTGCCCCGCGTCGCCGAACGCGCCGGCGTGAGCCTCGGGCGGATCAAGCAGGCGATGGAGCAGATGCGCGGGCTGAGCCTGGCCCCGGCGCGTCGCCTGATCCAGGAGCGGCAGGGCGTCATCGTGCCCGACGCGATCGTCGAGTACGACCAGGAGCAGGACCGGTACATCGCCTATCTCAACGACCGCCGCCTGCCCAACCTCCGGCTCAACCAGGAGTACGCCCTGATGGCCCGGGACCGCGAGGTCCCCAAGCCCACGCGCGACTTTCTCAAGAAGAACATGGCCAACGCGGCCTGGCTCATCGACGCGCTCGAGCAGCGCAAGCGCACCGTGCTCCGCGTGGTGAGCGTGGTGGTGCAGGCCCAGCGCGACTTCTTCGACTACGGCCCGGCCCACCTCCGCCCCCTCCCCATGACGCAGGTGGCCGAGCAGCTCGGGGTGCACGTGGCCACCGTCTCGCGCGCGGTGGCGGACAAGTACATCCAGACGCCCCGGGGGATCCTGCCGCTCCGGATGTTCTTCACGGGGGGGACGCAGACCGAGTCGGGCGAGGACGTCTCCTGGGACGCGATCAAGGCCGCCCTGAAGGAGGTCGTGGAGGCGGAGGACAAGTCGAACCCGCTGAGCGACGAGGCCCTGGCCGACGAGCTCAAGAAGCGCGGGATCGAGATCGCGCGGCGCACGGTCGCCAAGTACCGCGACCAGCTCGGGGTGCCCAGCGCCCGGCTGCGGAAGCAGTACTGACGCCGCGCCACCGTGCCCGTGCTAGTGTTTCCACCGCGTTGCAGGAGGCGTGCGCATGCCCCACATCATCGCCGAGCCGTGCATCGGCACCCGAGACACCTCGTGCGTGGACGTCTGCCCGGTGGACTGCATCCACCCCACCAAGAACGAGCCGGATTTCGAGCGCTCCGAGCAGCTCTTCATCGACCCCGACACGTGCATCGACTGCGGGCTGTGCGTCGATGAGTGCCCCGTCAAGGCGATCTACCCGCAGGAGGACCTCCCCGCGGAGTGGAACCGGTACATCCAGCTCAACGTCGACTACTACAAGAGGTGACGGGGGCGGCCCGCCCGGCGGCTCCCGCGGGCGGCGCGCGCCCGGCGGCGGGCCGGACCGGCGCGACGGCCTCGGGCCGGGCCCGCTTGCGGGGGCAAAGCGTCGGGGCTTGGTGAAATCGGGCGGGGCGCGAGGGTTCGGGGGGGCGCATCCGGGGGGCCCGGGATCGCTCAAGTGAGCGGATCCGCCCTATAACTGCGTTCGGCGCGGGCCGGCCTGCGTATCGGGGAGGTCCGCTTTTCTGGCTCCCGCCCCGCACCCGTGCGGCGGGCGCGTCGATACATCACGTGGCATGCCGTGGCGGGGCGGACCTGGCCCGGGGCAATCTGGCCCGGCCGAGCTGGGCTGGTCCGGCCGCCTGCGTCCGGCGAGGGAAGCGTCCGGGCGTTTCTGCCGCGTCTGCAAGGCCCACTGCTTGGCGAACGTCCTGCTCATCTCCGCCGCCCTGACGGGCCTGCTCATCCTCCTGATGCTGGGGTGGGACCTGCTCACGCGCCGGCGCGACATCGTCTCCTTCCGGTCGATCTTCCTGCTGGGCATCTTCTTCTTCTACGGGCTGGCGACGGTCTTCACGATCGTGCTGGACATCACGCCCAACAA
>DASPKO010000278.1:0-7937 GCA_035628055.1 Phycisphaerales bacterium
CGAGGAGAGAACCCGCGAGCCGTCGAGCGGCGCCACCGGCGCCAGGTTGAAGATCGCCAGGGCCAGGTTGAGCATCACGCCCAGACTGAAGAAAGCCCACCCGTGCCCGGCCAGCTCGGAGCGGGCCAGCGGTGGGATCACGCCCCGGTCGGCCAGCGCGACGAGCAGCGCGGCCAAGGCGGCGAAGATCAGCGCCAGCAGCAGGTTCATCGCCGGCCCGGCGAAGGCCATCAGCGCCTCGCCGTGGCGCCCGCGGATGCGGCTGGGATCGACCGGCATGGCGCCCCACGCGATGCCCGCCAGCGCGAAGACGAGCAGGCTCACCGGGCCCATGTGCACGAGCGGGTTGAGGGTCATGTGCCCGGCGTGGATCGGAGTGTCGTCGCCGAGCCGGATGGCCGCCCAGCCGTGGGCAAGCTCGTGGAGCACGATGGAGACCATGACGAGCACGACCCAGGAGTACAGGAGCACCGGACCGCCCCGCTCCAGCACGTCGCTCGCCCACCAGGACTGCGGCACGGGGTGCTCCAGAGCGAGGGACCGCTAGCGCCCGGGCGCCACCGCGGCCGCGGACTCCCCGGCGCGGGCCCGCTGGACCCACTCCGAGGCGCGCCAGCGCTGCACGTCGCCGCGGGCCTCGGCCGCGAACCGCTCGAGGCGCCCGAGTGCGCGGGCATCGCCGAGCGCGGCCAGGGCGTCGCCCGCCGCGGAGACGGTGCGCCACTCCCGGTCGGCGAGCAGGGCGCTGAGCGTGGCGAAGGCCAGGTCGGGATCGTGCCGGGCCAGGCGGGCGAGCGCGGCGACGGCGACGGGGCGCGTGCGCGAAAGGTTGCCCGGGGCGGTGTACGGAAGGACCGCCGCGAGCGACTCGGGCTCGTCCAGGTCCCCGAGCGCCTCGAGCGCGGCCTGGCGCACCTGGTCGTGCTGGGAGGGAGTGGCCAGTGCGGCCAGGATCACCGCGCGGTGCTCCACCGCCCTGAGCCTGCCGAGTCCGCGGACGGCGGCCGCGGAGCAGGCGTACGAGGGGTCGTGCGCCGCCGCGCGGACCAGGACGCCCAGGGCGCGGTCCGGGTCGCCGGTCCCGCCGGCGCGGGCGCGCTCCACCATGCCCGGGAGCTGTCCGACGAGCGTGCGCCGCACCCGGGCATCGTCCGGGGTCCGGCTCATGATCCGGTCCAGGGCCACATCGGCCCCGAGGGCGCCGAGGGTCTCGATCGCCTGCGACCGCAGCCCGTGGTACGCGCCAGGGTCGAGCGCCAGGCTCGCGAGCAGGTCCGTCGCACCGGCGGGCACATCGGAACTGTCCATCGCCCCGAGCGCCTCGGCGGCGCGGAGGCGGGCGATGACCGTCGGCCCCGCCCGCACCTGCTCGGTCCAGGCGGCCACCGGCTGCTCCTGGTCCACGATCGCCAGGGAATGAAGCTCGGGATCGACCGCGATGTACCGCGGGGGCGAGGGCGTGGTGAAGGAGATCGAGGCGGACCTGGTGTCCATGGTGATCCACGGCCTGGTGACCGAGCCGTCGTCCAGGGCGACGTAGAGCGGGATGTCCAGCACGAACGCCGGGTTGTACCCGTCGATGTTCTGCCGCTGCTCCACCGAGATGGTGGTCTGGCCAGAGGCGGAGTTGTACGCGGAGGTGACCTTGAGCTCGGGAAGTCCCGGGCGCTCGCACCATTGGGTGAAGAAGCGCTGGAGGGAGAGGCCCGAGGCCTCTTCGAGGGCGACGCGAAGGTCGTCGCTGTCCACCAGTCCCAGCTTGTGCCGCTCCACGTACGCCGCCAGCCCCCGAAAGAAGACCTCGTCGCCGAGCTTCAGGCGCAACATGTGCAGGACGCCGGCGCCCTTGGGGTAGGGGTTGGCGGCGCGGCGGAAGGTCTCCCAGGAGTGTCGGTACTCCTTCGAGCACATCGCGGGCTGGAAGGGGGCGAGGGGCTTGTCCTGCTCCGCGATCTCCTTGAGGTTGGCCCAGACGCCGGCCCGGTAGGCCTCGGGACCGTCGCGGTGCTCGAACCAGAGGTGCGTGAAGTAGGTCGCGAAACCCTCGTTGAGCCAGATGTGCTCCCATGACTTGCAGGTGAGCAGGTCGCCGAACCATTGGTGGGCGAGCTCGTGCGAGATCAGCCCGTCCAGGTCGCCGTCGAGCAGGGCGCGCTCGTCGAGCACGGCCGTGTCATACATCGTGGTGGCCGAGGTGTTCTCCATGCCGCCGGCGTGGAAGTTCCAGACGACGAGCTGGGCGTAGCGGTCCCAGGGGTATGGCTCATCGAGCAGGCGCTCGAACAGCCGGACCATCTCGGGGGTGCGCCCGTACGTCTGCCGGACGAGCCGTCCCGCACCCTCGGGGACGTACACGGGCATCGGCACGGCGCCCTGCCCGATCTCGACGATGTCGAACTTGCCCACGACCAGAGAGACCAGGTACGGGACGTGCGGCTTCTCCTGGAGCCAATGGTACGTGGCGTAGCGGCGGTCCGGCGACACCGCGCCGCGCAGGCCCTCGGGCAGTTCGGCCGGCGCGGTGCGCG
The DNA here is from genome assembly GCA_035628055.1 of Phycisphaerales bacterium. Lineage (GTDB taxonomy): Bacteria > Planctomycetota > Phycisphaerae > Phycisphaerales > UBA1924 > DASPKO01. The sequence continues at coordinate 2,529 of DASPKO010000278.1, forward strand.
CCTTGCCGATGAGCCGGCCATTGCTCGAGACCGCGAACCCCTCGGGCACGGTGACGACCAGCTCGGTGCTCAGGCGCTCGTTGGGAGAGTCGTGAGTGGGGAACCAGAAGCGATTGGATTCCGGCTGCCCCTGCGTGTGCAACTGCGCGGGGCGCCCGGGCCACGCGGGTGACTCGGGGTTCCAGACCAGGCCCTCGGGGGGGTCCGTGCAGGTGTAGTGGATCGTGACGGTCGCGCGGGCACGCGGCGGGATGGGTGGGTCGAGCGGGACGACCAGAGTTCGCCCGTCGTGCCGGAAGGCGCCGGCGAGGCAGACCGAGTCATCGCTCCGGAGGCAGACGGCCGCGGAGGAGATCGCCAGGCCCGGCGCGTCCAGGTCGAGCTGGGTCACCGGCTCCGCGAAGGCGGTCACCTCGAGCCGCTGCACCGCCTGGAAGCTCGGCGTGTTCATGTCCGGGATCAGGATGTCCAGGCGCATGTGCCGCAGGTCGACCTCGCGCTGCCGCGGATAGTTGAGCAGGTTCCGGCCGTCGGCCTCATCGAAGTGCCCGGCCCGCGAGCGCGGCGTCTCCTGCCCGGGAAGGGCGCGCTCGCGCCGGCACGCGCAGGTCAGGTCGTGCCACCAGGAGCCGTCCGACCCGTCCCCCGCGCGCAGCGGCGTGGGCGTGACAGCGAGAATCGAGAGAATCAGCGTGGCGACGGGCAGGCGCATGGGTGATTCCGGGGAGGAACGGGTGATCTATCGCGACGCGACCGCGGGCGCGCGCCCCGCGGGCAACAGGGCGGTGGCGAGCCGGGGTCCCGGGCTCGACAGCAGGGCGGCCGCGGCGGCGCGGCGCAGGAGCGGGTCCGTCGCCCGCGCGCCCAGGCACCCGAGCAGCGCGCGGGTCGCGCGCGGGTGGTGCTCACCCGCCAGCGTCTCGGCGGCCTGGAGCTGGGCAAAAAGGGTCGGGCCGGTGCGGAGCTGTTCCAGGCTCATGGCCAGCGGCTGGCGGACCTTGGCGTCGCACAGCACCGTGCGCTGGGGGTCGAGCACGACCTTGCTCGGCCTGGCGGGGAGCTTGAACGCGGCCTCGGCGCGCCGGGTGTCCAGAGTCAGGAGCACGGTCACCGTCCTTGTCGCCGGCTCGGGCGCGGGCCCGCCCGCGCCCTCGGCCGCGTCCCCGGGCGCGCTGCCCGTATCCGCCGGCACCGTGCACGTGATCGGCAGCGTGAGCTCGTACGCGGGGTTGTCCGCGTTGATGGTCTGCGTCTGCTCGCACACCACCCCGAGCGTTCCGCTGGCCTCGTCCCAGCTCAGGTCGACCGCCAGCCGGGGCATTCCCGGGCGGACCGCGAACTGCTCGAAGAACTTCTCGAGGTCCTGCCCGGAGGTCTCCTCGAGGCACTTGCGGAAGTCCGCGGTCTCGACCTGCGCGTACTTGTGCCGGTCGAGATAGAGGCGGACGCCCGACCAGAAGGCCTCCTCGCCCAGGCGCTTGCGGAGGGTGTGGAGGAAGACGCCCCCCTTGGAGTAGACGTTGTCCGCGGACATGAACCGGTCATCGGGGTCGGCATAGCGGTTCGAGACCATGCCGCGGCGCTTGGGGAGCGTGCCCCGGCTCCGGGCCCGCTCGGCGGCAAGATTCCCCGCGATCGCCCGCTGGTAAGCGCGCTCGCCGCGCTGGTGCTCGGCCCAGAGTGCTTCGCCGAACGTGGCCCATCCCTCGCCGAGCCACAGGTGCTCCCAGCTCTTGTACCCGACCAGGTCGCCGAACCACTGATGGACCAGCTCGTGGGCGATGATCCCATCGAGCAACCCCCGGCCGCCCATGCTCGCGAGCTGGTGCTGGAAGGTCGTGATCGAGGTGTTCTCCATGGCCCCGGCGGCGAAGTCGCGGCACATGATCTGCCCGTACTTCTCCCAGGGGTACGGCTCGTCGAAGAGCTTCTCGAAGGTCGCGACCATCTCCGGCGTGTTGGCAAAGCGGGTCCGCAGCGCCTCTCCCGATCCCAGCGGCCCGTAGACGGGCATCCACAGGCCGGGGCGGGCCGACTCGGGACCGCCGACGTTGACCACGTCGTAGCGACCGACGATGAGCGCGACCAGGTAGTAGGGATGAGTTCCCTGCTGGGACCAGTGGTAGGTGGCCCGCGGTCCGCCCGCTCCGCTCCCGGAGCCCGGCTGCCTGGTCACGGCGACCAGGCGACCATTGGAGACAGCCTGGTACTCGGCGGGCACCGTCGCGAGGACCTCGGTGCGCAGCCGCTCGTTGGGAAAGTCGTGGCACGGGAACCAGAGGTGGTTCGACTCGGGCTGCCCTTGTGAATGGAACATGAAGTCCGTCTCGGGCGTCTCAGGGTCGTCCTTGGACCAGGTGAGGCCCGCCCCGCGCCCGCCCGGACGCTGCGCGGAATAGGTCGTGACCAGGGTGAATCGGCGGCCGGGCACCATCGGCTCGGGGAGCTCGATCGTCAGGTGCGGGGCCCGGTGCTCGAACTGGAGCGCGCGGCCCGCCAGCCGGATCGACTCGATCGTGATTCCCTTGCCGGCCCGGAGGGCCACCCGCGAGCGGGGCGTGCCGATGGCGGCCAGGGTCAGCTCCTGGCGGGCGGTGAAGGCCGGCTTGGCGGGGTCGGGCACGTCGACCGACAACCTCATGTGCAGGTGGTCGAACAGGCGGTCGGGGGGGTAGACGGCGGCGTCGCGGCCCCCCTCGCCAAGGCGCGGGTCCGCGTCGGGCTCGGAGTCGGTCTGGCCCGGGGCCGGGCCGGCGATGGCGAGCAGAGCGGCTAGGACCAGGGCCGGGCGGAGCAACATCGGGCGCATCGTGTCTCCCGTGGAGGTCCGCCGCGGCGGCGGACACGGAGTCTACCGGGCCGGCGCGACCCCGGGGCGCGGGGAGCCCGCGCCGAGCGGCCGCTGCGGCGCGACCTTGATACGATTCGGCCATGCGCAACGAGCCGGAGCGGTCGCGGGCGGCGGTGCGCCGGAGGACCGGGCGGTTCGACGACGCGGGGGGATCGTCAGCGGGCGCCGGGGGCGGGGAGGCTCCCGTGCCCGGCATGCTCGCCGGCCTCTCCGACCAGAGCGCCGACACGGAGTTCTTCTCGCCCGTCCCCGAGGGCTACCGCCGCGGCCGAACCAAGTACGTGGCGGTCTTCGGGACGGTCATGTCGGGCCTCGGCAAGGGCATCTTCGCCTCGAGCGTCGCCAAGCTCCTCAAGGACAAGGGCCTGGTGGTCGCCCCGATGAAGCTCGAGGGGTATCTGAACATCGACGCCGGCACGCTCAACCCGTACCGGCACGGCGAGGTCTTCGTTCTCGACGACGGGACCGAGTGCGACATGGACCTGGGGACCTACGAGCGGATGCTCGACCAGGACCTCTCCCGGCGCAACTTCACCACCAGCGGGCAGATCTTCAGCACCATCCTGGAGCGTGAACGCCACGGCGCCTACCTCGGTCGCGACGTGCAGATGATCCCCCACGTCACCGGCGAGGTGAAGCGCCGCCTCCGCGAGCTGGCGGTTTATGGCGACGGCGCCCGCCCGGCGGACGTGGTCTTCGTGGAGGTCGGGGGGACGGTGGGGGACTACGAGAACGGGTTCTACATCGAGGCCCTGCGCGAGCTGGCCTTCGAGGAGGGCGAGGACTCCGTCTGCTTCGTGGCCCTCACCTACATCATCAAGCCGCAGACCCTGGGCGAGCAGAAGAGCAAGGCGGCCCAGCTCGGCATCAAGCGGCTCATGGAGGCCGGAATCCAGCCCGACATCGTGGCCTGCCGCTGCAGCGACCCGATCACGGAGACCGTCGCCCAGAAGATCGCGATGTTCTCGAACGTGCCGCTCCGGCGCGTCTTCTCGATGCACGACCGCGCGACCATCTACACCATCCCCGACGAGATGCGCCAGGACGGGCTCGACCGCGAGATCCTCTCGATCATCCGCCTCCACGACCGGGTCGACTCGGCCTGCGAGGACCAGGCCCGCGACGAGTGGAAGAGCTTCGTGCGCGGGCTCGTCGGTCCCAGGCCCCGCCGGGTCACCATCGGCATCACCGGCAAGTACGTCGCGCTGCGGGACGCCTACGCCTCGATCGACAAGGCCATCGAGCACTGCGGGTCCGCCCTCGGGTGTGATGCCGAGCTGCGCTGGATCGAGACGACCGACATCAGCGACGCCAACGTGGCCCAGCGACTGCAGGGGCTCGACGGCGTCATCGTCCCCGGCGGGTTCGGGAGCCGCGGCGTCGAGGGGAAGATCCGGGTCGTGCAGCACTGCCGCCAGAACGCTCTGCCCTACCTGGGCATCTGCCTGGGCTTCCAGGTCGCGGTGATCGAGTTCGCCCGCAACGTGGCCGGCCTTGCCGACGCCAACTCCACGGAGTTCAAGCCCGCGTGCGCCCACCCCGTGATCAGCGAACTGCCGGAGCAGAAGCGGATCGAGGGCCTCGGGGGCACCATGCGTCTGGGAGGGCAGGACGTCGAGATCCGCCCCGGCTCGCTTCTCTCCGAGCTCTACGGCGGACGGTCCCGCGCCCGCGAGCGCTTCCGCCACCGCTACGAGGTGAATCCCGACTACGTCGCCCGGCTCGAGGCGGCCGGCCTCGTTTTCTCCGGGCGCCATCCCTCGCAGCCGATCATGCAGATGCTCGAGCTCCCGCGCGACGGCGAGGGGAGCCACCCCTACTTCGCGGGCGGGCAGTTCCATCCCGAGCTCACGAGCCGGCCTCTGGCGCCCAGCCCGATGTTCCGGGGTCTGATCGCCGCGGCGCTGCGCCGCCGCGAGGGTGGGTCCGAGCAGCGCGAGCCCGTCGCGGCCGCCCGGGGCGGCACGCACGGGGGATGAGCCCGGACGGGACCCGCCTCGCCCCGCGCCCGGCGGTTGTGAAGACCCGCCGCATCCACTAGCATCCCGCCGCACCGCCCGGATGCCGGGCCGCCGGTCTGCCGATGATGCCACGCTCTTCACTCTCACCAGGCGCGCGCACCGCCGGCCGCCAGGGCCTGGCGCCCCGTGACGCCGTCCGGGCGGCGGTGGTGGCCCTGGCCGCGCTCGTCGGCGCCCCGACCAGGTTGGCCGCGGCGCTGGCCGCCCCGGCCCAGCCCCCGACCGCGCCGGGCGAGCTCAGCGGGCGCCACTTCGCGGGCTTGGAGCTCGGCGAGAGCGTGGTGGCGGGCGAGATCGTGCTCGGCGCCCAGCGCGCGGCGGTCTGGACCGAGGACTCCACCCAGCGGCTGGTCCTCTGGGGCGACGTGCGCGTCACGCTGGGCATATTCGAGTTCGCGGCGGCGCGGGCGGTCGTGTGGGTGGAGAGGATTGGCGTCGCCGAGCACGATCAGAGCCTCGACGTGTACCAGGTCGCGGTCTACTTCGACCGCCTGAGCGATCCCGTGGCCGAGGCGGGAATCGCCCAGCACGCCGACC
>DASPKO010000279.1:0-7772 GCA_035628055.1 Phycisphaerales bacterium
TGGGGGGGGCTGGCGCGCGCGGGTCCTAGTCGGAATCCAGCAGGAGACCGGCGGTCATGACGGTCATTCCCGCGACCGCCGCGAGCAGCCGGGCCAGGCTCAGGTCGATGTGCGGGACGACGACCAGGTCCAGCACGAGCAGCAGGTTGTTGGCGCACAAGCCGACGAAGCCGATCCCGCTCCAGAGCACCACGCGCTGCCGCGAGCGGAAGTAGGCGCGGAAGAGCAGCGTCGCCACCGCGGCGCTGGTGAGAAAGCACAGGAAGTAGACCGCCTCAGCCACTGGGCCTGTCCTTCCGGAGTCTAAAGGCGTCGGCGATCGCGCGGATGCCGGGGTCCGGGCCGGCGTAGATGAGCTCGATGAGCCGGACCCGGTGGAGGAGGTAGGCCGTCGCGACCTCGGTGAGCAGGCGCTCGAGGCCCGGGCCCGAGGGCCGGAACGCGTAGGTCGGCGGTTCCCCGTCCGACCGGGCGATGAAGCCGGAGCTGGCGAATCGCTCGAGCTGGCGCGTGGCCCAGGCGGGGTCAACGCGGAGCTCGCCGGCCAGGTCGGCGCCGGACCAGGCCCGCGCCGGGTTGTTCCGGATCACCAGCAGGAGCTCGAGCTCGGCGACCGACGTGACGTGCCCCGCGATGAAGGCCGCCACCTCGCGAGAAATCGGGTCCACCATCCCGCGGTCCGACGGGCCGCGCTAGCGGACCGACCGACCCTGCTCCGTGAAGGCGTCGCGGCTGAGCGCGAACTCCCCGAGCGCCACCTGGCGAACGGCGTCGAGGACCTCGTCGATGCCGTCGTTCTTGGAGATGTACCCCCACGCCCCGGCCTCGATGGCGCGATCGATGTAGTCCGAGCGCACATACCCGCTGAACATCACCACGCGGGCGTCGGGCGCCGTCTCGCCCAGACGCCGCACCACCCCGAAGGTGTCCTGGCCGGGCATGTCGATGTCCAGCAGGATCACGTCGGCGGCGCGGGCGGCGCCGTCGGCCAGGAGCTCGTCGGTGTGCCGGAACCACCCGGCCCAGGAGTAGGCCGGCTCCATCTGCAGCCGCCGCCGCACCGAGTCGGCGACCAGCTCGTTGTCGTCCACGCACAAGACGCGAACCGGTGTCTGCACGCTCGGCTCCCTTTGCCGGCGGAGCACGTTCGGCCCCGCTGCCCCCCGGGACGCGTCGGCCCGGTACTCCGCCACGTTCCCGGCGATCGTCACCCAGGAAAATGAACCATACCCGATCTGCCCGCACGGGCGCGATCACGGTCACAAAAACTGGTCATAAAGTTCGGCGACTCGCGGCCCGGCGCTGGCCCGCTCCGTGGTGCCCGGTGCCGCTCAGCGGGCGCAAGGCTTAAAAAAGATGGCCGTGTCCGTCACGCCCGAACTGGTCCAGATCATCCGCCACCCGGCCACGTGCCGGACAAACTCGCCCCAGCGCTCGTTCGCCGGGCCTTTCCCCACGCGCGACGCGGGCGAATGGGTGGGGTGGTCGAGGAACCAGTTGATGTTGTCCACCACCAGGACACCCCCGGGGGCCAGCTTGGGCAGGACCGCCAGGGCGCAGAACTCCCGGATCACGCCGTCCACGAGCGCGAATCCGAGCGAGCGATCGGGCATCTCCGCGCAGACGCGCACGTACGGGCTCCGTTCAGGCCCTTCGGGATCGCGCTCGGTGACGAGGCGGTAGTCGACGTTGGTCAGGCCGCGTGCCGCGATCATCTCGCGGACGCGCCCGTGCCAGGCGGGGTCGTGCTCGACGCTCGTGAGCGTCGCGAGCCGCTGGGCGAGCCAGCAGGTGCTCCGCCCCGACCCCCACTCGATCCCCGCGTCGGTCGGCTTGAGGAGCGTGGCGAGCATGGAGTTGGCCGCCGGGGTGAGCCAGGGCTTGTCCATGTTGCGGCGCTGGTACAGCGCCGCCGCGACTCGATTGCGCACGTACCGGGGAGTCCAGTGGCGGATGCTGCGCATGGTGATGCGGTGGCGGTGGGTCGTGCGGCCCGGCGGACCCGAGCGACCCGGCGCGAGCGCGGGCGGCCCGCCCTGCGCCAGAGGTTAGCCCGCGAGGCACGCGTCGGGGGGCGCCGGCTCGGCCCGTTCCTGCTCGGCCAGGCAGCGGCGGACGGCCCGCTCCAGGGCGGCGCGGAGCTGGGTCGCCGAGCCGGACGGATTGATCGAGATGACCCGGACCGGGTCGCCGGGCGAGCCGGAACCGAGGAGGATGGCGCGGCGCGTCTCCGCGGCGGAGATGAAGCGGTCCAGCGCGCCGTCGCTGGCCGAGGCCGCGTCGAACACGGCGACCAGGGGGCCCCCCGACGTGTCGGCCCCGCCATTGACCAGGTGAACGTTCATGGAGCGCAGCACGAAGGCAACGTAGGCGGAAAGGCGGCGGTCGCTCACGCTCAGCAGGGCGCGCCCGCTGGCGACGGCGGCGACGCCGGGGTCGGCGGCAACGGGGGCGCGGGCCGGGAGCCCCAGGCGGAAAGTGGTCCCCGCTCCGGGGGCGGAGCGGATGTCGATGGTCCCGCCCGAGCCGAGAACGGCCCCGCGCACCAGCGCCAGGCCCAGCCCGGTCGAGATGCCGCGCGTCTTGGTGGTGAAGAAGGGCTCGAGACACCGGGCCACGACTTCCGGGGCCATCCCCGGGCCGTTGTCCGTCACGCTCATCACGACCGAGTTCGCCGCCGCGTCGTGCTCGGCGGCGATGACGATGTCCCCGCTGGGGGCGGGACGGAGCGCGTCGCCGGCGTTCTGCACGAGGTTGAAGATGACCTGCGTGAGACGGTGCGCGGGCATGGCGACGCCCGGGAGGTTCCCCGGGAAGCGGGGCGCCAGGCGGACGTGGCGGGGGAGCGCGTTGCGCAGGAAGGGCTCGACGTCCGTCCACCACCCGGCCAGGTCCGTCACCTCGGTCGAGGCGCCGGCCTCGTCGGGGTCCAGCGCGAAGAGGCGGAGGCCCTGGCTGAGCCGCTTGAGGTACTCCGCGGCGGTCTTGATGGCCTCGAGGTCCTCGCGGGCGGCGGGGTCCAGGGCCATGCGCTCCAGGGAGTCGAGCCGCATCCGCACGGGCAGGAGCAGGTTGCCCATGTCGTGGCCGAGGCCCGCGGCCAGGGTGCCGATGGAGGCGAGCCGGTCGGCGACGCGCAGGCGCTCGTAGGAGGTGTTGAGCTCGGCGGTGCGCTCCTGGACGAGCTTCTCGAGCGCGTCGCGGTGCTGGGCGAGCTCGGCCTCGGCGCGCTTGCGCTCGCCGATGTCACGGGCGATCACCGAGAACGAGTCCAGATCTCCCTGCGGGCTCTTGTGGGCGATCACCACCTCCGAGACCGGGACCTCGCGCCCCGAGCGGGTCATCAGGGCCGACTCGCCGAACCACGCCCCCTCGCGGGCGGCGACCACCAGGCTCTCCTGCCGGACGACGTCCCGCGCCCAGGCGGCGTGCAGGCTGGCGAGGTGGACCCCGCCGGCCTTCTCGTCGAGCCCGAGCATGTCGCGCCCGACCCCGTTGATGTGCCTGACCCGCCCCTTGCTGTCGGCGCGGGCCACGAAGTCGGTGGCGTTCTCGAGGACCGCGGCCAGGCGGGCCTGCTCGATCTGGGCCTGGGCGAGCTGCTGGGCGGCCTGGTCCTTGACCTGCTGGTTGAGCCGCTGGAGCTGGACGAAGACGCGGATCTTCGTCTGGAGGATCTCGGGGACGACGGGGGCGAGGATGTAGTCCACGGCCCCGTGGCTGTACCCCTTGATCGCGTGCACCTCGTCCGCGAAGGCCGTGACGAAGATGATGGGCGTGTGCGCCGAGCGCCGCCGGGCCCGGATCATGGACGCGGTCTCGAACCCGTCCATGTCGGGCATGTTCACGTCGAGCAGGATCACCGCGAAATCGTGGTCGAGGACCTTGCGCAGGGCCTCGCCCCCGGAGCGGGCCGTCACCACCTCGATGCCCGGCTCCTCGAGGATGGACCGGTAGACGAGCAGCTTCTCCGGCAGGTCGTCCACCACCAGGATGTTGATCTTCTGGCTCAAGCGCGTGGGAGTGCCGGGGCAAGGGGCCGGCACGGTCTCCTCCAGGTTAACGGTGCAGCCAGGCCCGGAGCACGGCCAGGAGCTGCTGCGTGTCCACCGGCTTGGCCAGGTAGTCCCAGGCGCCGGCCTCGATGCACTTCTCCCGGTCGCCCTTCATAGCCTTGGCCGTGACGGCCACGATGGGCAGGTTCCGGAACTGGGCCATCTTGCGGATCTCCCGCATGGTGTCGATCCCGTCCATCTCGGGCATCATGATGTCCATGAGCACGATGTCCACGTCCGGCTGATTGCGGAGCCGGTCGATGGCCGCGTGCCCGTTGTCCGCCGACACGATCTCCATCTCGTGCTCTTCGAGCACCGTCGCCAGGGCGAAGATGTTGCGCATGTCGTCGTCGACGATCAGCACCTTCTTCCCCTTGAGCACCGTGTCCGACCCGTGCAGGTTCTCCAGCACGCGCCGGTCGTGCTCGCTGACGGCGTCCACCTTGCGGTGCAGGACCAGCATCACCTGGTCAAGCAGCCGCTCCGGGGAGCGCACGCGCCGCACCGAGGCGGTCCCGCCCAGGATCTTGGGCGCGCTCTCCTCGTCCACGTCGTCGGCGTAAACGATCACCGGCGTCTGGCAGAGCGTCTCCGTCGACGCGAGCACCTCGGCCAGGTCCGCGGCGGCCGCCGCGTCGAGGCGCTGCCCCGCGACCAGGCAGTCGAAGGGACCGCTCTCCAGGGCCTTGAGGGCCGGGTCCAGCCCGTCCACCGCGGTCACGCTGACCTCGTCGAAGCTCAGGGCCTCGGCGATGTCGTGACGGCGCGCCTCGTCGGAGGCGAGCACCAGCACCCGCCGCGCGTCGCGCTGCGTGAACCCCAGCAGCATGCCCATGACCTGCTCGACGAGCTGGATCCCCTGCAGCGGCTTGGCCACGAAGGCCAGCGCGCCCGACGTCAGGGCCCGCTCCCGGGCGTCGTCGGTCGAGATCACGCAGACCGGGATGTGCCGCGTCGCCAGGTCGTTCTTCAGCCGGTCCAGCACGCGCCAGCCGGCGATGTCCGGGAGGAAGATGTCCAGCGTGATCGCGTGGGGCTTGTAGTCGCGGGCCATCGACAGCGCCGCCGCCCCCAGCGAGGTCACCAGCCCCTTGAACCCGCTCTGCCGGGCCGCCTCGAGGAGCACGCGGGCAAAGCCCAGGTCGTTCTCGACGATCAGGATCACCCGGTCGCCCGGCCCGATGTTCAGGCGGTCGTCCCCCACCTCGTCGTAGATCGCGGCCTCCTCGATCACCTCGAGCTCGGTGGGGCGCACCGCCGGCACCTCGCCCGGCTCGGGTGCGCGGGGCGCCTCGGGTCGAGGCGGCAGGGCCAGCCCGGCGGGGGCCGGAGACTGGAGCTGGGACGCCTCGAAGGCGGCGAGCTTGCGGGCCGTGCGCGGGGCGTAGTTCATCGGGAGGAAGAGCGTGAACGTGCTGCCCTGGCCGGGGGTCGAGACCAGGCGGATCTCGCCGCCCAGCAGCCGCGAGAGCTCGCGGCTGATCGCCAGGCCCAGGCCCGTGCCGCCGTACTTGCGGCTGGTCGACCCGTCGGCCTGCTGGAAGGCCTCGAAGATGATCTGCTGCTTGTCGGTGGCGATGCCGATGCCGGTGTCCGAGACCGAGAAGGCCAGGACCTCGCCGGCGCGGTTGAGGTCGTCGTTCTCGGGGTTCCAGCCGCCGAGCACGGGCTCGACGCCGAGCGTGACCCGCCCGTGGTGCGTGAACTTGAAGGCGTTGGAGAGGAGATTCTTGAGCACCTGCTGGAGCCGCTTGGCGTCGGTGAACATCGACTTGGGCAGGCGGGGGTCGAGGTGGATGCCGAAGTCCAGGTTCTTGGACTCGGCGACGTGCCGGAAGGTGCGCTCCACGTAGCTGTTGAGGTCGCCCAGGCGCACCTCGCCGACGTCGACCACCACGGTGCCCGACTCGATCTTGGAGAGGTCAAGGATGTCGTTGATGAGCATGAGCAGGTCGTTGCCCGACGAGTGGATCGTCTTGGCGAACTCGGTCTGCTTGGCGGTGAGGTTCCCCTCGTGGTTCTTGGAGAGCTGGTCCGAGAGGATCAGGAGGCTGTTCAGGGGCGTCCGCAGCTCGTGCGACATGTTGGCGAGGAACTCGGACTTGTACTTGGACGTGAGGGCGAGCTGCTTGGCCTTCTCCTCCAGGGCCTGGCGGGCCTGCTCCACTTCCTGATTCTTGCGCTCCACCTCCTGGTTCTGGTGGGCCAGCAGGCGGGCTTTCTCCTGCAGCTCCTTGTTGGTCTGCTGCAGCTCCTGGGCGAGCGACTGTGACTGCGTCAGCAGGTCCTCGGTGCGCATGTTCGCCTGGATGGTGTTGAGCACGATGCCGATCGACTCGGTGAGCTGGTCGAGGAAGGCGTGGTGCATCGGCGTGAACCGCTCGAGCGTGGCCAGCTCGAGCACGCCGCGGAGCGCGCCCTCGAAGACGACCGGCAGCACGAGGATCGTGCGGGGCGAGGCCTCGCCCAGGCCCGAGGAGACCTTGATGTACCCGTCGGGAACGTTCTCGAGCACGATCTTCTGCTTCTCGATGCCGCACTGCCCGACCACGCCCTCTCCCAGCTCGAGGTGCCGCCCGTGCGAGAGCTGCCCCTGCGAGGCGTAGCTCGCCAGCAGGGTCAGGCGCGGGTCCTCGCGGCCCGAGTCGAGCACGTAGAACTCCGCGTGCTGGGCCGAGACGACGGGCGCCAGCTCCGAGAGGATCAGGCGGCCCACGGTCGTGAGGTCGCGCTGGCCCTGGAGCATGCGGCTGAACTTGGCCAGGTTGGTCTTGAGCCAGTCCTGCTCGGTGTTCTTCTGCGTCGAGTCGCGCAGGTTGCGGATCATCTCGTTGATGGTGTCCTTCAGGGCCGCCACCTCGCCCTGCGTCTCCACGGTGATCGACCGCGTCAGGTCGCCCTGGGTCACGGCGGTCGCCACCTCCGCGATGGCCCGCACCTGCGTGGTGAGGTTCGCCGCGAGCTGGTTCACGTTCTCCGTCAGGTCCTTCCACGTGCCGGCGGCCCCGGGCACCTTGGCCTGCCCGCCCAGCTTGCCCTCCACGCCCACCTCGCGGGCCACCGTCGTTACCTGGTCCGCGAACGTGGCCAGGGTGTCGATCATGCTGTTGATGGTGTCCGCCAGGGCCGCGATCTCGCCCTTGGCGTCCACGGTCAGCTTGAGCTTCAGGTCGCCGTTGGCGACCGCGGTCACGACCTTGGCGATGCCGCGCACCTGGCTGGTGAGGTTTCCGGCCATCGAGTTCACCGAGTCGGTCAGGTCCTTCCACGTGCCCGCCACGCCCGGCACCTGCGCCTGCCCGCCCAGCTTGCCCTCGGTGCCCACCTCGCGGGCCACGCGGGTCACTTCGGCGGCAAAGGACCGGAGCTGGTCCACCATGGTGTTGATCGTCGCCTTGAGCTCGAGGATCTCGCCCTTGACGTCCACGGTGATCTTCTTCGAGAGGTCGCCCGCGGCCACGGCCTTGGTCACCTCGGCGATGTTGCGCACCTGGGCCGTCAGGTTGCCGGCCATGGAGTTCACCGAGTCGGTCAGGTCCTTCCACGTGCCCGCCACGCCCTTGACGTCCGCCTGACCGCCCAGCTTGCCCTCGGTGCCCACCTCGCGGGCCACGCGGGTCACTTCGGCGGCGAAGGACCGGAGCTGGTCCACCATGGTGTTGATGGTGTCCTTGAGCTCGAGGATCTCGCCCTTGACGTCCACGGTGATCTTCTTCG
>DASPKO010000280.1:0-12899 GCA_035628055.1 Phycisphaerales bacterium
GGGTCGGCGGGCGCGGCGGACTCCTGGCGGCCCAGGAGCGCATCGACGAAGGCCGCCGTAGCCGCGGGGGGCAGGTTCGGGGCGGCGTCGAAGTCGGCGCGCACCTTGTCGAGCATGGCCTGGAAGGTCGGCCCCTCGAGGAGGCCCGCGTGGTCGAGCTGGGCGACCAGGCCCTCGAGGAACTGGCGGGGCAGGCCCCGCCCGACCTCCTGCACGACCTGGTCCAGGTCGCGGGTCCCGTCGAGCTTGGGGAGTACCAACTGGGCGGCGGGCGCCGTGACGACGACCTGGCTGGCAATCTGCCGGGCGTCGGCGAGCCCGAGCATCTGGACCGCCTGGCCGTCCGGCGTCTGGGCCTGGACCGGGAACCCGCGGACGGGGCGGAGCCTCGGTCGCTGTTGGTGACCCGCGGAGGGGTCGAAGACCGGCTGGGTCGGGCTCGCGGGGGGCGGGTTCTGGCTCATGCGGCCCGATCCTAGCGACGCTAGACCGGAAGGCCGGCCGGACTACACTTCCGCCCCCCAACGACCCGCTTCTCCCGAGGTTCTTCGATGCTCGATGCGCTCAAGCCCGGCCAGACCATCCGCTGCACCGTGACCAAGGTGCCGCGCACCGACGACGCCCAGCAGACCATCATGCGGCTCATGCGGCGCGACCCGGTGGTGAAGCGCGGCCTGAAGAAGGCCCAGCGTCGCCGCGGGCAGGAACTGAACGTCTACAACCGCGGGAACCGGGACTGGACCAGCCGGGAGCGCGTGGGGAAGATCGTGCGCGTGGCTCCGGGGGCCTCCTGGACCATGCCCTACACGCTGGACGTCGCCCCTGACCTGCGGGCCGTGGACGGCTGGCTCGAGGTGGCTCCCGCCTAGGCCGGCCCGGTTGAACGCCGCCAGCGGGCTAGCCTCACTGGATGAACGCGTCTCGATTGGCTCGGCTCGCCGCCCTCGGTGCGGCCTCGTTGGCACTGGCTTGGGCCTGTGAACGGCGCGTGGGGCCTTCCGGGGCACGGGGCCACGTGTCCGGCACGGACCCGAAACCCGGCGCCGCGGGCGCAGAAGACACCGGGCCCTCCGAACTGTACACCGTGCGCGGGATCGTCACGGAGTTGCCCGACCCGGCGACCCGCAAGGGCTTTCGCGTCCGGCACGAGGCGATCGATACGTTCAAGAACGCCCGGGGTGAGACGGTCGGCATGGGGGCGATGACCATGCACTTCCCGCTCGCGCCGGGCGTGGCGCTCGAGGGGGTCGAGGTCGGCGACGTCGTAGAACTGACCTTCGAAGTGTGGTCCAGGCCGCGGATCCGGTACCACGTGACGCGGGTGGTCAGGCTCCCGAAGGAGACGAAGCTGGAGTTCCGCGAGGCCCGGCCGCCGGCCGATGCTTCACGACCCGAATCAGCTCCGGCGCGCCCGGCCCCGCCCGGCTGAGCGAACGCGCAAGAAAAAACCCAGCGCCGAGCACGAAGCCAAGCGCCGGGTCTCGTGGGGGTCGTGGTTGGGCGAGGCTTGCTGGCCTCGCTAGACCTGTACCGGCACCGCCCGGGGTTCGGTTCCGGTGCCCAGCAAAGATTTTGGTGACTGGCCGGGTCTGGCCAGTGCGCGGCTAGCCGGGCGGCTCCGTGCGCCCCGGCGGGGCCAGGCCGAGGCGGTCCAACGCCAGCCGGAGGTCCGACCACACCTTGCCGCGGACCTCGGGCGTGTAGCTCCGGAGGACGAAGGCGGGGTGGTAGGTGGGCATGACGGGGATGCGGAGCCCACCGCCGGCGAACTCGAACCAGCGCCCGCGGAGCCGGGCCATCGGCTCGTCGGTCTTGAGCAGGACCCGCGTGGCGGGAAGGCCCAGCGCGACGATGACCTCGGGGCGCACCGCGCAGATCTGGTCGCAGAGATACGGCTCGCAGCGCGCGGCCTCGTCGAGCGTGGGCGTGGCGTTGTTCGGCGGGCGGGTCTTGAGCACGTTGGTGATGTAGACCTCCTCGCGGGTCAGGCCCATGGCGAGGATCATCTTCTCCAGGAGCTGGCCGGCCCGGCCCACGAAGGGCAGCCCGACCTTGTCCTCCTCGGCCCCCGGCGCCTCACCGATGAACATCAGCCGCGCGCACGGATCGCCCGACCCGAAGACGATGTTGGTATGCGCGGTGACGAAGTGCTGGTGGGGGGCCTCGGCCAGGTAGCGAGCCAGGGCCTGGTCGAGCAGGCGCTGGGCCGCGGCGCGATCCCGGACCCCGATGGCGGGTGACGCGGCGGGGGGCGCGGCCGGGTGCGGGGCCCGAGGCGGGACGAGGGGCGCGGTCGTGACCGGGCCGCCGGGCTTGGGCTCCGTGAAGCTGGCGGGCGCGTCCGCGTGGGCGGAGACGGCGGCCGCCGGGCGGCCCGGGGGCGGTGCCCCGATCGCCCTTGGCGCCCCGGGGCGCCGGAAGGCAGGGACGAAGTCGACGCCGAGCAGCGCCGAGGTCTGGGCGTGCTGACGGACCAGGAGGGCCAGGCGGCTCGATCCGGAGGGGGACATGCGCCCACCATAGCGGCGCGAGCGGTCCGGCGCGTGCGCGCACGAGGGCGCGCCCCGGGGGCACGGCGTGCCCGCGTTTGCTACCATCGGGTTCGCTGGCGAGCGCCCGACGGCGCCACGGCCCGGCGACTCGGAGCGACCCGGTGAAGCGATCCCCGCATCGAATGCCCTCCCCCGGCCGCCGGCTCGGCGCCGCACTGGCGCTGGCGGCGGCGCTGCTGGCGGCCCCGCCGGCCGCGGCGGACGACTTCGTGGACCGCGCCAACCAGCTCTACGCGGGCGTGGGCCAGGCCAAGCGGAGCGACCTGGTGATGATGCCGCTGCTGGCGGCGATGAACGAGCCCCCCGCGGAGCTCCAGGCCGACGAGCTCACCCCCCTGCTGGTGCTCCCGGGCATGACCGACTGGGCGGCGCTGGAGGCGTGGGCGCTGGCCCCGGAGCAGGCCGCGGTGATCGCGGCGCTGGGAAAGGTCACCGAGGACGAGAACCCGCAGACGCGGATGGTCTTTGCGCTGCCGTACGGCGTCGAGGCGACCCCGGTGGAGATGGTGCAGGCCGAGCTGTACGTCGAGCTGGGCGACCCGCCGACGCTCTCGGCGGCGGAGTTCCTGTACCTGCCCAGGCTCAAGTGGGTCTTTGCGCTGGCGCACGTGGAGGCCAACCGGCGGGCGGGGGCGGGCGACATGCCCGGCGCGATGGACGTGCTGATCGACTCGATCGGCTTTGCGCGGCAGATCGCCGACCGGGAGTTCATGGCGGAGAAGCTGGTGGGGATGGGGGCGATGTACACCGGCATCAACCACCTCCGCGACGTGGCCAACCGCGACCTGGGGGCCGAGACGCGCGGCCTGAGCGCCGAGCAGGTGCGGGAGATGCTCCGCCGCCTGGACCCCAAGCGGGCGGCCCTGTCGCTGGACCGCATCCTGCTCCCCAAGGGAGACCGGATCGCGACCGAGCAGCTCCTCCACCGGGTGTACGTTCCCCGGAGCGGGCCGAACCCGGAGACCTTCGCGGCGACGCTGGCGCGGATCTCCGTCGAGGACCGTCCGCTGCGGCTCTTCGCCGAGGCGGCGCGGTGGGAGCGGGTGCAGGACCAGGCCGCGGGCTGGTTCGAGGTGATGGAGGCGCTCAACCGCGTCTACGACGACTGGGTGAAGCGCTGGAGCCTGAGCCCCCACGACCCGCTCCTGAACACCTCCAGCGACTTCCAGAAGATCGTCGTGGGCCAGCTCAAGTACGCCCCGCTGGCCCAGGTGCTCGGCGACACCGACAAGCTCTTCCGGGCCCGGCGCATGCTCGAGGTCGAGGCCTCCGGCACGCGCATGGCGTTCGGGGTCTACGGCTACTTCCTGCAGCACCGGGTCTTCCCCCCGGCGCTCACCTCGATCCGCCCGTCGTTCGTCAGCGCCGTCGAGAACGATCCCTTCGACCACAGCCGGCGAACGCTGCGCTATTTCGTCCCGATCCGCGACACGCCCGAGGGCGAGCACGGCGACCTGCGCCCGCACGAGATGCGGGTCTTCCCACCCAAGCCGTACGCCCCCTTCAGCCTCTCGTTCCGCGAGCCCACGCAGTTCATCCTGTACTCGCGCGGGCCGGACGGGGACGACTCGTTCGCGCGTGACGTGACGCAGTCGGAGGAGGGGGGCGACTACCTGCTCTGGCCCCCGCTGGTCTCGTTGCTGCGGAAGAACCTCGTCGACCAGGGCCAGTTGAACTAAGGACGGGCGCGCATGCCGGACGACCAGGGGCCGCGGCGGCTGGCGATCATCGGGTCGGGGCCGGCGGGGTGGACCGCCGCGATCTACGCCGCCCGCGCCAAGCTCGAGCCGGTGATCTACATCGGCGTGCCCAAGCAGGACCCGGGGCCGGTCCTGCCCGGCGGGCAGCTCATGCTGACGACGGACATCGAGAACTACCCGGGGTTCCCCAAGGGGATCGGCGGGCCGGAGCTGATGGAGGAGTTCCAGAGGCAGGCCGAGCGCTTCGGGGCGGTGGTGGTCCCGCAGGACATCACGCGGTGCGACTTCTCGCGGCGGCCCGCCACGCTGCACACCAGCGCCGGGACCGAGGCCCGCTTCCACGCCGTGATCATCGCCACCGGGGCCACCGCGAACTGGCTGAACCTCCCCAACGAGCTGCGCCTGGCGACGACGGGGGGCGGCGTCTCGGCGTGCGCCGTGTGCGACGGGGCCCTCCCGGTCTTCCGCGCCAAGCCCGTGGCGGTGATCGGCGGTGGCGACACGGCGATGGAGGAGGCGACGTACCTGACCAAGTTCGCCTCCGAGGTGTACGTGATCCACCGGCGCGACAAGCTGCGGGCCAGCCGGATCATGCAGGAGCGCTACCTGGCGCGCCCCAACGCGCGGGTGATCTGGAACAAGGTGGTGGTGGACGTGCTGGGTGACACGTTCATCCGCGCGGTGCTCCTGGAGGACACGGTGACCGGCGCGCGCTCGGAGCTGCCCGTGGGCGGGCTGTTCGTGGCGATCGGGCACACGCCCGCGACGCGCTTCCTGGCCGGCTCGGGCGTGGAGCTCGACGAGGCGGGATACGTGAAGCTCCGGACGCGGGCCAGCGCCACGAACGTCGAGGGGGTCTTCGCCGCCGGCGACGTGGCCGACGCGCACTACCGCCAAGCGGTGACGGCCGCGGGCATGGGGTGCCAGGCGGCCCTGGACGCGGAGCGGTGGCTGGCGGTGCAGGGGGCGGAATAGCCGGGAGCCGTTGCCTTGTGCGCCTCCCATGCCGGCTAGCTGAACAGCTTCTGCTGGTCCCGGGCTTCCTTGGGTCGGCTGGCCAGGTCTTCCAGCTCGCTGATGAGCTCGCCGGCGGTGTTCAGGCGGTAGTGCTCGCTGGCGAAGCGGATGTACGCGACCTCGTCCAGGGCGCGGAGGCGGGCGCAGACCCGCTGCCCGATCTCGTGCGAGGGGACCTCGCGCTCGAACTCGCGGTGCAGCTCCTCCTCGACCTCGTCCACGACCCGGCGCTTGGCCTCGTCGGAGATGGGCCGCTTCCCGCAGGCCGACAGGACGCCCTTGAAGACGTTCTCGCGGCTGAACGGCACCCGGGTGCCGTCGCGCTTGACCACGACCAGCCGACCCGTCTCCTCGACGCGCTCGTAGGTGGTGAAGCGCTTCTGGCAGGCGATGCACTCGCGTCGGCGGCGGATGACCTTGCCGGCGTCGCTGGCGCGGCTGTCGATCACCTTGTCGTCGTTGGCGCCGCAGAAGGGGCAGATCACGGCGGGTCCCTGAGTCCGGGCCCGCAGAACGCTGGGCCCGCCCGCCGCCACCCCCACGCGCGCTATCTTGCCCGGCCCGGACCGGTTCGTCAAACGCCGACGCGACCTCGGGCCAAGCCCCCCGTGGGCGTGCTTGAGGCCGGCGCCCCGCGGGGCTATCGTCCCGGCGATGTCGCGCCCGCGGACCACCGCCGCTGTCACTACCATGGCTCACCTCGGCTAGCCGGGCGCGGGATTGACCTCGAACCTGCCCAGACCCGGCCCCGCGGCCGGGTTTTTTCTTAGGGCCGCCGGCCATCACGCCCCCTCGGGTACCCCTGCCCCCCGCAACCTCAGCACCCAGCACCCAGCCCCAGGACTTCCCATGCCCCGCATCACGCTCCCGGACGGTTCGGTGAAGGAGTTCGCCCACCCGGTGACGGCCCGCGAGGTCGCCGAGGCGATCGGCCCGCGCCTGGCCCAGGCGGCCCTGGGGTGCCGCGTCGATTTCGGGAGCGGGAGCGAGCTGCGCGACCTGACGAGCGTCCTCGACCGCGACTGCCGGGTGGCGATCGTGACGCCCAAGAACCGGGACGGCACGCCCGACCCCGACGCGCTGATGCTCATCCGGCACTCCGCGGCCCACGTGATGGCGGAGGGGATCCAGCGGGTGGTGCCGGGGGTCGAACTCGCGTACGGCCCGGCGCTGCCGACGGGCTTCTACTACGACATGCGCGTGCCCGCCGACCGTCCGCTCTCGAGCGCGGACTTCGCGGCGATCGAGAGGGAGATGGGAGAGATCGTGCGCCGCGACAGGCCGTTCACGCGCTACGAGCTCGAGCCGGCGCAGGGGCTGAAGAAGCTGGAGGCCGAGGGGAACAAATACAAGCTGGACAACGCCCAGCGGGCCCTGGCGGGGGCGGAGGAGGCTGGCGGCGCGGCCCGTGGGGGCGGGCGGGGCGCCGGGCCCGGCGGACCCCCACGGCTCTCGTTCTACGCCACGGGCGAGCCGGGCCATGACTGGGAGGACCTGTGCCGCGGCCCGCACGTGCCCAGCACCGGGAAGATCGGCGCCTTCAAGGTGCTCTCGATCGCATCTTCGTACTGGCATGGCGACGAGAAGAGCGACCGGCTGACGCGCGTCTATGGCACGGCCTTCGCGACGCCGGCCGAGCTCGAGCAGCACCTCAACCAGCTCGAGGAGGCCAGGAAGCGCGATCACCGGGTGATCGGCAAGCATCTGCGGCTCTTCCACATCGACGAGACGGTGGGCCAGGGCCTGATCCTCTGGACGCCGCGCGGCGCGGTGGTCCGCAACGAGCTGGCGGCCTTCATCGGCGCGGAGCTGGCCAAGCAGGGGTATCACCAGGTGTACACGCCGCACATCGGGCGGCTGGACCTGTACCGCACCAGCGGGCACTACCCGTACTACAAGGACTCGCAGTATCCGCCCATCGTCGAGCAGGAGGGGCTGGCCGAGCTCGTCAGGGAGGGGTGCTCGTGCGCCGAGCTGGCGGCGCGGCTGGACGCGGGCGCGGTGGACGGCTACCTGCTCAAGCCCATGAACTGCCCGCACCACATCAAGATCTTCGCGAGCCAGCCGCACAGCTACCGCGACCTGCCGGTGCGCCTCGCGGAGTTCGGCACGGTCTACCGCTGGGAGCAGTCCGGGGAACTCTCGGGGCTGACGCGGGTGCGGGGTTTCACGCAGGACGACGCCCACCTCTTCTGCACGGAGGAGCAGGTGCCGGCCGAGCTGCGGGCCTGCCTGGACCTGGTGCGGATCATCTTCGCGGCGCTGGGGATGAAGGAGTACCGCGTGCGCGTGGGCCTGCGCAACCCCGACTCGGGCAAGTACGTCGGCAGGAGCGAGAACTGGGACCGCGCCGAGGAGGCCTGCCGCGAGGCGGCCCGCTCGCTCGGGGTGGCCTTCAGCGAGGAGCCGGGCGAGGCGGCGTTCTACGGGCCCAAAATCGACTTCGTGGTCAAGGACGTGATCGGGCGCGAGTGGCAGCTTGGCACGGTGCAGGTGGACTACAACCTGCCCGAGCGCTTCGGGCTCGAGTACACGGGGCCCGACAACCAGCCGCACCGGCCGGTGATGATCCACCGGGCCCCCTTCGGATCGTTCGAGCGCTTCTGCGGCGTGCTGATCGAGCACTTCGCCGGCGCCTTTCCCGCCTGGCTGGCCCCCGAGCAGGTCCGCGTCCTGCCCATCTCGGACAAGAGCAACGACTACGCGGGCGCGGTGCTGGCGGCGCTCCGCGGGGCGCCGCTGGCGGGCGGCGGGCGCGTGCGGGCCACGCTCGACGCCGGCAACGAGCGCGTGCAGGCCAAGATCAAGGCGGCCGCGGAGGAGAAGATCCCGTACCTGCTCGTCGTCGGCCCGCGCGACGCGGAGACGGGCTCGGTCTCGGTGCGGGCGCGGGGCATCCAGAAGGACCTGGGCTCGCTCCCGCTGGGCGAGTTCGTGGCGGGGCTGCGGGAGGAGATCGAGAGCCGCGGGGCGAGCTCGGTGGGGGCGCGGCTCACATGAACGCCCACCCGGGACAGCGCGTGAGGGCGGAGGCGCTGGGCGCCCGGCGATCCGGGCGTGGGCACGCGCTGAGCGGCCTTGTGCTGGCCCTGTTCGTTCTGCTCGTGGCGCTGGTGACCTGGAAGACCGTGGTGCAGCTCGGGCTCGTTCCCGCCGCCCACCCGTTCGCGTCGAAGGTGCGCGGGCGGATCGTCACGGTGAACGTGCTGGCGGTGCTCGTGGGCGCGGCGCTCGCGGGGGGCATCGGGGCCGCCTGCTTCTTTGCGTTCCGGCGCTCCGAGCGGGCCGCCCAGCTCGGGATGACCGCGCCCCTTCTGCTGCTGGTGGGGACTTTCGGGTACCAGATGGGGAACTACCTGGTGAACGGGCCGGCGCCCCCGGGCGGCGGCACGCCCGCGAGCCGGACGGGCGGCGCCCAGGGCACGGGCACGAGTTCCGCTCCGCCGCCGGCCTGGACACCGGAGGAGCGGCGGCAGGTCTTCGAGACGCTGCGCTCGATACCGGACCCGCGCGGCCCGGCCGTCGCGCCCCGGCCCGATGGCCCGCGCCCGGCGCCCCGGCCACCGGATCGGCCAGCGCCCTCGGCCGACCCCCGGCCCTCGATGCCGGCGACTGCTCCCGCGCCCGGTGACGCGGCACCGGACCCGAAGGTGGAGCGCGTGCTGGGGACGGTGCGCGCCGGGCTCGACGAGGAGACGTCCGACCTGGCGGAGAGGTTCACGGCCCTTGCCGGCACCCTGGCCGACCCGCCGGCGCACACCCAGGCCGCGGTGCTGAAGCGGCTGGAAGCGATCGGGCCCGTGCGCGAGGCTGCCCGGGCCCTGGCCGAACGCCTGCGCCGGCTCGGGGACGAGGTGCAGCAGGGCCTGGAAGACGAGGGGATCGCGAGCGGCGAGGCGATGGGGGAGGCCATCCGCTTCACGCACGAGCACGCGGTGACGTCGCGAGCCTTCGCGGCCGAGGCGATCGCGCGGCTCTGCGAGGAGGCCGCCGAGGAGGCGACGTACCTCAAGGAGAACTACCCGAAGTGGAGGCTCGACCGCGCGCGGCGCGTCACCTCGAGCGATCTGATGGTCGAGGGCCACGCGCGCGGCATCCGGTCCCGGATCGAGATGACGCTGGCGCGGCGCGATGAGCTGGTGGCACAGCTCCGGGGTGAGCAGTGACCGGGCGCGCCCCGGGTCGCGTTCGCGCGCCCGACCCCGCGCTCCCCGCGTGGCCCGGGATGGCCTCCGGACGGCACGGAGACCCGCGGCGGTGGTGGTCGGCCGGCATCACGGGCACCACGGGCACCATGGGCGCCCCGGCGCGCTGGTGGCCGGGTGGCTGAGGGGACGGCGGAGATCGCCGGCTGGACCACGCGCCGGCTCATGGCCTGGATCGCCGAGGCGCTTACACGGAACGGCATCGGGTCCCCCAGGCTCTGCGCCGAGATGCTTCTCTCCCATGTGCTCGGGCTCGCGCGGCTGAAGCTCTACACCGACCCCGACCGCCTCGCGGCCCCGGAGGAGCTGGCCCGGCTGCGCGAGCTCGTCGGGCGAGCGCTCCGGCACGAGCCCGTGCAGTACCTGGTCGGAGAGGCGTGGTTCTTCGGCCTGCCCTTTGAAGTGGACCGGCGCGTGCTCATCCCGCGCCCGTCGACCGAGACGATCGTTGAGCACGTGCTGACCGACCTCCGCGCAAGGTCCGAACTGTCGCGCGGGGGGAGCGGACCAAGCGGCGATTCCGCCGAGGCCGGGACCGGCGCGCCGGGCGCCGGCGCAGTGCCGGCCGGCGCGGCGCGCGGGGTTGATGCCGGGGCCCGCCCGGCGGCGGGAAGGGGTCGCGCGCCGCTCGGGGCGGGTGTCCGGCTCGCGGACGTCTGCACGGGGAGCGGGTGCGTCGGGATCGCGCTGCTCAAGCACCTGCGCGGGGCGGCGGCCATTTTGAGCGACATCAGCCCCGACGCCCTGGAGGTGGCGGCCCGCAACGCCGCCCGTCATGGCGTGAGCGAGCGGGCGCGGCTCGTCCTGGGGGACCTGCTCGCGCCCTTGCTGGGCGATCCCGCTGCACGGGGGCTGGACTACCTGGTCGCCAATCCCCCGTATATCCCCGACGGCGAGTGGGCCGCGGTGCCGGAGAACGTGCGCGGGTATGAGCCCCACCTGGCGCTGCGTGGAGGACCGGACGGCCTGGACTTCGTGCGGCCCCTGCTGGCGGCGGGACCGGACCTGCTCGGGCCCGGGGGCCTGCTGGTGATCGAGGTGGCCACGGCCCGGGCCACGGAAACCGCGGAACTGGCGCGGGCCGATGCGCGACTGGACCAGGTGCGCGTCCTCAAGGACGCGGACGGCCTCCCGCGGGTGGTGAGCGCCCGACGGGTTTAGACCGCCGCCCGGGCCTTGGCCGGGGCCGGCCCGTGCCCGGGTGCCTTGGCCGGAGCTGGGGCAGGGCTGGGGGCCGCGGCCGGCTCGGCGCCTGCGCCGCCCGGGGCGCGGCCGACGCTCACGTACGCGAATCCGAGGTCGGCCATCTGCTGCGGGCGGTAGAGGTTCCGCCCGTCGAAGACGAGCTTGCGGTTCATCAGCTCGGCCATCTTGGCGAAGTCGGGGGACTTGAACTCGTCCCAGTCGGTGGAGATGACCAGCGCGTCGGCCCCGCGCACGGCCTGGTACATGTCGTCGACCACCTCAACGACCGAGCCGAGCTCCTGGCGGGCGTTCTCGTTGGCGACCGGGTCGAAGGCCCGGACCTTGGCGCCGTATCCCACGGCCTTGCGGATGAGCGTGAGCGCGGGCGCCTCCCGGATGTCGTCGGTGCGGGGCTTGAAGGCGATGCCCCAGAAGGCGAGGGTGCGTCCGCCCAGCCCCCCGCTGTGCTTGCCCCCGAAGTGGGCCATGATCTTGTCGAAGAAGCGCTCGCGCTGGCGCTGGTTCACCTCGTGCACCGCCTGGCTGAGGCGCGCGGGCATGCCCGCCTTGTCCCCCATCATGATGCAGGCGAGGGTGTCCTTGGGGAAGCAGGAGCCCCCGTAGCCCAGCCCGGGATAGAGGAACTGGTGCCCGATCCGCTTGTCGGAGCACATCCCCTCGCGGACGCGGTTGATGTCGGCCCCGTAGGCCTCGCAGAGGTTGGCCATCTCGTTGATGAAGCTGATCTTGGTCGCCAGGAAGTTGTTGCTGGCGTACTTGACCATCTCGCTGGAGAGAATGTCCATGACGAAGATGGGGTGCCCGTTGCGGACGAACGGGTCGTAGAGGTCGCGCATCTTCTGCCCGACCTCGGGCTGGTCCACCCCCACCACCACGCGGTCGGACTTGTTGAAGTCCTCGATCGCGGCCCCCTCCTTGAGGAACTCGGGGTTGTTGGCGACGCCGAAGGGAATGCCCGGCCCGGCGCGCTCGCGGATGCGCTGCTTGACCGCCAGCGTCGTGCCCACGGGCACCGTGCTCTTGACGACGACCACCTTGGGCTTCTGGCCCGGGCCCAGCGAGCGGAGGAGGTCCCCCACGTCGTCGGCGGCCTTGAGGATGTAGGAGAGGTCGGTGTGCCCGCGCTCGTCGCTGGGCGTGCCGACGCAGATGAAGATCATGTCCGCGTCGCGATGGGCCAGGCCCGCGTCGGTGGTGAAGTGCAGGCGTCCGGCCGCGATGTTCCGGTCCATGAGCTCGGTGAGCCCGGGCTCGTAGATCGGGCACTGCCCGCGCTTGAGCATCTCGATCTTGCGGGCATCGACGTCCAGGCAGGTGACGTGGTTGCCGGTATTGGAAAGGCAGACGCCGGTGACCAGACCGACGTAGCCCGTGCCGACCATGCTCAGACGCATCGGGGCGCTCTCCGGTGGCGACGGGCCTCACGGGCCCGGCGGGTGGATGTGTATCGGCGACTATAGGCCCCGGGGTGATCGGCTCCGGACGGCCGGGCGGCGTCTGACGGCGCTAACCTCGGCCCTGCGAACGAGTTATCGTCGCGATCGGGCCGCGGGTACACTCCGCCCCCTATGCCCAGCAAGCCCCCGCGCCAGCGCCCCGGAGGCCGGCCCCCTCGCCGCCCGGGCGGCCGGACCGCGCCCCGGCGCGCCGCCCCGCTCCCCGAGCCCGACCGTCACGACCTCTACCAGCGGGCCGTGCAGTGCGTGGAGGCGGAGATCGACTTCGTCGACGCCACGTTCCGCCGGCGGCGCGGGCGCCGGGCCGTCCTGCTGCGCGAGGATTTCTGCGGGACCGCCAACACGTCCTGCGAGTGGGTGCGGCGGCGCCGCGAGAACCGGGCGGTGGGCGTAGACCTGGACGCCCCGACCCTGGCCTGGGGCATCCGGCACAACCTGGCCAGGCTGGACGCCGAGCAGCGGACACGCGTGACCCTGCTCCGCCAGGACGTGCTCGAGGCGCGCCGCCCGCCGCGGGCACCCGGGTACGACGTGGTGCTGGCGATGAACTTCTCGTACTGGATCTTCAAGGAGCGGGAGCGGATGCGCCGGTATTTCACCGCGGTGCGGCGCTCGCTGGCCCCGGACGGCCTCTTCTTCCTCGACCACTACGCGGGCTCGGAGGTGCACACGGTCACGACCGAGCGGCGCGCCATCCGCACGCGCCCGCGCTTCACCTACATCTGGGACCAGGCGAGCCTCAACCCCATCACCAACGAGATG
>DASPKO010000281.1:0-4474 GCA_035628055.1 Phycisphaerales bacterium
GGCTGGACCTGGAGGCGGTGCACGCCTACCTCTCGAGGTCCTACTGGGCCGCCGGGGTGCCTATCGAGGTGGTGCGGCGGGCGGCTGCCCATTCACTGTGCTTCGGGGTGTACCACGCGGATGGCCAGGTCGGCTTCGCGCGGGTGATCACCGACCGGGCCACCTTCGCCTACCTGTCGGACGTCTTCGTGCTCGAGGCGTACCGGGGGCGCGGACTCTCGAAGTGGCTCGTCGAGACGATCCTGGCCCACCCGGACCTGCGGGGCCTGCGCCGCTTCTGCCTGCTGACGCGCGACGCCCACGGGCTCTACGCGCGCTACGGGTTCCGGCCACTCGCCGACCCGCGCCGCTACATGGAGCGTTGGGACCCGGACGTGTACAAGCGGTGAATAGCCACGAGGGCACCCGGGCACGAAGGCACAGAGTGGTCGACGCTCACGCCCCCACGGGCTGGGCCGCCTGCCGGCGCGGGTCCGTCCGGGCGATGATCTCGCTCACGCCCTTCTGGTTGAACCCCTTGAAGCCGTCGTTCCGCTCCAGGTTCTCGAGGTGCGAGCCGATGGCTCCGGCGGCGCGGAACTGCCCGGCCTGCTCCGGCGTGATCCGCCCCGCCTTCAGCAGCGCCTCGATCCGCTCGGGCCGAACCGCCCAGCGCTCCCCCTCCGTGAAGGCCTGGCGCAGGAAGGGGAAGGTGGTGAAGGGCTCCATGGTGCGCACGCCCGCCTCGGCCTCGAGCTGGTCGCGCAGGGCATGCCAGTCGAACTGGGCCTCCAGGTGGTGCATGCCGGCTTGGAGCACCGCCTCGCCGTGCAGCGCGCACCACAGCCCCACCGTGCCCAGGTCGTGGCGCTCCCGCAGGCCCTGGTGGGCGAAGTCGCCCATCAGCTCGTCGGGCGTCAGGTCCACGTCGTTGAAGGTGATGATGCCGGTGACCGGCTGCTCCATCACCTGCGCGCCCCACCCCGCCTCCGCGCCCGCATAGAACCGCTCGCGGCAGGAAAGCCCCAGCAGCTCCCACAGCCCCACCAGGTCGGCGAAGGCGGCCCGCGAGCTGCGATATGTGTGGTGATCGTGGTTCGCCCAGCCCATCCCCAGCACGTCCTGGCGGGCCTTCTGGACCCGGGCCGCCCGGTTCCGACGCTGCCAATACTCGCGCTCCGCGGCGAAGAACAGGTCGCAGGCGAGGTCCACGCCCAGGTCGTCGATCGCGGCCCGCACCAGCTCGGCCGCGTGGGCGATGCCGGCCGCGTCGCTCCCGCAATCCCGCCGGCGCCGGCGGAAGGCCTCGGCGTGCCGGAGAATCGTCGTGAGGGGGGCCACCGGCGGCACGACCTCCAGCCCCCGGTAGCCGTGGCGCTCGACCGCCCACAGCTCCGCCCCGCCCCCGGCACAGGCGCGCATGAGTCGCAGGGGCGCCAGGGGCTCGCCCTCGATGGGATCCTGGATGCCCCAGGCGGCCGCGAAATCGCTGACGTACTCGACCTTCACGCCCAGGCGCCGGGTCTCGCGCCCGCACAGCACGAGGGCCGGGAACATCCCGCCGTCGTGCACGTAGCGCTCGCTCACCCCGCCGATGGGCCGGCGCGCAAAGCCCGCCTCGAGGAGGCGGGCCCGCAGGGCCCCCGAGTCCGGAGCGACGAGGTGGTCCGCCCAGTCCACCAGGCGCGTGCCCGTCTCGGCCCGGAGACGCTGGGCGAGCAGGGCGGCCCCGGGGCAGCGGGCGGTCACGTCGGCGACCAGCTCATTGACGATCGCCTGGGCGGCGGGCTGGGGCTGCCAGTTGAACTGGTCGAAGGCGGAGGCGCCCGTGACGGGTGCGGCGTGCGGCATGCCCAGACAATAGAGAGCGCGCGGGCGGATTGCCTGAGGGGGTTCGCACCGCCCGAGCGGCACCCTTCCGATGCTCGCGCATCGGCCCCGAGTGCCGGCGCCGCGCCCGTCCCGCCGCCCTCAGACCCGGGGGCCGGAGGTACCCAGCCCGGCGATCGCCTCGGCGTGTTGGGCGCGCAGCGGCTCGACCACTTCCTGGAGGAACCGCTCGGTCTGCTCGACGCTGCGGCCCACGTACTTCATCGGGTCCAGCAGGCCGTCCCAGTCGAGCTCGCCGGCGAGCGGGCCCCCGCGGGCGGCGGACCAGAACGCCGGGTCGTTCCGCAGGCGTTCGAGCAGGTCGTTGTCGAGGCCCTCCTGTTTCACGCGCAGGCCCGCGGCCTGGGCGTGCACGCGGATCTTCTCGTGGTACTCCTGCCGGTCGCCCCCGAGCTTCACGCAGGCCATGAGGATGTTCTCGGTGGCCAGGAAGGGGAGCTCCGCCATGAGGTTTTTGCGCACCATCGCCTCGTGGACGACGAGGCCGCCGGCGACGTTGTGCATGAGGTCCAGCGCGCCGTCGAGGGCGAGGAAGGCCTCGGGGAGGGAGAGGCGGCGGTTCGAGGAGTCGTCGAGGGTGCGCTCGAGCCACTGGGTGGCGGCGGTGTCGTAGGCGTTGCCGACGAGGTTCATGACGAAGCGCGCCAGGCCGCAGATCCGCTCGCAGCGCATGGGGTTGCGCTTGTAGGGCATGGCGGAGGAGCCGATCTGCTTGTCTTCAAAGGGCTCGTCGAGCTCCTTGCGGTTGCAGAGCAGGCGGATGTCGGTGGCGATCTTGTGGAGGACGCAGGCGATGGAGGCGAGGTCGGCGAGGATAAAGGTATCGATGACGCGGGGGTAGGTCTGCCCGGTGAGTGGCAGTGTTACGCCCGCACTGTCGTGCTCAAAGCTAGAGTTACGATACAGCTTCGCAATCCAGGATGACTCCAGGCGGTCAACTGCGGACGACTCTCCGTTGCAGAGCGCCAGGAAGGACGCCTGCGTGCCCGTTGCACCGCGGAGGCCTCGCAGGATGTCGGTGGGAAACTGCGTTGTCGTTGCCTCGAACCTGTCGTGGCAAACCCACAGATCCTGCGCCCAGCTCGCCGCGCGGCGGCCAACCGTGGCGGGCTGGGCGGGCTGGTAATGAGTGAACGCCAGGGCTGGTGTCGCACCGTGACTGCCCGCGAGGTTGCACAGCGCCAACACTGTACGGGCAAGCTTGGTCCTTACGAGGAGTCCGCTTTCCTGCAAAATGAGCAGGTCCGCGTTACTCCCCACATCCTCGCTCGTCATTCCCAGGTGGATGATTCCCCGGGCCTTCGGGCACGAGTCGCCCAGGGCGTGCACGTGCGCCATCACGTCGTGCCGCAGGTCGCGCTCGTACCGCTCGGCCCGGGCGATCTCCTCGTCGGTGATTCCGCCGGGGCGCCGCACCACCGCGCGCAGCTCCTCGACCTGCTCCCTGGTGACCAGGGGTGAGCCCGGCCAGTCGCCCTTGCCGGGCCCGGCCGTCACCTCGTGCATCGCCTCCGCCGCGGCCAGCCAGATGCGCCGCCAGGTGTTGAACTTGTGCCGGGGCGACCAGATGCGCAGCATCTCCGGCGAGGCGTTGCGCTCGGAGAGAGGTGAGGTGTAGGTGTCGTAGCGAGAGGACATCGCACCTCGTTACAGCAAGCGAGTGAACTCGTCCGGGCGCAGTCCGGCATCGCGAAGGATCGCCCGGAGCGTGCCGAGCTTGAGTGCCCGGTGGTCCGGTACCGTGACCGGCTTGCGCTTCGGATCGGTGGGATGACGAAGCCTTACATGGCTGCCCCTCTGCCGAACCACCTGCTACCCTGCGCGCTCCACCGCGGCGATTGCCTGGCGCCCGGACAGACTGGGGAGGCCGTCATGCCGCGACCGTAACCTTGGCGATCAAGGCCGGCCCGCATGGCGGCAGGGACTCACCTCGCGCCGCCATGTCCTCCAGGGCCAGCTCGATGGCCTCACGGATATTGGCCACGCACTCCTCCACGGTTTCCGCCTGGCTGTAACAACCCGGAAGGATCGGACACTGCACGAAGTAGCCCCCCCCGGGCTCCGGCAGGATGATAACTGGGAACGACCGGCTCATCGATCAATCGTACTCGCGTCGCGGGACGGGCAGGCGCCGATTTGTCTTCCTAGCGCCGGTCCATCGACGCCGTCCCTCCGCCCCCGCGGTGTAAGTGCCCGGGCGGGCTGTGAGATCGCATCATGCGCACCTCGGCGGTCGCGTCGGGCTGAAGCCCGCGATGCGGCAGCGCGCGCGGCGACCGGCCCGCCGCCGCCCGCTCCTCCGCCCGCCACTTCGCCGCGGTGAACGTGGCCGCGGTCGTCTCCTGGTCCCAGGTCCACGCCGGCCCGCGCCGCGACTCGTAGAAGGCCCAGAGCTCGAACCAATAGCTCCGGAAGGCGTGCGGCCCCATGGGCGCGTAGTGCGCGTGCAGGGCCCGCAGGATCGCCCCGTCCGTGCCGGTGTAGCCCAGCACCGTCTTGCCGTGCCGCAGGCTCTCGGTGTCCAGGGGCAGGCGGGCATAGCGCCCCAGGAGCTGCATGATGTTGGCGGCGGCATAGGGGCCGACGCCCGGCCAGCGCAGCAGGG
>DASPKO010000282.1:0-2525 GCA_035628055.1 Phycisphaerales bacterium
CCCGAGGCCGGCCGGATGACCCTGATCGTGCCCGTGGTCGTGATCGTTGAACATGCGTAGTTCCTTCCGTAGTGGGGTTGGCGACGCGGTGCCGGAGGGGGATTGTACCAAGCGCCGGTCAAACCTCGCCGCGCCGCGCTCGGGCCGGGCGCGACGGCCTCAGCCCGGGCGGCGCAGCACGACCGCGGCGTTCTGCCCGCCCAGGGCGCCGGTGCAGACCAGCACCGAGTCGAGCACCGCCGGCCGCGCGGCCGCCGGCCCGGTGTCCAGGCCTGCCGCCGCCGGGCCGAGCCGCGCCGGGATCGCTTGTCTCGAGAGCGCGAGCGCCCCCAGGGCCGCCTGGATCCCGCCCGCGCCGGCCATGGTGTTTCCGAGGTTCGCGCAGTGGGTGATCACCGGGATCGTGGGCAGGCGGGCCCCGAAGACGGCGCGCAGCGTCGAGACTTCCGCGGCGTCGATCTCGGGCACGCCGCTGGCCAGGGGCACGATCGCGCCGACCTGGTCCGGGCGCACCCCCGCGTCGTCCAGGGCCGCGCGCACGGCCTGCCCATATCCCTCGTCGGGATCGTCGCCATCGCCCGCGCCGGCGTACCAGGGGTGCGACTGCCCGGCCCCGATCCCCGCGACCTCGGCGTAGACGCGGGCCCCGCGCGTCCGGGCCGCGCAGGCCTCCTCCAGCACGAGAATGCCGCCGCCCTCTCCCAGCACCGTGCCGGAGGCTTCGTCCGCGAGGGCGCGCACGTGCGCCGCGGGCTCGAGGTCCCCGCGTGTCGGCGCCAGGCGTCCGGCCAGGTCCTGGCGGATGAGTCCCATGGGGTTGACCTTGCTCTCGGCGCCCCCCGAGAAGCACAGGTCGGCCGCCCCGCGCCGGATCACGCGCACCGATTCGGCGATGGAGAGGAGGGCGCTCGCCTCGCTGCACGTGATGGTGTTGCTGGGCCCCTCGGCGCCGTGGATGATCGTCACGTGGCATGCGAGCATGTTGGGCAGGTACTTCAGCAGCCAGAGCGGGGTGAGGTTGTCCATCCCGGTGGCGCCCCAGGCGCGCAGGTCCAGCCGGTCGGGTGCCCCGGCGCTGCGGGCGCTGGCGAAGGCCAGGGTGAGCTCGTCGATCTCCGCCGCGATGAGCCCAGCGCCGATCTGGCATCCCATGCGCGCGGCGGGGTACGTCGCGGCAGCGGCCGGCGCGCCGCCCGCCTCGTCCGCCAGGGCCGCCCGCGTGACCAGCCCCGCGTCCTCGACCGCGAGCTTCGCGGCCGCCACGGCCAGCTCCACGTCGCGGGCCATGACCTTGACGGCCTTGCGGTAGTGCTTGGGAACAAAGTCGCGGGCGGAGAAGTCGCGGACCTCGCCCGCCAGGCGGGACGCGAAGCCCGAGGCGTCGAACCGCGTGATCGGCCCCAGGCACGACCGGCCCGCGGTCATGCCGGCCCAGAGCGCCTCGGCCCCGAGCCCCAGCCCGCAGACCGTGCCGATGCCCGTGATGACGACGCGCGGCCGCATGCCGGGGGCAGGGTAGGGGAGGCGGTGCGCACCAGGCTGCGCGGCCGGCCTGACTCGGCGTGCTCAGTCCCGCGGCGTCTCGCGCACGAAGGCCTCGGCCTGGGCGATCGCCACCTCCAGGTCGCGCACCAGGGCCGCCACGTCCCGCTCGATCTCGCCCAGCGTCCCCTCCAGCCCCGCCACCGCCTGGGCGTTGAGGTTGTGCTTCAGGTACAGCACCTGGTCGCGCAGGATCGCCAGCACCGGCTCCATGCGCCCCTCGGCCCGGCGCATCAGCGTGATCAGCTCCTGATAGCGGGCCCGCGTTCCGTCGAGGCGCTGGCGGCTCTGCCGGCGCAGGTCGGCGCTCTGGTATTCCTCCAGCTCCTTCTCCCACTCGGCAAACAGGTCGCCAGCCACCTGCTCGACCTCTCCGATCTTGTCGCGCACCGCCTTGGCCCGCGACTCGCTCCGGTCCAGCTCGCTCCGGAGCGCGTCGTACGTCCGGCGGAGCTCCCCGCCCTCCACGCGCGTCAGCTCCAGCAGGCGATCGAGCGCCGAGCGGAACTGTTCCTTCGCCTCTTCCTGCGCCCCCCGGGCCTCGTCGACGCGGTCGACCAGCAGGTCGCGCTTGTGCCACCCGGCTTTCTCCATCACGTTGTAATACGTGCCGCGGCACCCCGGCAGGCCCGGCAGACCCAGCACGGCGACGAGGAGCGCGGCCAGGGCGCCCACGGTGGTTTGGCGGCTCATGCACCGAGCCTACCCGGCGGGGCACCGCCCGAGCATGAGGTTGAGTCCCCATTGCGAGGACGCTCCCCGGCAGACGGCCTGCGGGACGCGCACGAGCCGCGAGCGCCAGCGAGCGGTTCGGGTCTCCCGGAGGGCAACCGGCACACGCCAACACCGAGCGCACGAGCCGCGAGCTGTAAGCGCTGTCGCCCCCCCCCCCGTGCCTCCGTGCCTTCGTGCCTCCGTGCCTTCCCCTACACCACCACCGCGAGGTCCGTCAGCGACTCGGCCTGCCACTGGGACCCGACCTG
>DASPKO010000283.1:0-2823 GCA_035628055.1 Phycisphaerales bacterium
TGCCGGACGAGGGCGAGATCGCCCGCGTGCTGGACCGCGTCCTGGCGGGCTGGAGTGGAGAGGCCCCGAGGGTGACGCCGCAGCCCAATCCGGCCAAGGGGAGCTACCACCACGAGCAGGACGACTCGGCCCAGGTGCAGATCGTGCTGCTGCACGACGGGCCACCCGAGCCGAGCCCCGACGCGATCGCCGAGCGCGTGGTGACGTCGGTCCTCTCGGGGGGCATGGCGGCCCGGCTCTTCTCGGAGGTGCGTGAGAAGCGCGGGCTCTGCTACGCGGTGAGCGCCAGCTATGGCACGGAGCGGACCTACGGGCGCTCCCTGGCCTACGTGGGCACGACGCCGGAGCGGGCCCAGCAGTCCCTCGAGGTGCTGCTGGCGGAGCTGGCGCGGATCAACCGCCCCGAGGGGACGGTGAGCGAAGATGAGTTTGCACGCGCCCTGACGGGGATCCAAGCGAACCTAGTCTTCGCCGGAGAGTCGACCGGGGCGCGGGCGGCGGCGCTGGCGAGCGACCAGCTCAAGATCGGGAGGCCGCGTCCGCTCGACGAACTGCGGGCCCGCTACCGGGCCCTGACGCTGGGCGACGTGCGTGCCTACCTGGCGCGCCGCGAGCTGGGCGAGGTGACGGTGGTGACGCTGGGCCCGGCGGCGCTCCGCGTTCCCGAGCGCTCGTGAGAAGCGCCGGACAGCAACGTGATCCGGCACACGATCAACGGCGTGCGCGGGCGCGACGTGACCGACTCGGCGCGGCCTCGGGAGGCGGCCCGCGCGGCTGGCCAAGGCCGCGACGAGCCTTTACGCTACCGGCCCATGCTCTCCCCGGCCCGGCGCGCGTGGCGCCTCATCGCTCGGTACTCGCTGCTGGGCCTGCTCCTGGCCTTCCTCGCGCTGGCACTGGTCTATCCCGTCGGCCTCACCGTGCACGGTGCCTTCGAGGCCGACCCGGGCAGCGGCCGGCGCTACACGCTCGAGCACCTGGGGCTGGTCTTCCAGGACCCGGTGCTACGCGGGGGGCTGGTGAACTCGGCCTGGGTGGCGGTGGCCACGACGCTGCTGTGCCTGGCGATCGCGCTGCCGCTGGCCCTGTGCGGGGCGCGGTACCGGTTCCCGCTCAAGGGGGTCCTGGGGGCGCTGATCCTGGTGCCGCTGATCCTGCCCCCGTTCGTCGGGGCGCTGGGGATGCAGGCGCTGCTGGGGCGCGAGGGGGCGCTGACGGCGCTGCTCGGCGTGCGGCTGGACCTCCTCGGGCCGGGGGGGGCGGGCGCGGGCGGGGCGCCCGCGTGGTGGCTGGGCCCGTTGGCGTCCGGGAAGTTCTGGGGCGTGGTGGCGGTCGAGGCGCTGCACCTGTACCCGATCATCTATCTCAACGCCGTGGCGGCGCTGGCGAACCTGGACCCGGCCCTGGAGGAGGCGGCGCAGAACGTGGGGGCCGGCCCGGTGCGCCGGCTGGTGCGGGTGACGCTTCCCCTGATCCGCCCCGGGCTCTTCGCGGGCGGCACGATCGTGTTCATCTGGTCGTTCACCGAGCTGGGGACCCCGCTGGTGTTCGACTACGCGCGCGTGACGCCGGTGCAGATCTTCAACGGGCTCAAGGAGGTCGAGACCTCCCCGCAGCCCTACGCCCTGACGGTGGTGCTGCTGGGTTGTGCCCTGGCGATCTACGCGGTGGGGCGCCTGCTCTTCGGGAGGCGCGGGCACGCCATGTACTCCAAGGCCTCGCGGGCGGCGGCGGAGCGTCCCCTCACCGGGCCCGCGGCGTTGCTGGCGACGGCCCTCTTCGCGGCCGTGACAGGTCTGTCCCTGGTCCCGCACGCGGGCGTGGTGCTGATGGCCCTGGCCGAGCCCGGGTCCTGGTACCGCTCGGTGCTGCCGGCGGGCCTGACGCTCCGCAACTTCGAGCAGGCCCTGGGGCACCCCGACGCCTTCGGGGCGATCACGACCTCGCTCAAGCTCGCCTCGCTGGCGACCGTGCTGGACCTGGGCCTGGGGCTGCTGATCGCCTACGTCGTCGTGCGCACGCGCGTGCGCGGGCGGAATCTCCTCGACGCGCTGAGCATGCTGCCGCTCGCGGTCCCCGGCCTGGTGATGGCCTTCGGCTACGTGGCGATGACGCTGCGCTGGCCCTTCGGGGGAGACCTGCCCGCCGGGATGGCGCGGGCCCTGGCGGTGCTGCTCCCGGACTCGTGGGCGGGGGCGCTGGCGAGCGCCCCTCTCAGGGAGCACGTGTCGGTCTTCGGGGCCGACCCGAACCCCGTGCCGCTGCTCGTGCTGGCGTACGCGGTGCGCCGCCTGCCCTACATCGTGCGCGCGGCCTCGGCGGGGCTCGAGCAGACGTCCGGGGAGCTGGAGGAGGCGGCGCTGGGGCTGGGGGCCTCGCGAATGCGGGCGGTGCGCGTGGTGATCGTGCCCCTGATCGCCGCGAGCCTGATCGCCGGGGCCCTGCTGGCCTTCTCGTTCGCGATGCTGGAGGTGTCGGACTCGATGCTGCTGGCGCAGCAGCAGCGCCACTTCCCGATCACCAAGGCGATCTACGCGTTCCTGAACCGGCTCGGGGACGGACCGTTCATCGCCAGCGCCATGGGCGTGTGGGGGATGGCGCTGCTCACCGTGACGCTGGTGGGCGCCGCGGTGCTCATGGGAAAGAAGATGGGGTCGATCTTCCGGGTGTGAGAGCGGGAGCAGTCGGCGTGCGGCGTACCGCGCTTGGCACTCGGGCCGAACGCCGAATGCAACGTGTGTTCGGCATCGGCTCCGGATCGGGCCGTTGCGGCCCCCTCCGTTTCTCCGTGCCTTCGTGCCTTCGTGCCTTCGTGCCTTCGTG
>DASPKO010000284.1:0-4906 GCA_035628055.1 Phycisphaerales bacterium
CGCGTACTCCGTCTTCAAGTTCGAGGGCGGAACCCACCGCGTCCAGCGCGTCCCCGAGACGGAGTCGCAGGGGCGCATCCACACCTCCACCGCCACCGTCGCCGTGCTCCCCGAGCCCGAGGAGGTGGACGTGCGCATCGACTGGGCCAACGACGTGGTCGAGGACGTGACCACCGCGCAGGGCCCGGGCGGCCAGAACGTGAACAAGGTCGCCACCGCGGTCAAGCTCTTCCACAAGCCCACCGGCATCGAGGTGCGCATGCAGGAGAGCAAGAGCCAGCACCAGAACCGGGACAAGGCCCGGCGGCTCCTGGCGGCGCGCCTGTACGAACTCGAACGGCAGCGCCAGCACGCCGAGCGCGCCGCCGCCCGTAAGTCCCAGATTGGGGGGGGCGATAGGTCCGAGAAGATTAGGACATACCGCTACAAGGACGGCATCGTGGCCGATGAGAGGCTGCCGGAGCAGTATCCCCTGCGCGACGTCCTGGCCGGGGACCTGTCCCGGCTCTTCCAGGCCCTCTCCGAACAGGAGACGGCGCGCCGGCTCGCGGAACTCTAATGGGAAGGCGTGCTGGCAAGCTGGGCAAGCCGGTCACAAATTGCGCGAAGAACCGGGCACCAATGGCCTTGCCGGCTCCCGAGTTCTGGTGAATAGTGTGGGTGCCGGTGCCGCGAGTGCGGCCCTCCTTCCGCCCCTCCCGGCCATGCCCAGGGGAAGTTAGGGCTCAATCCCCATTGGGGCCCGGAGGCGGTTGCGGGTAACTTGTTCTCGTGGTGCGGGTCGGCCTGACGGCCGGCGCGGCGCCTTGTTCGGAAGCCTTCGCCATCCGCGATCTCTCTCGCGCTGGTGAGGGCCGGAGCGTCTGAGCACACCGCTTGTGCGGGGTGTCTCCGGCGCGCTCTCTCTCGCAGGAGGCACAGATGAAGTACGGAATCGCCTTGGCGGCGTCAGCGCTGGCTCTGGGCGCGGGCTCTGCGATCGCCGGTCCGATCGCTGTCGGCGGGGCCGCCTTCAAGCCGCACCCCACGGTCACCGAGACCCCGAGCTACACGACCGTCTCCCCGGCGTACTTCGTCCCCGGCAACATTGTCGGCACGCTCACGCAGCCGATCGTCGGCGGGCTGCAAGGCACCGTGGTCACGACCGTGTATCAGAACCCCGCCAACGGGTTCCTCGCCTTCGACTACCGCTTCACCGCGGCCGCCAGCAACCCCGCCGCCACCGTGCGGGCGACGCTCGGCGGCGTGTGGCTTCCCGTCGCGGTCACCGACGCGGGCGCCATCGGCAACGGCTCCTCCGGCACGGGGGACCCCGGCGCCGAGTGGACCGACGGCGACGCCTTCTTCCTGGCTCGGAGCCCGACCGACGGCGCCCCGAACATCCAGTGGCGCGCCTTCGGCCTCGGCAGCGCCCTCGGCCCGGGCGACATCAGCTCCAACACGTGGTTCGAGACCAACGCTACCGCCTTCGCGCCGGCTCCCATGGCCGTGATCGACACCGCGATCACTGGTTCGAGCACCATCCTGGCTCCGATTCCCACGCCCGGCACCGCCGCGCTGGGCCTCGTCGCGCTCGGCCTGCTGACCCGCCGGCGCCGCTAAGACTCGGCCCGATCGCACCCATCCCCGATCTCCACGCCGCCCGGCCTCCCGGGCGGTTTTCGTTTTCCCAGCGCCGTTCTCGTAGAGTCCGGACGTGCCGGAGAGCGCCGACATCGTGGTGGTCGGTGCGGGAGCGGCCGGACTCATGGCGGCGATCTGGGCCGGGCGGACCGCGCGCCGCGCGGGCGCGGCCCCGCGGATCGTGGCCCTCGACGGCGCACGCACCCTCGGCGCCAAGATCCTCGTCGCCGGCGGGGGACGATGCAATGTGACCCACGACGTCGTCCGCGAGTCGGACTTTGCCGGCGCTCCGCGGAGCAGCATCCGTCAGGTGCTGGCCCGCTTCGACGAACGCGAGACGGTCCGGTTCTTCGCGGCCCTCGGCGTCGAGCTCAAGCGCGAGGAGACTGGCAAGCTCTTCCCGGTCACCGATTCGGCCCGCACCGTGCTGACGGCCCTGCTGAGCGCGGCCCGCGAGGCCGGGGTCGAGATCGCTCACCCCTGCCGCGTCGATTCGGTCGCGCGGCGCCCGGACGGGTTCGAGGTCGCCGGGCGCTTCGGAGCGCTCTTCGCCCGGCGCCTGATCCTCGCGACCGGCGGCATGAGTCTGCCGAAGACCGGGTCTGACGGGCACGGCTATGCCCTCGCGCGTGCCCTGGGCCACACCATCACACCCCGCGTCTTCCCGGCCCTCGTCCCGCTCCTGCTCGTGCCCGGGCACCCGCTCACCGTTCTCTCCGGGCTGACCTTCGAGGCCCGGCTCGAGGTGCGGTCCGGAACCGGCAAGAAGCTCACGGAGTTCACCGGCTCGACCCTGCTCACGCACTTCGGGCTCTCGGGCCCGGCGGTGCTCGATATCAGCCGGTACTACCTCGACGCCCGCGCCAGCGACCCGCAGACCATGCTCCGCCTGAGCGCCGCCCCCGGGGGGACCGAGGCGGACGTTGATCGGTGCTTGCTGGCGCCGGGCCGCGTCGGCGCGGCCCGCGGGCTGCGCGAACGCTTCGGTCTGCCCGACCGGCTCGCGACGGCCTTGTGCGAGCTGGCCGGCGTGTCACCGGGAGGGCCCGGGCACGCGCTCACCCGGGAAGAGCGCCGCCGCCTCGTGGGAACGGTCGCCGCCCTCGAGCTCCCGGTCGTTGGCGACCGGGGCTTCGCGCACGCCGAGGTCACCGCGGGCGGGGTCCCCCTCGCGGAGCTGCGCCTGGGGACGCTCGAGTCGCGGGCGGCTCCCGGTCTGCACCTCTGCGGCGAGATCTGCGACGTGGACGGCCGCATCGGCGGGTACAACTTCCAGTGGGCCTGGGCGAGCGGGTTCGTCGCGGGAACCGCGGCCGCGAACGCCCCACGCGCCGGGACCCCGTGAGCGCGCGCACCGTGCGCCGGGTCCGGCCGCGGACCCGCCCCGACCGGTCCCGGCAACCCGCGTCGGGTACACTGCGACATGCCCGCACCCGTCCGCGGCAGTCGCGCCGGCCTTCGCATCCTGCTCGTCGGCCTCGGTCCGCTGGGCCGGATCATCGCCTCGGACCTGGTCGAGCGCGGGCTGGGGCGCGTGATCGCGGCTGTCGACAGCGCTCCGGAGCTCGCGGGGCGGCCTCTGGATTCGCTGGTGCGCGACCCCGACCCGGGCGGGGTCGGCGTGAGCATCGTGCCGAGCCTCGCGGAGGTCTCGGGCTGGAGCCGGATCGACGCCGCCCTCGTGGCCACCTCGTCCGACCTGCGGCTGGCGGCTCCGGTGCTCAAGGACCTCCTCGGCCGGGGCCTGCCCGTCGTCAGCACCTGCGAGGAGCTGGTCTGGCCCTGGCTGCGCCACCGGGAGCTGGCCCGCGAGCTCGATGAGGCGGCCCACGCCGGCGGCGGGCGGCTGCTGGGCACGGGCGTCAACCCGGGATTCGTGATGGACGCCCTGCCGCTCGCGCTCACCGCGGCGTGCAAGCACGTCCGCGCGGTGCGCGCGTGGCGCGTCCAGGACGCCTCGACCCGGCGCCTGCCCTTCCAGCAGAAGATCGGGGCGGGGCTCGACGAGCGCGAGTTCCGCCGGCGCATCGCCGCCGGCACGCTCCGGCACGTCGGTCTGGGCGAGTCGCTGCACTTTGTCGCCAGCGCCCTGGGATTGCGGATCGACCGCTGGGAGGAGTCGATCGACCCCGTGCACGCCCGGGCCGACCTCGCGTGCGGGCTCGGGCCGATCCCCCGCGGGTGCGCCGCGGGTGTCCGGCAGGTCGCGCGCGGCTACGACCGGGGCGCGCCCGCTGACGGCTGCGTCGTCCACCTGGAGTTCGTCGCCGCGATCGGGCAGCCCGATCCCCACGACCGGGTCGTGATCGAGGGCGTCCCCCAGATCGACATGGTGATCCGCGGCGGGGTTCACGGCGACATCGCCACCTCGGCGATCGCGCTCAACTGCATCGAGCCCCTGCTCGAGGCGCGTCCGGGCCTGCACACCATGGCCACGATCGCCCTCCCGCACCATCGCCCGGGTGCCGGCTAACCCCGGGGACCGGCCTGGCGCCGGTACACTCACGCCGCCATGGGCCGCCGCGTCCTCCTCATCGCCAACCGTGAGAAGCCCGACGCCGTCGCGGCGCTCCCGGAGGTGCGCGCCCTGGTCGCGGGCGCGGGCGGGAGTGTGGTGGGCGAGCTCGACGCGGGACCCGAGCCTCCCCGCGTGCCCGAAGCGACCGACCTCATCATCGTGCTCGGGGGCGACGGCAGCATCCTCTCGCAGTCCCGGCGGTTGGCCCACCTGGGCCTCCCCATGCTCGGCGTGAACCTCGGCAAGGTCGGGTTCATCGCCGAGTTCGACCTGCCCGACCTGCGCCGGCAGGCGGGATCGCTCCTGGGCGGGCGGGCGCTCCCGGTCTTCGACCGCCCCATGCTGCGCGCCCGCGTGCTGGAGCCGGGAGCGGCGACGCCGCGCTTCGAGGGAACCGCCCTCAACGACTGTGTCATCACCGCCGGGCCCCCCTTCCGCATGATCTGGCTCACCCTCTCGATCGACGGCCGCCCGGGCCCCACGGTGGTCGGCGACGGGCTGATCGTCTCGACGCCCCTGGGCTCGACCGCGTACAACGTCTCGGCGGGTGGCCCGATCGTCTCGCCCGACGTGCCCGCCCTCTCGATCACCCCCATCGCGGCGCACTCGCTCTCCTTCCGGCCCGTGCTCGTCGGCCTGGAGAGCTCGGCCACGGTCACGCTCGAGCGCGTCAACCGCGAGGAGGAGGCCGAGCCCGCGCGGTGCGCCGGCACCACGCTCGTGCTCGACGGGCAGGTGCTGGCGCCGCTGCGCCGGGGCGACCGG
>DASPKO010000285.1:0-2695 GCA_035628055.1 Phycisphaerales bacterium
TCCGCCGGGACCGTGCCGAGCATGTTCTCGATGATCGCGTCGGGCGTGACGCCCTCGGCCTGGGCCTCGAAGTTCAGGATGAGCCGGTGCCGCAGCGCCGCGGGCGCGACCGCGCGCACGTCGTCGATCGAGGCCGCGGGCCTCCCGGCCACCAGGGCCCGGCACTTGGCCCCGAGCACCAGCGCCTGGGCCGCGCGCGGCGAGGCGCCGACGCGCACGAACGACCGGGCCATCGGCGTCGTGAACGAGGGCCCCGAAGCGGGCCGTCCCGCCGCGGCTCCCGAGCCGCCGGCCTCGGGGTGGGTCGAGAGCACCAGGCGCACCGAGTAGTCCTGCACGTGCGGCGCGATCGCGGCCCGGTGCACCAGCGCCTGGTACGCCAAAATGTCCTCCGCCCCCAGGACCGCCTCGACCGTCGGCTCGGTGCCCGCCGTGGTCCGGGCGAGCACCTCGGCCAGCTCGGCCCGGCCCGGATAGCCCACCAGCACCTTGAAGAAGAACCGGTCGAGCTGGGCCTCGGGGA
Source organism: Phycisphaerales bacterium (assembly GCA_035628055.1). Classification (GTDB taxonomy): domain Bacteria; phylum Planctomycetota; class Phycisphaerae; order Phycisphaerales; family UBA1924; genus DASPKO01. The sequence continues at coordinate 524 of DASPKO010000285.1, forward strand.
GTGGGTACGTTCCCTCCTGCTCGATGGGGTTCTGCGTCGCCATCACGAAAAAGGGCGGCTCGAGCCGGTGCGTCACGCCCCCCACGGTGACGGAGCGCTCCTGCATCGCCTCGAGCAGGGCCGACTGGGTCTTGGGCGTGGCCCGGTTGATCTCGTCGGCCAGGACGATCTGGGCGAAGACCGGGCCCCGCTGGAAGCGGAACTCGCGGGCGCGGCTGCCGTCGGGTCGCTCCGACTCGACCACCACCGTGGTGCCGGTGATGTCCGCCGGCATCAGGTCCGGCGTGAACTGCACGCGCGAGAAGGCAAGGGACAGGGCCCGGGCCAGCGAGCGGACGAGCAGGGTCTTGCCGAGCCCGGGGACACCTTCGAGCAGGACATGCCCGCCCGTGAACAGGCAGGTGAGCACGCCGTCGATCACCTCCGGATGCCCCACGATGGCTCGGCCGACCTGGGCCCGCACGGCGGCATAGTCGGCACCGAAGCGCTCGATGGCGCGCCGCGCGGCCGCGGGGTTCGAGAGATCGAGGCTCGGTGCGTCGGGGCTCATGGGTCCGGAGGCTCGGGCGCGGATGATACAGCCCCCCGGGCCCCGCGCTGACGGAGCGCGCCGGCTCGGTTAGGCTTGGCGCATGCGCCATCTCGCCGGTGCGCTGTGGCTGGTGGCGGCGGTGCTGCTCGGAGCGTGCGAGTCCGAGGCCGACCGTCTCGAGCAGGTCTACGCGATGTCGCAGAAGAGCTCGCAGGCGGCCACGGCGCGCCTGGTGGCGCTCCTGCGCGGTGGCCAGGCCGACCTCGACTCGGCGCTCACGCTGGCCGACGAGCGGCTCCGCGGGGGCGGCGGTCCCGGAGGCGACCGCGTTTGCCGCCACGGTGCTCGGCGCGGCGCGCGAGGTCGAACCGAGCCTCTCCCGAGGCGACGACTTCATCCTGTTCTGGCACCGCGTCGGACGCATCGCCTTTCACGCCGCGAACGACGCGCGCGAGCGCGGCGAAACCGCCGAAGCGATGGCCCTGGTGCTGGCCGGCCCGGCGCACTGGCAGACCGAGGCGTACTGGCGGCGCTACGACGACCACGAGGCGCTGACGGCCTACATCCTGTACGAGAACGGCGGACGGACCGAGGCAATCCAGCGCCTGCGGGCCCGACCGGTCCTGGGCGGCCAGGCGGAGCGGGCTCTCAAGGACATTGAGGCGGCCCCGTGAGAGCGCGCGTGGACCCGACGCTAGCGAGCGCCGGCCGCCCGGTAGTTCTGGGAGACCTGCTCCCAGTTGACCACGTTCCACCAGGCGTCGATGTAGTCGGGCCGGCGGTTCTGGTATTTGAGGTAGTAGGCATGCTCCCAGACGTCCAGCCCGAGGATGGGCACGCCGTTGCACCCCGGCGCGAGCTGTGGTCCCATGAGCGGGGAGTCCTGGTTCGGGGTCGAGCAGATCGCCAGTTTTCCACCGCCGACGCACAACCACGCCCAACCCGACCCGAACCTGGTTTTGGCCGCCTCGGCGAACTGTTGTTTGAACCCGTCGATGGATCCAAAGTCGCGACCGAGGGCCGCCGCGAGCTCGCCGGTCGGCTGGCCGCCTCCCCCCTTGCCCGGGGGCGCGAGAACCCGCCAGAAGAGCGAATGATTGAAGTGTCCGCCGGCATTGTTGCGGACCGCCGCACGCTTGGCCTCGGGTAGCTGATTTAGGTTCTGAATGATCTGTTCCACGGGCTTGTCGGCCCAGTCGGTCCCCTCCAGGGCCTTGTTGGCGTTGTCCACATAGGCCTTGTGATGCTTGCCGTAGTGGATCTCCATGGTCTGGGCATCGATGTGCGGCTCGAGCGCGCTGGTGGGGTATGGAAGCTGGGGCAGGGTCAGGGGCATCGTTCGACCTCCATTCCGGATGGGAAGCCCGGCGGCGCGGCGAAGCCGGGCAGCGTACCGCCCTCGAAGGATCGAGAACTGTTTTTCGGGCTTGCGGGAGGTCGGAATCCGATGTATTTTGGCGTGCCTTGGGGCCCCTCTCCGGGGGTATCCGAGCAATGGGACCACGGGGCCCGGCCTCCGCCTGAGGATCTGGCGGACGCGGGGTCGGAGTCGGGGTGCCGGGTTCGACTCGGCGCGGGTTGGCGTGCGCGTCTGACCCGTGGATGGGGGTCAACGGAGCGAGCGAGCCACGGTGGCGGCA
>DASPKO010000286.1:0-7086 GCA_035628055.1 Phycisphaerales bacterium
CGGAGGGCCATGCGAAAGGATCGTACTGCGGCGGCCCGAGAACGCGGGGGCTACTCGTCCGTTTCGTCCCCGGGCTCACCCGCCCCGGCGGCCTGGCTCTGCGCGCTCTCGCCTCCCGCCAGCGCCGCGCGCCCCACCAGCTCGTAGCACGTCGAGAGGAGCCCGATCAGCGGGAACTTCGCCGCCGGGAACGGGCTCGGCCCGAGCCGGCGCAGCAGGGGCTTGTCGATCTCGGGCGGCGCGATGGCCAGGTCCACCTGCGCCAGCCCGGGTCCCGCGGTCCAGAAGTTCTCCAGCTCCTCTTCTAGCGGCCGCGAGACCGTATCGGACAATCCCGGCACCTCCGGCAGGTACACCGGCACGGACTCGGTCGCGGGCCCCGTCGCCCCCGCGCTGCGCCGCTGGCGAAGCCGCTCCAGCAGCCGCCCCCCCTCCATCCCCCGCAGCGTGAAGATGAGCAGCGGGTCCTCGCTCGTGCGGTCGGCGAGCAGGAAGAGGACGCAGCAGACGTGCCGGCACCAGGGCACCCCGACGGCGCACGTGCACGAGACGCCCAGGTCCTGCGGCCCGTCGGGGAAGAGCCGCAGGCCCAGCCCGGCGAACATCTCCTCGATGTGCGCCGGCACCTCGCCCGCGAGCAGCCCGGCCGTGTAGCGCGCCTGCCCCGTCATCGCTTCGAGGACGCGCTCCCACTGCTCGGGCTCGAAGACCGGGAGGCGGACCCCCGTCGTGTAGGCCGAGGGCATCCGGCCCTGCACCTTCGCGAGCACGGCACCCGGGCCGATGTCGAGGGACCGGGCCTGCCCGAGGCGCGCATACGCCAGGCCCTCGGAGGCTTCCTCGGGGGGCGCGTGCTGCTCGGCGAGGCGGACCCAGCGCTGGGCCGCCCACGACGAGGCGTCGATCTCCTTGCCGCGCAGCTTCACCCCGCCGTACACCTTCCGCGGCTTGGCGGTCGGCTTGGGGGGGAGCTGCGCCAATCGCTGCTCCGGGCGCGGCTGGCGCACCCTCGGATCGGCCATGGGCGGGCGGATCGAGGAGGGTCGCTTGGGGCTCGAGCGCGGCTGACCGGGTGACGGCCTCGAGGGCGTTGAGTCGGGATCCTTCGCCATGAGCCAAGTTGTAGGCCCAGGGCGGTCCGGGCAGGGCGCCCGGCCGGGGGCTCTACATCGTCCTGAGCGCGTGCAGCCAGGCCTCGGCGCCCTGCGATCGCTCGTTCGACCGCACGTCGATGCGCACGGCCCCCAGGGCCGGCGGGAGCATGACCTTCACGCACTGAATCTCCCCTTCGCGCGCGAAGAGGTCCTCCTCGTGGAGCGTGGCCCCCGCGGGGTCCCGGATCGCGATCGCGGCGCTCCAGGGATGCTTGAGGACCTCGAGCTCGAGCAGGCGCGACCCCGGCGCCAGCTCGAACTCCGCGAACGAGCCGGCCCCGGTCAGGATGCGGACCCCCCGCTCGTTCGTCCACAGGCCGCTCGAGCCCGCGAGCCGGGGCGGGGGCATCCGCGCCGTGATCCCGTAGGCCTGCGCCGCCAGCCGGCGGAACGTGTACGCCGACAGGTCGGCCTCCGTCCAGATCGACCGGTGCGTCTCATGCACGTTCCCATGGACGGTCTGCTGGGAGAAGATGTGGTCGCCGGCGGCATCGACCTCGGGCGGGAAGCTGAGGATCACCGCCCGGTCGGCCCTGGCGATCAGCCTCCGCAGCAGCAGCTCGCCCCGGTCCTTGGTCAGGTGCTCGATCACCTCCATGGCGATGATGACGTCGAACTCGTCGAGGCCCTCCACGATCTCGACCGCGTCCCCCCAGTGCACCCGGTCGTAGACGTACTCGTGCACCGGGTTGCGGTACCGCTCGAAGATCTCGATCCCCTCGATGCGGACCTTCCAGTCCGCGCGGTAGTACACCGCGTTGGAGTAGAAGTCGAGCAGCTCCCGGGTCAGGAACCCCCACTTGCCGCTCCCGCAGCCGACGTCGAGCACCCGCCGCACTGGGCGGGCCCGGTTCAGATCGGAGATGAACTGCATGATCGGCGTGATGTAGTGCCAGGCGGACGTCGGCATGCGCGCTCCCGGGGCGCGAGTATACCGCTCAGCCCTCGTCGCCCACCGCGGCGGCCTGCAGGGCCAGCAGGTCGCGAAGCTGCGCCGTGGAGAGCTCGGTGAGCCACTGCTCCCCCGCCCCGATCACCTTCTCCGCCAGCTCGGTCTTGGACTCGATCATCTGGTCGATCCGCTCCTCGAGCGTGCCCGACACGACGAACTTGTGCACCTGCACCGAGCGCGTCTGCCCGATGCGGTAGGCCCGGTCGGTCGCCTGTGCCTCCACCGCCGGGTTCCACCACCGGTCGAAGTGGAACACGTGGCTCGCCGCCGTCAGATTGAGCCCCAGGCCGCCCGCCTTGAGCGAGAGGATAAAGATCGGGTGCGCGCCGTCCGCCCGCTGGAAGGCCTCGACCATCTTCTGCCGCTGCGCCGCGGGCACGCCCCCGTGAAGGAAGAGCGGCTGCCGCCCCGTCTCGTGCCGGATGATCGCCGCCAGGATGTCGCCCATCTGCCGGAACTGCGTGAAGACCAGCGCCTGGTCCCCGGCGGCGAGCACCTCGCCGAGCATCTCGACCAGCCGCGTGCACTTGCCCGAGCGCGCCGCGGGGGGCGCCGCGGCCCCGGGCTCGTGCTCCTTGAGGAACTGGGCGGGGTGGTTGCACACCTGCTTGAGCTTGACCAGGCCCGCCAGCACCACGCCGCGTCGCTGGATCCCCTCGGCCTGGTCGGCGGCGCCGAGCATGTCGGAGACCACTGTCTTGTAGAGCCTGGCCTGCTCGGGCGTGAGGTAGCAGTACTCCTTGGTCTCCAGCTTCTCGGGGAGGTCCGCGATCACGGTCGGGTCGCTCTTGAGCCGGCGCAGGACGAAGGGCTGGGCCATCGCCCGAAGCTGCCCCGAGCGCACCGGATCGTGGTAGCGCTCGATCGGCACCGCGTAGCGCGTGCGGAACTCGCCGAACGTGCCCAGGTACCCCGGGTTGAGAAAATCCAGGATCGACCAGAGCTCCGCCAGGCGGTTCTCCACCGGCGTGCCGGTCAGGGCCACGCGCCGCCCGGCCTCGATCGAGCGGATCGCCTGGCTCTGCTTGGCACCGGGGTTCTTGATGTTCTGCGCCTCGTCGAGCACGACGCGCTGCCACGGGACCGCCTGCAACTGGTCACGATCGCGGTGCGCCAGGGCGTAGGTCGTGAGCACGATGTCGTGCGCCGCCGCGGCGCGGGCCAGCCCCTCCCCCTGCACGCGCTCCGGGCCGTGGTGCACCAGCACGCGGAGCGTGGGCGTGAACCGGGCCGTCTCGTGCACCCAGTTGCCCAGCACCGACATCGGCACCACGAGCAGCGTGGGTCCGGGGGGCTGGGCGCCGTGCTCGCGCTCGTAGGCCAGCAGGGCCAGGAGCTGGATCGTCTTGCCCAGCCCCATGTCGTCGGCCAGGCAGGCGCCCAGCCCGAACCGGTCGAGAAAGACGAGCCAGGAGAGCCCGCGGAGCTGGTAGGGCCGGAGCGAGCCGATGAATCCGGTCGGCGGATCGAGCATCGGCAGCGTCTGGCTCGTCGACTCGCCCGTGCCCAGCAGGCTCGAGACCCAGCCCGTCGCCTCCATGCCGATGATGGGGATGCCCCCCTGCCGCGGGTCCGACGCGTAGGCGACGCGCAGCAGGTTCCCGACCTCCATCTCGCCGCCGGGGTTGCGCGCGAGAAACTCCCCCGCGGCCCGCACGTCGTCCGGGCGGACCTCGATCCAGCGCCCGTCGAGCCGGACCAGGGGTGAGCGCTGCGCCGCCAGGCGCTGGAACTGCTCGAGCGTGATGGTCGTGTCCCCCACCGCCAGCTCCCAGCCGTAGCTGACCAGGGAGCGCAGGCCCATGGTAGCGGTCGCCGACGGCGCCGCCGAGCCCCCCGGGCCCGGCACGCCGGGCTCCTCCGGGCTCGTGACTCGCAGTCGCGCCCCCAGCCGGATGTTGGGGCGGTCCCACCAGGCCGGGACCTGCACGTCGAACCCCTGCTCGTGGAGCACGGGCCGGATCTCGCGCAGGAAGTCGTAGGCCTGCGGCGTCGAGAGCGACAGCTCCGTCGGCCGCGTCTGTGCCAGCGCCTCCTCGAGCCGCGCGTACAGCCGCGCGGCACGCCCCAGCTCGGCCAGCAGCACGTCCTGGGGCGACTCGATCCGCTGCCCGTCCACGCTGGCGGCGCCGGCGGGCAGGAGCCAGATGTCCGCCGCGTCAACGACCAGCCCGGGCCGCTGCTGCGAGCGCAGGTGGAACGAGAGCGACCACCGCGCCGACTCGTCCGGGACCTGGGCGCCGGGCACGTCCGGCAGCACGGGCTCGACCAGCCGGAGTGACAGCCGCCACTCCGCACCCGCCCGGCGCTCCTCCTCGAGCCCCGCGAGCCAGGCGCTCACGCGCCGGACCAGGTCGCTCGGCGACCCGGGCAGCGCCGGGATCTCGACCGCGCGCCCCAGCAGCCCCGAGAGCCAGGCGACGTGCGGGTCGGCCGGCCCGCGCCCGGCCAGCGCTTCCTCCATCGTCTCGCGCACCAGCACGCGCCGGCACTGCGCGTCCGTGAGGCGGATCAGGAAGTCCTGGAGCACCCCCCAGGCCTCGTGCCCGAGCGGCCCGACCGCGGCCCGGCAGGCCGGCGGCATCGCGGAAGCGAGCTTCAGCAGCCGCTCGACGGTCGGTCCATCCGCCAGCCAGGGCTGCCAGAGGCCGGCCAGCTCGCCGTTCATCGACTGCCGAAGCGCCGGCACGAAGCGCTGCTGCGCCAGCAGGTGCCTCACCAGCCGCCACGCCGAGGCAAAGAAGAGGACCGAGTCGGCCAGCACGAGGCCCGGACCGGCCGGCTCGGGAAGCTCCACCTCCTCGGGCATGCCGGCCGCCCCGCCCCGCTCTTCGACCGCCTCGAGGGCCTCCGGAGCGCCCTCGGGACCGATCCGCAGGCTCGGGACGGTGAACCGGCCCAGCTCGCACGGCGCCTCGGGCTCCCCCTCCCCGATCAGTCGCGCGAGCTCCGCGCTCGCCGCGGGCCGCCCGCCCCGCGCGGGGAGAACCAGCTCCAGCTCGCCCGGCTCGCCCGCGGACGCCGCGCCGTTGAGGACCGCGCCCAGCGCGCGGCGGAGCTGGTCGGAGCTCGCCGCCCCGGGGTGCCGGCGCGGCGTCCCATGCTCGGCCGCGGGGGGCGCCCCGTCCTGCGCGCCGGCCTGTTCAGCCCAGAGGTGCAGGGCCCCGCCCGACCAGTTGGCGTGTACGACGTGCACCTGGACCCTGGCTCCTCCGCCACCGCCGTCCGCCGCCCCGCCAACCCACCGTCAATGAGGGCGCCGAGACTCGAACTCGGGACCAGCGGATTAAAAGTCCGCTGCTCTACCAACTGAGCTACGCCCTCGGAAAGGCCGGCGGGACCCGGCCGCCGGCGCGCCGGCACTGTAGGTGTGGCCCGCGCGCGACACGGCCCGGGAAGAGCCCCGGGCCGTGGCGGGTCGGAAGAGCGATGCGCCGGAGCGCGGCGGTCAGACCGCCGGCTCGAGGTTGCCCAGGGCCGTGCCCAGCGTGCCGAAGCCGCTCCCCAGGTTCAGGTCGATGTGACCCATGAACGCGACCACGGGCTCGGGACTCTTGACGCGGATGCTGTAGAACGTGTCGCGCAGGCGACGCTCCCCGCTGACGAACTGGTGCACGTCGAAGTTCACCGCCGCCCGCGAGGGGAGCGTCTGGCGGAAGACCTCGGCGCCGCCCGCGTCGCCGGCCTCGGCGTTGGGCTCGAAGATCATGGTGATCTCGACGGTCACGTCCGTGGCGCTGGGATTGAACAGCCGCAGATACTCCCGGACCAGGGCCCCGGCGCCCGGGCGGAACCCGTCGGAGAAGAGCCAGAGACTCGCGGCCGTCCCGGTGAACCGGGACCCCGACCCGCCGTCGGCGCCGTAGCTGGCCAGCGTGGCCGAGACGGGCTGATCCGACTCATACCCGACCGAGTAGGGCTGCGTCCCCTGCGGGAAGCCGGGGAGCTCGCCGACCGAGAAGCCGCCGCGCCGCAGCGCGGGGATGGTGACCTGGTGCCGGAAGGCCCCCTGGTTGGCGAAGAAGAATGTGAACGTCACGGTCGCCGGGCTGGTGGTGGGGTTGAGGATCGTGATGAACTCGGTCTGGGCGTTCAGGCCGAGCTGTCCCTCGGGCACGAGCCCGACGGCGCTCCCGGCCCCGGGCAGGCCCAGCACGCCGAACCCGCCGCCGATGTTGGTGTCGAAGTGCGTGAGCGCGGCGACGATCGGCCCCTCGGCGTCGACCCGCACCGCGAAGGGCCCGTCGCCGATGGGCATGGCGCCCAGATTCCACCCGCCGCGGCGCAGCCCCTCGACGTTCTGCGTGAAGACGCGGATGTCGCCGCTGTTCTCGCGGTACACCGTGAGCGTGACCTTGATCTCCTCCTCGGTCGTGTTCTGGAAGACCAGGAAGTCGTGCACGCCCACGCCCTTGAACCCCTCGCCGAAGGTCCAGGTGGTGCTCGCTTCCGAGGTGAAGGCCTGCCCGGTGGAGATGCCAAAGTCGAAGTGGCTGAGCGTGGCGCCCACCGGGAGCGAGGAGCGCACCTCCAGGGCGAAGGGCGTGTCCTTGCGGACGAGCTGCTGGTTGGCCGCGTACAGCGCGGGCGTCGAGATCGTGATGCCCGTGCGCGTGCCGGCGGGCACGACCTGGTCGAAGAGCACTTGCGTCGCCGTCCCCGTCTCGTAGCGGGCCAGGATCACCACCCGGGCCGGCTCGTCGTTCGGGTTCACCACGGGCACGAAGCTGCTCGCCCGGTTGTTGGCAAAGCCCTCCGGGTAGTAGAGCGCGTAGGGCAGGTCCGCGGCGGGGATCGCCGCCGAAGCGGGGTCGGCCACGAGGTGCGGGTGGTCCGCCGACGGGCCGCCGCCGGCCTCGAGCAGGGCGAAGAGCTGCTGCACCTCGGCGAGCGTGTTGCCCAGGAAGATGAAGTACCGGAAGGTCGCGGTGGCGCCCGAGGTCAGGGTGCCCACGTCGAACCCGACCGCCAGGGTCTCGT
>DASPKO010000287.1:0-6808 GCA_035628055.1 Phycisphaerales bacterium
ACCTTCGACATCGCGCCCCGCGCGGGGGCCGCCGCTTTTGACGATTCGGCCTGGCGCGTCCTGGAGCCGGACCGGCTCGACGACGAGAAGCTCGGGGCCGGCAAGCTCTGCTTCGCGTGGTACCGGATCCGCGTCACCGTCCCGGAGCGCGTCGGGGCGCTCGCCACCGCCGGGTCGACCATCACCTTCGAGACCGTGGTGGACGACTACGCGGAAGTCTGGGCCGACGGCCAGCTCCCGATCCGCCTGGGCGCCATCGGGGGCCAGTTCGCCGCGGGGTTCAACGCCCCCAACCGCGTGGTGTTGACCACCGACGCCCGCCCGGGCCAGACGATCCAGATCGCGGTCTTCGGCGTCAACGCGCCCCTCTCGGCCCCGCCCGACAACTTTGTCTTCATGCGCTCGGCGAAGCTCGAGTTTGCGCCGGCCGTGGCGAAATAGCGAGGACGGCAAGGCCCGGAGCGCGCACTCACACCGTCGCCGGCTGCCGGCTCTCGTTGAGCAGGCGCCGCAGCACCGTGTGCAGGATCCCGCCATTGCGGTAGTACTCCACCTCGACCGGCGTGTCGATCCGGCACGTGGTGGCGAACTCCGTCACCCGGCCGTCGCTCGTGCGGGCGCGCACGCCCACGTCGCAGCGCGGCTCCAGCGGGTCCGGGAGCACGATGTCGAAGACCTCGGTCCCGTCCAGCCCAAGGGACGGACCGTTCTGCCCCGGCTTGAAGGCCAGCGGGAGCACGCCCATCCCCACCAGGTTGCTCCGGTGAATCCGCTCGAAGCTCTGCGCGATCACCGCGCGCACGCCCAGCAGCATGGTCCCCTTGGCGGCCCAGTCCCGGCTCGAGCCCATCCCGTAGTCCTTGCCCGCCAGCACCACCAGCGGCGTTCCCTGGGCGCGGTAGTTCGCGCTGGCGTCATAGATCCACGCCAGGTGCCCCTTGCCCGCGTCGGAGAAGTCGCGCGTCCAGCCGCCCTCCTTCGGGGCCGCCAGCCGGTTCTTCACGCGGATGTTCGCGAACGTGCCGCGGGTCATCACCCGGTCGTTCCCGCGCCGCGAGCCGTAGCTGTTGAACTGGCTCTTGGGCACGCCCCGGGCCAGCAGGTACTCGCCCGCGGGGCTCTCCAGCGGGATGTCTCCCGCGGGCGAGATGTGGTCGGTCGTGACCGAGTCGCCGACGTACACCAGGCACCGGGCCCCGGTGATCGGGTCGAGGCCGGGCGGCGCCTCTCCCATGCCCTCGAAGAAGGGCGGGTTCTGGATGTACGTGCTCTCGTCGCGCCACGGGAACGACTCGCTCTGGCTCACCGGCACCGCGTTCCACATGGGGTTCCCGGTGAAGACGTCGGCGTACTGCGCCCGGAACTGCCCGGGGGTCACCGCCTTGGCCTTGAGCGCGCGCACCTCCTCCTGCGTCGGCCACAGGTCGCGGAGGAAGACGTCCCGCCCCTTGGGGTCCTTGCCCAGCGGCTCGGTCTGGAAGTCGATGCCCACCGTGCCCGCGAGGGCGTACGCCACCACCAGGGGCGGGCTCGCCAGGTAGTTGGCGCGCACGTCCGGGTTGATGCGGCCCTCGAAGTTCCGGTTCCCCGAGAGCACGCTGGCCACCACCAGGTCGCCGGCGCGGATCGCGGCGGAGATCGGCTCGGCGAGCGGGCCCGAGTTGCCGATGCAGGTGGTGCACCCGTACCCGACGGTGTGGAAGCCCAGCGCCTCGAGGTCCTCCGTCAGCCCCGCCTTCGCGTAGTAGTCGGTCACGACCTTCGACCCCGGGGCCAGCGAGGTCTTGACCCAGGGCTGGCTCGTCAGCCCGCGGGCCCGGGCCTTGCGGGCCAGCAGCCCGGCGGCCAGCATCACGTCCGGGTTGCTGGTGTTGGTGCAGCTCGTGATCGCCGCCACCACCACGTCGCCGTGGTACAGGCGCACCGGCCGCCCCTCGATCGTCACGCGCACGCCCGCCGAGGGCCGCCCCGGCTCGCTCGTCCCCGCCACCGCTCCCGGCTCGGCGCCCGTCGCGGGCTGGTTGAGCGCCGGCAGGGTCTCGCCCTCGGCGCTGGCCCGGCCCGACTCGCCCCCCTCGGCGGCCCAGCGATCCACCGCGATGTTCTCGGGCGGCAGAGGCTTCTTGAAGACGTCCACCAGCTCCTTCTGCCACATGCTCTTGATCTGCGTGAGCTGCACGCGGTCCTGCGGGCGCCGCGGGCCCGCCAGCGAGGGCTGCACGGTCGAGAGGTCCAGCTCCAGCACGTCGGTGAAGCGCGGCTCGGTCGCCCTGGGCGTCCAGAACATCCCGTTGGCCTTGCAGTACGCCTCAACCAGGGCCACCGTCTCCTCGTCCCGCCCCGTGAAGCGCAGGTACTCGAGCGCCACCTGGTCCACCGGGAAGAAGCCCATCGTCGCCCCGTACTCCGGCGCCATGTTGGCGATGGTCGCGCGGTCCGGCACGCTCAGCTCGGCCATCCCGTCCCCGAAGAACTCCACGAACTTGTCCACCACCCCGCGCGTGCGCAGCATCTCGGTGACCGTCAGGACCAGGTCGGTCGCCGTGCTCCCCTCCGGCAGCCGCCCCTTGAGGCGGAATCCCACCACCTCGGGCGTGAGCATGTAGATGGGCTGGCCGAGCATGACCGCCTCGGCCTCGATGCCGCCCACGCCCCACCCCACCACGCCCACGCCGTTGATCATCGTCGTGTGCGAGTCGGTCCCCACCAGCGAGTCGGGATAGGCCACCAGCCCCCCGTCCTCCTCCCGGCCCGTCCACACCACCCGGGCGAGGTACTCCAGGTTCACCTGGTGAACGATGCCCGTCGCCGGGGGAACCACGCGGAAGTTCGCCACCGACTGCTGGCCCCACTTGAGGAACTGGTAGCGCTCGCTGTTGCGGCCAAACTCCAGCTCGGCGTTGATCGTCAGCGCCGACCGGCTGGCGTGGGCATCGACCTGCACCGAGTGATCGATCACCAGGTCGCAGGGGACCAGGGGATTGATCACGCTGGGCGGCCCGCCAAGGCGGCGCATCGCGTCGCGCATCGCCGCCAGGTCCACCAGGCACGGCACGCCCGTGAAGTCCTGCAGCACGACCCTCCCGGGCATGAAGGGCAGCTCCACCGGGGCGGGCTTCTGGGCGTCCCAGCTCGCCAGGCCGGCCACGTCGTCCGCGGTCACGATGAACCCGTCGAGGTGGCGCAGCATCGCCTCGAGCAGGACCTTGATCGAGTAGGGGAGCGAGTCCACGCTCCCGATGCCCTGGGTCTTGAGCGCCGCGAGGTCGTAGTAGATGTACTGCCCGAAGCTGGTCCGCAGGGTGCGGCGCGAGTTGAAGGGGTCGGTGCGGCGGGGCATGGCGTTCTCCGTGTGCCTGGGCAACCGTAGAACCGGCACGTCCGCGGTTCAAAGCATCGCCGCGGCGGCGCCGCCCGGGCCGCGCCCGGCACGCTCGGCCCGTCCGCCCAGCCACACGCCCAGCACGGCCGCTCCCATCGCGAGCGCCAGACCCACCGGCCAGACTCCCAGTGCCGTGCCGGCCAGGCCCGCCGCGGCCCAGACCCCGACCTGGTCGCCCGCGCGATACACGAACGTGTCGACGAAGCTCTTGGACTTGTAGCGGGCGTCCGGGCCCAGCAGCGTGAAGAGCGCCTCGCGCCCCGGGCGGTCCACCGCGTAATGGGCGGCCCGCCGGAGGGCGTAGAGCAGCGGGACGACCACGAGCGCCGGCAGGGCCAGGGCGCCGGTCGCTCCCACGATCAGGAACGCGACGAGCGTGATCGCCGGCACCACCGCCAGCGCCACCGCCAGCCCCAGCCGGCGCAGGATGTGCCCGGTGGCGCAGACCTGCAGCACCAGCGTGAGCAGGTTGACCCCCAGGTCGACCCGCGCCAGGAAGGCGGTGCGCCGCGCCACGTCGGTGTAGGCCGCCGCGATCACGCCCTGCTGCGCCACGAATAGGAAGGTTCCCGTCACCGTGAACAGCAGCAGGTAGAGCGCGACCCCGCGGAGCACGGGCACGCGCTCCAGCAGCCGGAGGCCTTCCAGCACGCGGGGGCTCGGCTCGCCCGCGCGAACGCGCCCGCCCGCCGCGGGCGCCACCCGCAGCAGCCAGGCCGCCGGCACGGCCCCCAGGGCCAGGAGCCCCGCCGCCGCGGCCAGCAGGCCCGCCGGTCCGATCCGCTCCGCCCAGCCCGCCGCGAGCGCCGACCCGGCGATCGCCCCGAGCGTCCCGCCCATCGCGATGAGGCCGAAGACCCGCCGCGACGGTTCGCTGGCGAAGACGTCCGCCATCACCGCCCAGACCACCGAGACGGCAAAGAGCACGAAGACGCTCAGCCAGACATAGAAGGCCGGGCCGAGCCAGGACCGCGCCGGCTCCGGGAGCGTCTCGAGTCCGGCGCCGAACGCGAGGAAGCTCGCCGCGAAGAGCCCGTGTGTCAGCGGGATGAAACGCCGGCGCGGGAGCCGCGAGACCAGCCACCAGTACAGCGGATTGACCAGGAGCGTGGCCGCGAGCGTCGCGGTGAAGTACCACGGCAGCCTTTCCACCCCATGCTCGATCCCCAGCGCGTCGCGGTACCCGCGCAGCAGGTAGTACGCGCACATCACCAGGAAGAAGTACAGGCCGCCAAGCGCCACCGGCAGCCCCTCACCGCGGCGCAGCATGAGCAGCGGGACCCGCCGCCCATCCGCGCCGGGGGCGGGCGGTGCGGGGGCGGGGGTGGGCTCGGATCGGCTCATGGATGGAGCGGGCGTGGCGTGACCGCGGTTGTCATGGCAGCGCCCGACCCCGCGCCGGGATGGACCGGGTGCTACCGCCCGCCGGGCCCCCGGTTGGTGCCGGCGCGCCGAACCCGCAACCCGTCGGGCACGGGGGTGGTAGACCGACGGAGTCGCCGGGCGGGGGCCGGCGCGAACCACGGGCAATGTACCTTGCCCGGCAGGAGGGTCCGGCATGCCCCCCACGCGTCGCACCTTTCTCCGCGCGTCGGTCGTGACGGGCCTGGCCGCCGGGGCCGCCGGCCTGCTGGGGCCCGCCGGCCTCGCGGCGCCCCGCTCGGTGCGCGCCCCTCTCCGCCTGCTCATCCTGGGAGGCACCGGGTTCCTCGGGCCGGCCATCGTGGCCGCCGCCAGGGCCCGGGGGCACACGATCACGCTCTTCAATCGCGGCAAGACCGAGAAGCGCACGGGCCACACGTTCCCCGATCTCGAGCACCTCTACGGGGACCGCGACCCCAAGGTCGGCCAGGGATTGGCCGCGCTCCGCGACCGCGACTTCGACGCGGCCATCGACACCTCCGGGTACGTGCCGCGCATCGTGCGCGCCTCGGCGGAGCTGCTGGCGCCGAACATCAAGCAATACATCTTCGTCTCGAGCGTCTCGGTCTACGCTGACAATCGCGCCCCGGGCCAGGACGAGGCGGCCCCGCTGGCGACCATCCCGGACCCCGGCAACGAGGACTTCCGCAACCCGGAGAACTACGGCCCGCTCAAGGCCCTCTCCGAGCAGGCCGCCGAGGAGGCCATGCCCGGACGCGTCGCCAACGTCCGCCCCGGCCTGATCGTCGGTCCCGGCGATCCGACCGACCGCTTCACGTACTGGCCGGTGCGCGTCGCCGCGGCCGGCACGCCTCCCTGGGGGAGCGAGGTGCTCGCCCCGGGGGCCCCCGCAGACCCGATCCAGGTCATCGACGTGCGCGATCTGGCCGACTTCCTCGTCACGCTTGCCGAGCGGGGGGCCATGGGCCCGTACAACGCGGTGGGACCCGCGGGCCGGCTCACCATGGGCGCCCTGCTCGAAGCCTGCGTGGCCGCCGCCCGCGCCACGGCGCCCGCCGGCGCGGGGGGCGCTGGCTCGAAGTCACCGACACTCACCTGGGTCCCGGCGGACTTCCTCGAGAAGCACAACGTCTCGGCCTGGCAGGACATGCCCGTCTGGATCCCCGCCGACCAGGAGCATGCCGGCTTCGCCACGCGCAGCAACGCCCGCGCCGTCGCCGACGGGATGAAGTTCCGTCCCATCGACACCACGGTGCGCGACACGCTGGCCTGGTGGCCCGGCGAGCTGGCGCGGCGCAAGCGCGTCACCGCGGAGCTGCTCGAGGCCGCCAGGCAGGAGGGCAAGGAGCCCCCGAAGATGGCCGATCCCGAGAAGCTCCGCGCCGGCATCAGCCCCGAGCGCGAGCAGGAGGTCCTGACCGCCTGGCACGCCCGCGCCGTCAGGCCGTCCCCGCCCGGCTGATCCCCAGGCCGAAGCCCCACCCAAGAAAAAAGGGCCCCCGACGGGGCCCTTCTTCGTTCTGACTGTCACCCACGCTGGCGGCCCGGGATCTGGCCCGTAGCGGCGCCCGTCCCGGGCTTACTTCGAGGCGTACTTCACGCTGCAGCCCCAGGACTTGGTCTCGGCCTTGGTCACGGGCTTGCCGGCGAGCGTCTCATCGAGAGCCGCCTTCACGTAGTTGGTCCTGTCCTTGCGATCCATCGCGGCGCCCTGGTACACCAGCTTGCCGTCCTTGCCCACGATGAAGACGTGCGGCGTCGTCTTGGCCCCGTACGACTTGCCGACCGTTCCTTCCGGGTCCAGCAGGATCGGATAGGGCAGGTTGAACTCCTTGATGGAGTCGATGTTCCGCTGCTTGTCCGAGCCCTCCTTGCCGGCGGCGCTGGAGTTCACCGCGAGGAAGACCACGCCCTTGCTGTTGTAGCTCTCGTGCAGCTCGTTGAAGAACGTGTTGCCCTTGTGGTGCTCGTGAACGGCCGGGCACTCCGGGTTATACCACTCGAGCACCACCACCTTGCCCTGCTTGGTCAGGTCGGCCAGGT
>DASPKO010000288.1:0-4668 GCA_035628055.1 Phycisphaerales bacterium
ACGGCGGCTTTGCGATCCTCTCCAAGCAGACCCGGGCGGCGATGCTCGACAACTTCAACCAGGACTACGTCCGCACCGCCAAGGCCAAGGGCGTGCCCGGGAGAGACATCGTGCTCCGGCATGTCTTTCGCAACTCGCTCCTCCCGCTGATCACCATGTTCGCCACGATCTTCCCCGCGATGCTCTCGGGCTCGGTGGTGGTCGAGAAGATCTTTACCGTGCCCGGCATGGGGAGCCTCATCCTCGACGGCATCAACCTGCGCGACCGCGAGCTGGTCCTGGCCAACGTCCTGATGATCGCGACCGTGAACCTGCTGGCGCTCCTGCTCGCGGACATCCTCTACGCCCTGGCCGACCCGCGGATCACCTACGACTGAGCCCCATGGACCGACCCCGCACAACCCCGCCGTCGGACCCGGGCGCCCAGCCCGCGATCACGGGCGTCGCCGCGCTCCACGGCGCGGGCCTCCCGCCGCCGCGCGGGTTCTGGGCCGAGGCGTGGGCGCGGGTGGTGCGGCGCCCGGGGGCCGTGCTGGGCCTGGCGTGGATCGGGCTGGTGGCGACCGGCGCGGTCGTGGCGCCGTTTCTCGCCAGCGGGCATCCGCTGCTGCTGCGCGAGCTGGGGTCGGGGGGCGAGGTGGCGCGGACCTGGTCCCCCCTGTGGGTGAACCTCGGCGACGTGGACATCCTGCTCGCGCTGGGCGGGGTCGCGGCGCTCGTCTATCTGGCCCTGCCCATCCGCCAGGGACGGTCCACCCGCCTGGTGGTGCTCATCCTGGCCGGGCTGCAGGCCGGCCTGATCGTGCTCGTGAGCCGGATCGTCTCCGGGCATTACCGCGGGCTCCCCCAGCCGGCGGGGTGGGTGAACATGGTCGCGGGCGTCATCGCCGCCGCGGCGGCCCTGCCGTTCCTGGCGCTCACGCCCCTGGAGCGGTGGGCGGCGCGGATCGGGGTGCCCCTGGCCGTCTCGCTGGGCGCGTGGGTGGTGATAACCGGCGCGGGGGGGCCGGCGGCCCGCCCGGCGGGGACGGCCCCGTCCTGGAAGGACCAGCTCTTCGTGCAGCGCTGGGAGCCTCCGCTGCAGGTCTTCGGCTACCGCGACCGGGAGGCCAGGGGCGAGGTGCGCGCGACCTACACGCTCATCCCCTTCTCGCCCTGGCAGCGCTCCGTGCAGCTCGACCTGGTGCGGCCCGGAACCACGCTCGGGGAGGCGCTGGCGCGGCGCACGGGCACCGCGGCGGGGGCGGGGCCCGCGGGCTCGGCGCGCTTCCTGCTCGGCACCGACTCCATGGGGCAGGACGTGGCGGCCCAGATGCTCCACGCCTGCCGCCTCTCGATCTCCATCGGGCTGGTCTCGACCGGGATCGCGGTGACCATCGGCGTGACGCTCGGGGCCCTGATGGGGTTCTTCGGCGGGTGGGTGGACCTGGCCCTCTTCCGCGTGGTCGAGGTCTTCATGGCCATCCCGGTGCTGTTCCTGCTCATCGTGGCCGCGGCGGTGCTGCCGCGCAGCACGTACGTGATGATGGCGATCATCGGGTGCGTGACGTGGACGGGCTCGGCGCGCTTCATCCGCGCCGAGTTCATGAAGCTCCGGAACCAGGACTTCGTCCAGTCGGCCAAGGCCGTCGGGCTCCCGCTGCGGTCGATCCTGTTCAAGCACATGCTGCCCAACGGGGTCACGCCCGTGCTGGTCGACGCCTCCTTCGCGATCGCGGCGGCGATCCTGGCCGAGGCGACGCTCAGCTTCCTGGGCCTGGGGCCCGCCGACCAGCCGAGCTGGGGGCGGCTCCTCTCGGACGCGACCAACCAGGTGGGCAGCTTCGTCTGGTGGCTGGCGATCTTCCCCGGGGTGGGCATCTTCCTGACGGTGCTCTCGTACAACCTCATCGGCGAGGCCCTGCGCGACGCCATCGACCCCAAGCTGCGCAAGGCCCGCGTGTGAGCCCCATGAAGCCGACCAGCGCCGCCACGCCGAGCACCCCCGGGCCGGGAGGTCGCGCGCGCCCGCTCGACGACTCGCGGCCGCTGCTGGAGCTCCGCGACCTGGCGGTCTCGTTCGAGCACGCGGGGGGCGGGAGGGTGCAGGCGGTCGACGGGGCGAGCCTGACGATCTACCCGCGCCAGACGGTGGCGGTGGTCGGGGAATCGGGGTGCGGGAAGTCGGTCACGGCGATGAGCACGCTGCACCTGGTGCCCCGGCCGCCCGCGCGGTTCGACCGCGGGCGCGTGCTTTTCGAGACCAGGACCGGGCGCCGCGACCTGCTGGCAATGAGCGAGCGCGAGATCCGCGGCATCCGCGGGAACGAGATCGCGATGATCTTTCAGGAGCCGATGACCTCGCTCAACCCGGTCTTCACGATCGGCGACCAGATCGCCGAGGCGATCCTCCTGCACCAGGACGTCTCCGCGGCTACCGCCCGGGAGATCGCGGTGGGCGCGCTCCGCGACGTGGGCATCCCGGAGCCGGAGCGCCGCCTGCGCGCCTACCCGCACCAGTTTTCCGGGGGGATGCGCCAGCGTGTCATGATCGCGATGGCCCTGGCCTGCCAGCCCAAGCTGCTCCTGGCCGACGAGCCCACCACGGCGCTCGACGTCACCATCCAGGCGCAGATCCTCGAGCTCCTGCGCACGCTCCAGCGCACCCGCCAGATGGCGATCATGCTCATCACCCACGACCTGGGGGTGGTCGCCGAGAACGCCGACGTCGTCTGCGTGATGTATGCCGGACGGGTGGTGGAGTACGGCACGGTTTTCGAGGTCTTCCAGAACCCGCTGCACCCGTACACGCGCGGGCTGTTCGCGAGTATTCCCCGCGTCGGGGCGGCCCGCCCGCGGCTGGTGACCATCCGCGACGTCATGGACGATCTGGCAGAGTTCGCGCGCCTCCCGGGCGCGGAGCGCGGCGTGCGTCCGTGGTGGCCCTGGCACCAGCCCCCGGACGACCTGGCCCCGGCGCCCGGGCCGGCCGGCGACTTCGTGCTCGAGGAGACCGCGCCCGAGCATTGGGTCGGCCTGTGGCGGACCCGGGCGGTGGCCGAGCGAGCGCCGCGGGCGCCGGACCTGGCGTTCCGGATTCCCGAGCCGGCCGTGGCCGCAGGAGTCTCGACGGGCGGGTCCGCGACTGGCGGGTGACCGCCCGCGAGCCGCAATCCGCAGCGGCGGCGGAGGTTGCGCCGCAATGGGGACTTGTCAACAATTCGCTCCCGCCTTCCCGGACGCGGTCCGGGGCCGTCCGCGACGATTGTTCTGGCACCGGGAAACCACCCGACATCGCGCGCAAGCCATTGGATTTAAGGCGGTTGCGGCTCGTCTCCTGGGGCCATCCTGACCCCTCGCGCTCAAGGTGCCGACTCCTCGGCGGCGGGCCCTGGGGTTGTCCACATGCTGTCCACCGGGCCTCGCGCACTTGCACGCCCGCGGCACACAGACCCGATAACGCCATCCCATGCGCGTCGCGCTCCTGGCCGATGAGTCCTTTGCGCTCCGTGAGCACGCCATGCTCGCGCGGCTGGAAGTCGGCCTCGCCGACGAGGGCGCTCGGGTCGTCCGGGCTGTCCCTTCCCGCGTCGTGGACATGAGCCCGGCCGGGCTGGCCACGCCGGTAGTCGGCTACGAGCCCCGCGGCCTGGCCTGGACCAGGCGGGCCCGCGCGGGCCGGCTGGGCGAGCGTCTGGCCGCGGCGCTGGGCTTCGAGGCGGAGCCGGGCGAGGGGTGGCTGGACGTCGTGCACGCGCTGGGAACCGAGGCCTGGCCGGTGGCTCTCGAGCTGGCGCGGCTGTGCGGGGCCGGGCTCGCGCTCGAGGTCTTTGACGCGGCGGGCCTGCGCGCCGCCCGCGACCTGGCCCGGACGGACCTGCCCGCGCGCGTCGTGCTGAACGCGGCCGACGACGCCCTCGCCGCCGCCCTGCACACCACGCGGGCGCCGGCGGAAGTCAACCTGGCGGCCTGGGGCGTGCACGTTCCCGAGTCGGAGCGGCCTCCGATCGACGCGCGCGGGCCCGTGGCGGTGGCGGTGCTGTGCACGGGCGCGGAGCCGCGGGGCGTGCACGCGATGCTCGAGGGGCTGGCGGCGGTGTGCGCCGACGGGACCGACCTCATGCTCTTTGTCGACGCCCAGGCGGGGCGGCGCGCGGGGGTCTGGCCGCGGGCGCGGGCCCTGGGGCTGCTCGATCGCGTCTCGCTGGTGGGGAACCTGGAGGGATATCGCGAGCCGGTGCTGCACGTGGACGTGCTGGTGCAGCCCGAAGCGGTCGGCTCGCACCACAGCCTCATGCTCGACGCCATGGCGGGCGGGGTGGCGGTGGTGGCCCGGCGCGACGCGATGGTGAGCGCCCTGATCGACGGGGTGACGGCCCGGTTGGTCGGGGCGCCGACGCCGCAGGGGTGGGCCGACGCGGTGCGTGGGCTGGTGAGCGACCCGGCGGGCGGGGCCGCGCTGGCCGCCTCGGCCCGGGACTGGATCAGGCGGCATCGGACCGCCAGCGGGCAGGTCGCGGCGGTGCTGGGCGCGTACGCGCGGCTGAGCCCGGCGCCGGCCCGGGCGTGACTAGGGTGTGCCATGGGCCGTTTGCCGTTCGATGCTTCCCGCGTGGCCGCGCCCCCCGGTCCGCCGCGGCTGACGGTCTCACAGCTCGCGACGCTGGTGGAGGCGGCGGTGCGCGATGG
>DASPKO010000289.1:0-12191 GCA_035628055.1 Phycisphaerales bacterium
CGCGCGGGCCTCGACGACCAGCGGCCGTACCGGGGGACGAGCGACACGGAGGTGCTGCTCCGCGCGCTGGGGGAGCGTGGCCCGGGCGTGGTCGGCGAGTTCAACGGCATCTTCGCCCTGGCGTATCTCGACGAGCGGCGCGGTGAGCTGGTGCTGGCCCGCGACCGGTTCGGGATCAAGCCCCTGTACGTCGCGCGCGACGCCGAGCGGTTCTACTTCGCCAGCGAGATCAAGGCGATGCTCGCGGGCGGGCTGCGGGCCGCGGCCAATCCGCTGGCGGCTCTCGACTTCGTCTTCACGGGATGGACGGCCGACCACCGGACGATGTTCCGGGGCGTGCGCCGGGTCCCGCCCGGATCGATCGTGCGGCTGGACCTGGCGACGGGGCGGGAGACCTGGGAGCGCTATTACGTGCCGCGTCCCCGGTGGCGGCACGCCGAGCGCCTCGACGGGCGGGCCGAGCCATGGGAGCAGGCCCTGGCGGCGACCCTCGAGCAGGCCGTGGGCGACCAGCTCATGAGCGACGTGCCCGTCGGGACCTTCTGCTCTGGCGGGATCGACAGCAGCCTGGTGACCGCCCTGGCGGCGCGCCACCACCGCGGGCTCACGGCGTTCAACGTCGCCTGCCCCGACGACGCGCACCTGGACGAGGGCCCGTACGCCGAGCAGGCCGCCCGGCACGTGGGCGTCGAGCTGCGCACCGTCAACCTCACCCGCGAGCTCTTCCGCGGGTCGCTGGCCCACATGGTCTGGGTGAACGAGTACCCGCTCTCGCTCATCAACGCGGTGCCGCTCTACCTGCTCTCGAGGCTGGCCCGGGAGACCGGCGTGAAGGTGCTCCTCTCGGGCGAGGGGGCCGACGAGCTCTTCGGGGGCTACGTGGGGCAGTACCGGCGGATCGCGCTGCGGCGCGTGGCCGCCTCGAAGGGGCGGATCGGGGAGCTGGCGCTGGGGCGGGGCCTGGGGCTGCTGACGCGGGCGGGGGCGCGGATCGGGCTCGAGCCGGAGGCGCGCGCGCACGAGACCATGCACGACGCGCTGCTGGGCGGGCTGCGCTTCGGCACCATCCGGGGCACGGCCCTGGAGGACTACGCGCGCCTCGACGACGCGATCGAGCGCGACCTGGCGGTGGAGCTGGCCTGCCAGCTCCAGACGTACATCCTGCCGATCCTGCACCGCACCGACCGCGCCTCGATGGCCGCGAGCGTCGAGGCCCGCGTCCCCTTCCTGGACTCCCGCGTGGCCGAGCTGGCCCTGGAGATGCCGCCGGCGCACAAGCTCGGCGTGCGCGGGCTCAGGCCCGTGGGCAAGGCGATCCTCAAGCGCGTCGCGGAGCGGTTCCTGCCGCGCGACCTCGTGCACCGGCCCAAGATGGGCTTCACGGTCCCCCCGCAGTACTACACCGGCGCTTGGCCTGAGCGGTGGCTGCGCGAGGGGTTCGTGGTGAGCGAGTTCGAGCTGCTCCCCGAGGAGCTGCGCCGCTGGACGCTGGCGCAGCGGGGGCAGGTGGCGGCGTGGATGCTGAGCCTGGAGATGTGGGGCCAGATGTTCATCCAGGGGCGGAGTCAGGACCAGATCAACGATGAGTTCCTCGGCGCGGAGCCCGTGGCGCGTGCCTGAGCCCGCGCCCCCCAGCCACGAGCCGGCGGTTCCCGGCCCGGCGGCCGCGTGCGCTCCCGCGGCGCCCCCGGCCCGGCGAGCGCTGCGCGCCGCCGTCGTCGGCACCGGCAAGATCTCCGAGGAGCACCTCCGCTTCCTCTCCCGGCGCCCCGGGGCCACCGCGGTGGCGGTCTGCGACCTCTCGCCCGCGCTGGCGGCCTTCGCGGCCGAACGGGCCGGCGGCGGCGCCAAGCCGTACACCGACCTACAGGCCATGCTCGAGCGCGAGCGGCCCGACGTGGCCCACGTGCTGACCCCCCCGCACACGCACGTGGAGATCGCCGCCCGGTGCCTGCGCGCGGGGGCTCACGTGATCGTCGAGAAGCCGGCGGCGCCGACGCTGGCCGAGCTCGACGGGCTCCTGGAGCTGGCGCGGGATCGCGCCCGCCGGCTCGTCGAGAACCACAACTACCGCTTCAACCGCCCGGTGCGGCGGATCGAGGACGCGCTCGAGGCCGGCCGGCTCGGGCTCGTGCGCGAGGTCGAGGTGCGGCTGTGCCTGTCCATCCGCGCCCGCGGAGGGCGCTACGCCGATGAGAACCTCCCCCACCCCAGCCACGGCCTGCCCGCCGGCGTGGTGCAGGAGTTCCTGACCCACCTGTGCTACCTGGCGCTGCGCTTCCTGCCCGGCGAGCCGGACCGCGTGCGGGCCCGCCTCGAGAACGCCGGGGGGGGTGCCCCCTTCAAGTTCGATGAGCTCGACGCGCTGGTCGACGCCGGCCCGGCCCGGGCGCGGCTGCGCTTCTGCTGCCGGCAGTGGCCCGAGGGGTTCACGCTCACCGTGCGGGGGACGCGGGGGACGGCCGAGGCCGACCTCTTCCAGCCCTGGGTCGGGCTGATGGTGCCGCGCCGCGGGGGCAAGCAGCTCACGCCCGTGGTGAATCAGTGGCGGCGCGGGGCGGGGCTGATGGGCGCGAGCCTGGCGAACTTCTGGCGGAAGGTGATGCAGGTGACGCCCTACGAGGGACTGGAGACCTTTCTGGCGCAGACCTACGACGCGCTCGAGCGGGGGAGCGAGCCGCCCGTGCGCGAGGAGGACATGCGCCGCGCGGCCCGCCTGATCGACGCGCTCGCCAGCCCGGAGAACCGGCTGTGAGGGTGCTGGTGACCGGGGCCGCGGGCTTCCTGGGGCGGCACGTGGTGGCCGAGGCCACGGCCCGCGGGCATCGCGTGCGCGCCCTGGTGCGCCCCGCGGCGGGGCCCGCGCTCCCGGCCGAGCTGGCGCACGAGCTGGTCGAGCCGGCGCGGGCGGACCTGCGGGCCGCGCGGGGCCTCGACGAGGTGCTGGCGGGGGTCGACGTCGTGGTGCACACCGCGGCCTCCAAGAGCGGGGACATGTACGCGCAGTACGCCGGCACGGTGGTGGCGACGGAGAACCTGCTGGGAGCGATGGACCGCGCGGGCGTGCGCGCGATCGTGGCGATCAGCTCGTTCTCGGTGTACGACTTCGGCGCCCGGTGGGCCTGGTCGCGGCTGGACGAGGCCTCCGCGGTCGAGCGTGACACGCGCCGGCGCGACGAGTACTGCCACACCAAGCTCGCGCAGGAGCGGCTCATCCGGGCCCACGCGAGCGCGCGGGGCTGGCGGTGCGTGACGCTCCGTCCCGGGGTGATCTGGGGGAGAGGCAACCTCTGGACCGCCCGGCTCGGCGCCCGCGGGGAGCGCACGTGGCTGCGGATCGGCGCCCTGGCGCCCCTCCCGCTCACCTATGTCGAGAACTGTGCCCAGGCGGTGGTGCTGGCGGCCGAAAGGATCGGACCGGCGGGGACCCCGGAACAGGGCCCGGCGGCGGCCCCGCGGGAGGGCCTGGACCTGGTGCTGAACGTGGTCGACGACGAGCGCCCGCCCCAGGCGCGGTACGCGCGCGCGGTCCGCGCGATCGAGGCGCCCGGGGCGCGGGCGGTGCTGATCCCGTGGCGCGTGGTCCTGGCCCTGGCGTGGGCCGCGGTCGCGACCAACCGGGCGATCTTGGGCGGCCGGGCCAAGCTCCCGGGCGTGCTGGTGCCGGCGCGGGTGCACGCCCGGTTCAAGCCGCTGCGCTACGACAACACCCGGATCCGGCGCGAGCTGGGGTGGCGCCCGCGGTACCGGTTTGCCGAAGCGCTGGCGCGGGTCGCCGCGCCGCCGGCGCTCTCCACGGGCTCGGGAGAAGCGCGGTGATCCGCGGGCGCGTGGGCTATCTGTCGGGCACGTACCCCCGCGCGACCGACACGTTCGTGCGCCGCGAGGTGGAGGAGCTGCGCCGGCTGGGCGTCGAGGTCGTGACGATCTCCGTGCGCCGCCCCGGCGAGAGCGAGCTGGTGGGGCCCGAGCAGCGCGCCGAAGCCCAGCGAACCCACTACCTGCTTCCCGCCAACCCGTTTCGCCTGGCGGGGGCCCATGCAGCCTGCCTGCTCCGCTCGCCCGGGCGCTACCTGCGCGCGCTGGGCCTGACACTGCGGGGCCGCGGGCCCGGGCTCGGGGCCCTGGCCCGCCAGCTCGCCTACTTCGCCGAAGCGCCGCTGGTGGTGGGGCTGGTGCGCCGGCACCGGGTCGGGCACCTGCACTGCACGGCGGCCGGCTCGGCGGGAACCGTCGCGATGCTCGCGTCCTGCCTCGGGGCCTTCGGCTTCAGCCTGGCGTTCCACGGAGAGGTCTTCCTGGAGCCGCGGCGCTGGCAACTGGCCGAGAAGGCGGCGCGGGCCCGGTTTTGCATGTGCATCAGCGGCTTCACGCGGGCCCAGGCGATGCTCTGGTCCGAGCCGCGCGACTGGGAGCGGCTCGAGGTGATCCGCTGCGGGCTGCCAAGCGACGAGGTCGCGCCACGTGCCCCGCACGCGGGCCGCGCGCGCCGCTTCCTGTTCGTGGGGCGGCTGGTGCGGCTGAAGAACCTGCCGATGCTGCTCGAGGCGTTCGCGCCGCTCGCGGCGGCCGACCCCGAGTGCCGGCTGGACATCGTCGGTGACGGCCCGGAGCGGGCCGAGCTCGAAGGCCGGGCCGCCCGGCTGGGCCTCGGGGGCCGGGTCGGGTTTCATGGCGCGCTCGCCCGCGCGGGGGTGCAGCGCCTGCTGAGCGAGGCGGACGTGTTCGTGATGTGCAGCCTCTCCGAGGGCGTGCCGGTGGTGCTGATGGAGGCGATGGCCGCGGGCGTGCCCGTGATCGCCCCGCGCCTGGCGGGCATCCCCGAGCTGGTCGAGGAGGGCCGGAGCGGCCTGCTCACGACGCCCGCGGATCCGGCGGCCCTCGGGGCCGCCATGCGCCGCCTCGCGCACGACCCGGACCTGCGGAACCGGCTGGCGGCGGCCGGGCGAGAGGTGGTGCGCGCCGAGTACGGGCTTGAGGCTTCGGCGCGGCGGCTCGCCGAGCTCTTCGAGCGCGAGCTGGGGCGGGAGGCCAGGCCGAGCGCGCGCCGGGCGCCGTCGGGTGCGGCGCGCGACCCCGCGGGGGGGGGCCAGGGCGCCGGGGCCGGGAGGTCGGGGCCGGTCGCTCCGGCCGTGGCGCACAGCGGGGACCCCGCGCAATGAGCCCGCCGCGCCGCTACGTGCTCATCTCTCCCTGCCGCGACGAGGCGCGCTACATGCGTCGCACGCTGGACTCGGTGATGGCGCAGAGCGTTCTGCCGGACCTGTGGGTGATCGTCGACGACGGGTCGACCGACGAGACGCCGCGGATCCTGGAGGAGTACGCGGCCCGCTTCCCGCGGCTGCGGATCGTGCGCCGGGCCGACCGGGGCGGGCGGAGCGTGGGCCCGGGCGTGATCGACGCCTTCTATGCGGGACTCGAGACGGTGGATCTCTCGCGGTTCGAGTACCTCTGCAAGCTCGACCTCGACCTGGACCTGCCGCCCGGTTACTTCGAGCTGCTCATGCGGCGCATGGAGGCGGAGCCCCGGCTGGGCACGTGCTCCGGGAAGGCCTACTTCCCGGGCCCGGCGAATCCGGGGAAGACCTGGGAGGGCGAGCTGGTGAGCGAAGGCTGCGGCGACGAGATGTCGGTCGGAATGACCAAGTTCTACCGGACCGAGTGCTTCCGCCAGATCGGCGGGTTCGTGCGCGGCGTGATGTGGGACGGGATCGACTGCCATCGCTGCCGCATGCTCGGCTGGATGGCGGCGAGCTGGGACGAGCCCGACCTGCGCTTCATCCACCTTCGGCCCATGGGCTCGAGCCAGGTCGGGCTGCTCACCGGGCGGATGCGTCACGGGGCGGGGCAATGGTTCATGGGCACGTCGCTGGCGTACATGACGGCCAGCGCGCTTTTCCGTCTGGCGCACCCTCCGCTGGTGATCGGGGGAATGGCGATGTGGTGGGGGTACGTGCGCGCCATGCTGCGGCGCGCCCCGCGCTACGAGGAGCCGGGCTTCCGCCGGTTCCTCCGGCGCTACCAGTGGCGGGCGCTGTGGCGCGGCAAGCGGGCGGCGACGGCGGAGCTGGACCGGCAGCAGGCCCCGGTCTGGCGGGGCGCGACCCGGGCGGATGCTCCCGGGCCGGCGGTGCCGGCATGAGCGCCGCGATCGGCCGTGTCGGGGAGGTCGGCCGGCCGCCGCCCCCGCCCGGGACCGTGACGCTCATGGGTGTGCGTCTCGATGCGCTGACGGTGGAGGGCGCCGCCGAGCGGGTCTGCGCGTCGCTGGGCGCACGGGTCGGTGGATGGGTGATCACGCCGAACCTGGACATCCTGCGCCGGCTGGTCCGGGACCAGGAGTTTGCGGACCTGTGCGCCCCGGCGACGATGCGGCTGGCCGACGGGATGCCGTTGGTGTGGGCCGCCCGGCTGCGCGGGACCCCGCTTCCCGGGCGGGCCGCGGGCTCGGACCTCATCTGGCCCCTGTGCCGGCGTGCCGCCCGCGAGGGTCGCTCGGTCTTCCTGCTCGGCGGGAACCCGGGAACCGCCGAGGCGGCCGCGGCGCGGCTGAGGGGGGAATGCCCGGGCCTTCCCATCGCGGGGACCGAGTGCCCGCCCCTGGGGTTCGAGCACGATCTCCGCTATGTCGAGGATCTTCTCGACCGGGTCGCCGCGGCTCGGCCCGATATCGTGCTGGTCGCGCTGGGCTCGCCGAAGCAGGAACGGCTGATCAGCCGCCTGCGCGAGCGGCTTCCCGGGGCGTGGCTGCTGGGGATCGGCGTGACGTTCAGCTTCGTGACCGGAGAGATCCGGCGGGCCCCGGCGTGGATGCGCCGCATCGGGCTGGAGTGGGTCCATCGCCTCGCCCAGGAGCCGGGCCGGCTGGCCCGGCGGTACCTGGTCGACGGGGTCCCTTTCGCGGCGCGATTGCTGGCGTGGGCGGTGGGTCAGCGACTTTGGTGGGGTCGTGCGGGGGCGCGGGGCCCCGATGTGCCGGTGGGTACTGGCACACCACCCCATTGTGGTTCCGAATCTGGGGAGAAGTGCTAATAGGCACTCGCCTCTGGGTCAGGCTCAATTGGTACGGAGGCTCGTCGTGTCCCCCTTGCGGGGCGGAGATCACCATGGCTATCACCACCACTCAGGCGCCCGTGCCCGCAGAGGGTCCGGTAACCGCGCTGGGGGCCGAACGCCCGGCGGTCGGGCCCGCGGCGGTGGTGCTGCTGGCGGGGTCCGTGCGCGAGAGCGAGCTGGCGCGCCAGATCGGGAGGTCGCTCCTGGACCTGCCGCTGGGCGCGCCCGGCACGGTGCTGGATGCCTGGGCGGCGGGTGTGGCGGCCTTGGCGGGGCCCGAGGGCGTGCCCCCTCTGCGGGTGCTGCTGGATCGGTCCGCGCCGGCGCCCCGCGTGCGGGACGGGGACGGCCGGGTGGCCGTGACGATCGAGCGCGATCCCAGGGAGTTCCGCGGGACGGGCGGCCTGCTCCGCGACCTGGCCGAGGCGTACGGGGAGGAGCAGTACCTGCTGGTGGCGAACGGGCACCAGGTGCTCTTCCAGCCGCTGGTGGAGCTGGCGCGAGCCCTGGCGGCGCCCGGCGCGGACGTGGCGGTGCTGGCCCACGAGGATTCGACGCCGTGCGGCGTGATGCTGGTGCGGGCGGGGGCGCTGCGGACGGTGCGGGGCGTGGGGTTCGCCGACCTCAAGGAGCAGGTGCTGCCGGCCCTGGCGGGGGAGCGCGACGTGCGTGTGGTCTTCGCGCGCGGGGTGGCGTCGGCCCCAGTGCGCACCCTCGACGGCTATCTGCAGGCGCTGCGGCGTCTGCGGCACGGGGCGGGTCCGGGCGGTGCCGAGGACCCCTTCGCCGAGGAGTGGTTCGAGTCGTTCAGTCTGGTCGAGGAGGGGGCGGAGGTCGAGAGCCCGGCCCGGGTGCACGACTCGGTGGTGCTGCGCGGCGGGCGGGTGGGCGCGGGGGCGGTGGTGGTGCGCGCGCTGGTGTGTCCGGGTGGCGTGGTGGGGGCGGGCGAGGTGGTCCACGGGCGCGCCGTGACCGGGCCGGCGCGGAGGACCGGGGCGTGATCCCGCGCTTCCTGGCCCGGCAAGGCTGGACGGCGTGGCACGCGGCGGCGGCGCTGGCGCTGGCCGCGGCGGGGGCGTGGCTCACGCGCGAGGCCTGGAAGGACATCTATCACATCGCCTCGACGGACACCGAGCAGAGCCACGTGCTCCTGGTGCCGGTGGTCGCGGCCTGGATGTTCTGGGCGCGGCGGCTGCGGCTGCGGAACTGCCCGCCCGGGGGGGAGTACATCGGCCCGCTGGCGGTGGGGCTGGGCTGGGCGCTGAGCTGGTACGGGTATCACCACGCGGTGCAGTCGCTCTGGCACTTCGGCGCGGTGCTGGTGGTGCTGGGGGCGGTGCTGACGGTGGTGGGCAAGCACGTGCTGTTCCGGTTCCTCCCGGCGGTCGCCGTGCTGGTCTTCCTGGTGCCCGTGCCCGGGTCGGTCCGCCAGGCGGTCTCGCTTCCCCTGCAATCGATGGGCGCGGCGACCACGCACGCGATCCTGGAGACGTTCGGCGTCGGGGTGGAACGATCGGGCAATCTTCTGACGATCAATGGGATCAACGTCGCCGTAGCCGAAGCGTGCAACGGGATGCGGATGGTCTTCGCGGTGGTGCTGGTCTCGTACGCCTTCGCCTTCGGGATGCCGCTGCGGAACTCGATGCGGCTGGTGGTGCTGGCGGCGAGCCCGCTGGCGGCGCTGGCGTGCAACATCGTGCGGCTGATCCCGACGGTGCTGCTGCACGGGCACGCGAGCCCGCGCGTGGCGGAGACCTTCCACGACGCCGCGGGCTGGCTGATGCTCCCGTGCGCGTTCCTGCTCCTGCTGGGCGTGGTGCGGGTGCTGCAGTGGGCGCAGGTGCCCGTGAACCGCTACTCGCTGGCGTACCAATGAGAGAGGCCGCCCGATGCGCCTGATCCCGCTCGCCGTAACCGCCGCTCTGCTGGTGGGGCTGTACGTGGAGACCGCGGCGCATCACACCGCGGCGGACGCCGAGCCGTTCCACGGGCTGGCGGCGGGCGCGATCGGCTCGATCCCCTACCGGGTGGGCGCCTGGGAGGGGACGGACATGTCGGTCCCGCCCGCGGCGCGCACGCTGCTGCGTCCGAACGCGCTGATGAGCCGGACGTACGTGGACCATACGTCGGGCCGGCAGGCGAACCTGGTGATCGTGCAGTGCAAGGACTGCCGGGACATGTCCGGGCACTACCCGCCCGTCTGCTACCCCGCGCACGGATGGAACGCCTCGGGACCGCCCGAGGAGGTCGAGCTGGTGGTGGGTGAGATGCGCCTGCCGGTGCGGCGCTACGAGTATCGCCAGGCGGGGTTCGACAGGCAGAACGGGCTGGTGATCTACGGCCTGTTCGTGCTCCCGGGGCGCGGGCTGGCGACGGAGATGGAGGCGGTGGTCGAGGCCGCGGCCGACTACCGGACGCGGGCCCTGGGAGCCGCGCAGGTGCAGGTGCTGCTGGCCCCGGGCCTCTCGCGGGCCGAGGAGCGGGCGATCTTCACGACGCTGGTGGAGCCGGCGATTCCGGCGATCCGGCTTCTCCAGTCCCAACCCCGGGCTCACCCATAGGGAGCGACAGACGTGAGCACACACTCGTTGGAGCGGGCCGGGGACCGGGGCGGGGCCGGCCCGCACGTGAGCCTGGAGACGGTGGCGCTCGAGCCGCGGCAGGCAAGCCTGCCGGCGGTGGTGCACCGGCTGCTGCGCGGGCGGTACCTGCTGGCGATCGCGCTCTCGGGGGCGTGCGCCGTGGCGGGGGCCGTGGCCGGCTACATGGCGCTCACGCCCAAGTTCGAGTCCAAGGGGCTGGTGCGCGTGCACCCGGTGATGCCCCGCGTGCTGCACAACACCGAGAACACCCAGGTGCACCCGCTCTTCACGAGCTTCGTGAACACGCACGCCAACCTGCTCAAGCACGACCGGGTGATCGCCAAGGCGATGCAGAGCGAGGAGTGGCGGGCGCTGGGCCGGCCGCGGCACCCGGAGGACGAGAAGAAGTTCCGTGACGCCCTCGAGGTGAGCCCGAGCCGGGAGGCGACGGAGCTGATCAGCGTCTCGTTCAGCGACGTGGACCCGCGGGCCGCCAAGGCGGGGCTGGTGAGCGTGCTGACCGCGTACGAGGAGATCTATGGGCGCGGGGAGCAGCGGGCGGAGCAGTACATCTTCACCCAGGTGATGGACAGCAAGCGGGTGCTGGAGGACAGGATCGCGGCCCTGCGCAAGCAGATCCGGGACGACGCGGAGGAGTTCGGGACCGACGACCTGGACAAGCTCTACGAGGCCAAGCTGGAACAGGCCCAGAAGCTGGCGGAGGACCTGGCCAAGGTCGAGGCGAAGCTCCCGGCCCAGGACGAGGAGGGGGCCGAGGCGGGGGCCCAGCAGGCGGAGATGACCCCCCAGGAGATCGCGCTGGTCGACACGCAGATGGCCCACCAGCTCGGGCTGCTCAAGGACGCCCAGACCATCCTGGCCCGGCTGCGGCACGCGGGCTACGGGGAGAACCACCCCGACGTCGCCGACACCAAGGCGCGCATCGCGGCCCTGCAGGCGGGGATCGACGAGGACGCCCGGGCCTGGCGGGAAAGTCGCGTGGGGGCGGCCCTGGTGGTCGGCCCCGGCGGCGCCGGGGCGGCGGTGGAGACGACGGCCAAGCTGCGCGAGCGCCGCGACGCGCTGCGCGTGGCGGTGACGGCCGCCGAGCAGGAGACCCGGGCGATCGGGAGCAAGCGGCTGCGCATCAAGGACAGCCGGGCGCGGCTGGAGAAGGACGAGAAGGAGCTGGACCTGGTCAACAACCGGCTCGACCAGCTCAGCCAGGACTCGAAGCTGCAGGACGTGATCGGGCGGGTGGAGATTCACAAGCCCGAGGCCGTGCCCGCGTGGCCGGACCGGGACCCGCGCCTGAAGATGGCGGCCCTGGGCTTTCTGGCCGGCGGGGGCCTGCCGATCGCCGCGCTCATGCTCCTGGGGCTGATCGATCCGCGCTCGCGGTACGCGGACCAGGCGCGGCCGGCGGGGCTCGCGGCGCCGCTGTTCGGGATCCTGCCGCAGCTTCCCAAGAACCTGGGCGACCCCGAGCTGACGACCGCGGCGGCGCACTGCGTGCACCAGATGCGCACGCTGCTGCAGATCGGCGGGCGGGGGCACCAGGTCTACGCCATCACGAGCCCCACGGCGGGCGATGGCAAGACCAGCCTGGCGCTTTCGCTGGGACTGTCGTTCGCGGCGTCGGGGTCGCGCACGGTGGTGGTCGACTTCGACCTGATCGGGCACGGGCTCTCCACCGCCCTGCGGGTGCGTCCGGAGCGCGGCCTGGGCGACGCGCTGGCGACCGGGCACCTCAACGGGCACGTGATGCCCACGCGCGTGCCCGGGCTCTCGGTGCTGGCCGCGGGGGTCGGCGACGAGGCGTGCATCAGCCGGCTCTCCGAGGGGCAGGTCGCCCGGCTGGTGAGCGAGCTGAAGCTGGAGTTCGACACGATCGTGATCGACACCGGACCGATCCTGGGAAGCCTGGAGGCGAACTTCGCGACCTCCGTGGCCGACGGGACGTTGCTGGTCGTGGGGCGCGGGCAGCACCGGGGGCAGGTCGAGCGCGCCTGCGCCCAGCTCGCCTCGCTGCGGGCCAACGTGCTCGGGCTGGTCTTCAACCGGGCGCACTCGACGGACTTCCGGCGCTCGGCGGCGAGCACGTCGCTGCGCTCGGTGGCGGGCGATGGGTCGGCCTCGAGGCTGGCCCAGGCGGTCTCGGGGCGCGGGGTCGCGGCGGCGGAGCAGCTCGGGAACCTCGACCCGGTCTCGCGGACCGTGGCCCTGGACATTGTGCGATGAGGGTCGCGGCGGCGGAGGTCATCTCGCGGCGTGCCGAGCCCGACTCGGCGGCGGCGGTCATGGTCAACGGGCACGCCAACGGCGCGGCCGCGGTGGCCGGGCGAGCCGGGCCCGGGGCGTCCGGGGGCCCGGCGGGGGCGGGGAGCGTGTCGCGCGTGCGGACGGTCTTCGGCCTCGACCCGCTGCAGCTCCACGCGCGGTTCTGGGCCTCGCGCGGGGTGCAGATCGTCACGCCCGGGGGGCGTTCGGAGATCGCGCCTCACGCCGAGCTGTTCCTGCTGGCCGATCCGCGCACGCTGGCGCTGTTCGCGC